>CAZRQE010000050.1:0-67457 GCA_964602175.1 uncultured Gemmatimonadaceae bacterium | reverse complement strand
GCGCCGGGTGGGTAGCTCGACGAATGCGGACTTCATCGAGGCGGTGTTCGACCGTGACCCCGCCGGTGGGGCGCAGGCGACGGCCGCTGGCGGATTCGCGCACGAAACGAAGCAGCTCGGCGGTGGCCGCGCGCGACGGCTCGCCGCCAAGGCGTGTCACGGCCCGCCGGAGCACGAGCACGAGAACGGGGTCCGAGAGCGTGCGGAGCGCGTCGCGGTCGAGCTTAAAGGCGCCGGGGCCGGGAGAGGCGGGGGGCGCCGCCGTCTCGGGCGGGTAGACGGGCGGCGCCGTGGACAGCGCCGCGATGCGCTCGTCGAGGAGTTCGTCCAGCGCGGCAGACTGGAGCCGGCTGGTATCGGCCAGCGCGACCAGGGCCGCCGCGGCCCCCGGGACGGCCTCTTCCAGCACGGGGAGGACGGCGTGGCGGAGGCGGTTGCGGGCCCAGCGCGTGTCCAGGTTGGTCGGATCGTCGCGGTGCGGGATGCCGTGCTCGGCCGCATGGGCGGTCAACTCGTGGCGCCAGAACGGCAGCAGGGGACGGATCACGGAGGGTGGGCGGACCGCGTGAATTGCCCGCAGACCGCGGGGACCGCTCCCCCGCGCAATCCGGAAGAGCACCGTCTCCGCCTGGTCGTCGGCCGTGTGGGCGGTCATCGTCACCGCCCGACCGTCCAGACCGCGCCTCACCTCCTCGAAGAACTCGTAACGCAGCTCCCTGCCCTCCGCTTCGCCGGCGACCGGACGTGGCACGGTGCGCAGGTGGAAGCCGACGCTCCAGTCCGCGCAGATCTCCGCGAGCCACCCGGCGTCCTCGCCGCTGTCCGGGCGCATGCGGTGGTCCACATGGGCGACGTGGAGAGCGACGGAATCGCAAATGCCACCGAAGCGCAGCAGGTGGAGGAGAACCATCGAGTCGAGCCCGCCCGACACCCCCGCGACGATGGCCGTAGTCCCGTCCAGCCATCCGGAACCTGCCACGTGGTCGCCGAAGCGGGCATCGAGCGCACGCCGGCGGTCGCCACGACGGGTCCTGGTCATGCTTCACCTCTCGCGGTCAACGCCGGAGCCGGCGGACGCCCGGCGACTTCCGACAGCACCCGGGCCAGGAGGTCGGGGCGATCGGTCTGGATACCGTCGACACCCCAATCCAGCAGCCTGCGCATGTCGTCCGGCTCGTCGACCGTCCATACATGCACGGGCATGTTCGCGGCATGGGCAGCGCGGACGAATGCCGGCGTGAGCACGCGAAGCCGCCCCGACCGTTCGGGGACCTGAAAGGCGTCCGCGGCGGGCACATACCACCGTCCGACGACCGGAAGCCGATGCAGGAGCCAGAAGGGCACGATCTGCCTGCGCGACGCACCCCAGGGCCCGGGATATCCCCGCGCGGCGACCCGCGTGGCTTCGTATTCGGCTCCGATGAGGACGCGGTGAGCCGCATTGGCGGACCGGATCGCCCGCGCCAGGGGACCGGCCGCCGCCGCGGCCTTGGGCTCCACAATGACGCGCGTGGTGGGGAAGGCCTCCAGGACTTCGTCGAACAGGGGAATGCGAATGCCTCGACCCCTGTGCGAGAGCTGGCCGGCGAGGTCGAGAAAGCGAAAGCCCGCATCCAGCTTCCGGATCGCGCTCCAGCTCATCTCGTGTACGGCCCCGCTTCCGTTCGTGGTGCGGTCGACGGTCTCGTCATGAATGACCACGACCCGTCCATCTGCGGTGAGACGGACATCCATCTCGAGGACGTCGGCGTCCCAGTCATCCAGCGCGCAGCTGAACGCCTCCAGGGTGTTTTCCGGCCGCAGGCGCGCCCCGCCGCGGTGGGCCATGAGCAAAGGCGCGCCCCCGAAGAACGCATGACCCGGACGCGGGCGGTGCAGACTCACCGGTTGTTCCCTCCGAATCTCCCGGACACGACACTAGTGGCGAATCCGGCGCGCCACGAAGTCGAACAGCGCGGGCGGCAGCGATCTGGCCACGGCGGCCGGCAAGGCGATTTGCCACGGGAATGCCAGGGATCGCCGACGTGCCCGGATCGCGCGCGCGATTCGGTCCAGGGCGGGCTCCAGTTCGACCATGAAGGGCCGCACCGATCCCTCGCCCCCGGTCATCGCGGTGCGGACGAAGCCGGGGCTGACAATGGTCACGGCAATCCCCCTGTTGCGGAGATCCAGGCGAAGGCTCTCGAAGAACCCGATCATGGCCGCCTTGGACGCGCAGTAGGCCGGCCGCCTGGGCAATCCGCAGTAGCCCGCCAGGCTCGCCACCGCCACCAGGTGTCCCGAGCCGCGGGACAGCATCGTCGGCAGCAACGCTTCTACCGCGTGCACGGCCCCCAGGAAGTTGACCCGCATCACGAGTGCGACCTCCTCGCCGTTCAACTCGTCGAGGGACATGTGAGAGCCCATCCCGGCGTTGGCTACCAGGACGTCCACCGGGCCCAGCCTGGCGCTGCAGTCCTCGACGGCGTGCAGCACCTGCGCGCGCTCCGAGACGTCGCAGCGGTGAACGGACGCCGTCCCGCCGCGCTCTCCGATCTCCGCGGCCACCTCGCGAAGGTGACCCCCGCGACGGGCCAGCAGACCGACGGCGTATCCGTCCCTCGCCAGACGCAGAGCCAGACCCCGCCCGATGCCGGACGAGGCGCCGGTTACGATGGCTACCGGTCGTTCACCCGCCATCGCCGCGACTCAGCAGTCCGTGGATAGAGCCGCCCGAGCATCAGGGCAAGCGGCCCGTCGTGAGTTCCTCGGCGATCCATCCGGCGCCGTAGATGTCCCGCAACGCTTCCAGTATGCCCCGCGCGTCCACCGCGACCGATCGGTTGAGCTCCGGCATGTAGATGTAGTCTCCCGGCAGGCTCTGGATGTTCCCGTCGAAGACCAGACCCACGATCTCCAGGTCGCGATTCACCACGGGCGAGCCGGAGTTCCCGCCGATGATGTCCGCGGTGCTCACGAAGTTCAATGGCGTGGACAGGTCGAAATCCGCGGACGGGCTTCTCCAGCGTTCGGGAAGCGCCCATTCGTCGGAGCCCGGGTTCGAGTAGTGCCGGTCGTACAGCCCGTGGAAGGTTGTGTGGGCAGGCGCCAGTGTACCGTTGTAGGGGTACCCCGAGACCACGCCGTCCGCCAGGCGAAGCGAGAACGTAGCGTCCGGCGGCACCCGCGTGCCGTCCACCTCGAACCGAGCACGCCCGAGACGGGCCGCGATCTCCTCTTCTTCCGGAGCAACCGAGGCCATGAGCCCCTGGAACGGGCCGAACCGTGCGAAAAACCCCTGCAGCACGGCAAACGCCGGCTCCGTGGCCGGGTTGAGCGCTCCGGCCAACATCGCCTCTTCCGCAGCCGCCGAGTCGGCCAGCGCCGAGGTGAAAAGCAACGCCGCCGCCGCTTCCCCCGGACTGCGTCCCTGGAGGATCGCCCTCACGCCGGCGTCGTCCTCGCCAAAAGCCTCGACCAGGTCGTCGTAGCGGGCGCGCAGCAGGGCCTCGTCGAGCTCGGCCGGCCGGTTCGGCACTTCGCGAAGCTGCTCCGCGTAGCTGTCGAGTTCTTCCCGGGTCGCTCCGCTCTGCTGCCCGATCAGGTACTGGAACGCCGCAAATGCCCGCAGAATCGTCGACGCCTCGTAGTCCGGACTGCCGAAGACGGCGAAGGCGTTGGTCTCGGCCGCCATGGTCGCCTTTTGCGCCTGAAGTTCGGCCATTTCGGCGAAGAGCGGCAAGTACGCCGCCGCGAGCGCGGAATCGCCCTCGAGGGATTGGCGGAAGCTGCGTTCCGCGGCGCCCCGGCGCGCCATGACATAGGGATCCTGCAGCCCCTCCAGCATCCCCCGGAAGGCCTTCTGCGAATTGAGCAGCCCGAAGACGCTGTTGCGAACCTCATCGATCCCGGGCTCGTCCTCGCGCCCCTCGACATACCCCTGGATCGCCGCGATCCGCGAGTCCAGGAAAGCCAGAAGCGCGGGCATTTCCACGTCGCGCCGATACTCCAGCTCCGCGACGGTCTGCAAACGAGATGTGCTCCCCGGATTGCCGATGATGAAGACAAGGTCGTCGGCCGCGGCCCCGGAAGTACTCCAGCGGAAGTAGTCGTCGGTGTGGATCGGCTGGCCGTCGTCACCGTAAAGTCGGAGGAAGGCAAAGTCCAGCGAATAGCGTGGATAAGTGAAGTTGTCGGGGTCACCGCCGAAGTAGCCGAGTTGCAGTTCGGGCGCCATCACGAGCCGGGCCTGGCTGTACCGCCTGAAGACATACGCGGAGTAGAGAGCGCCGTTGTAGAGCGACACCACCTCGACCGCGATTCCGGCCTCCTCACCGCCGCGTTCACCGGCGATCCGATCGGCGACCGCCTCGCTCAGGCTGTCCCGGACCTCGCTGCGGGCCTCGGCATCGCCGGCGGCGTCCACGGCCGACCGGATCTCGTCGGAAACGTCCACGATTTCGATGAGCTGGTCGGCTTCGAAGTCGGTGACCGTGCGTTCCTCTTCGGGCGAGGCCGCGAAGAAACCGTCGTCCAGGAGATTCTCACCTTCCTCCGACACCTGCGTGACGAAGTCGCGGGCGCAGTGGTGGTTCGTCATGACGAGGCCGTTGGGCGAAACGAGCGAAGCCGAGCAATTCGGGATCCTGAGGGCGCCGAGGCGGGCGCGCTCGTACCAGCCGTCGTCCGGCGAAAAGCCGTAGGTCGCCTCCAGGTACGCGGTCGGCGGCGCGTCGAAGGTCCACATCTTGCCGTTGTCGAAGGCGCCAGCCCGGACCGTGTCGAAGGAGGAGGCGATGGCAGCAGCGGCGGCCGGAGCCGGGGCATCCTCGACCGCAGGCGAGGGGTCGCCGGCGAGATTCGCGGCCTCGGCACCCGCCGGTGGAGCATCCATGTCGGTTGGCGGCCGGGGCACGGGAGTCGCAACCGGAGTGCCCCCGGCGCAGGCCGCCAGCCACAGAGCGAGCGTCCCGACCCGGAGCGGGCCGTGAGTTCCGTGGCGGGTCGGCGCTTGGAGAGTCGAGCCGGTGAGCATCAAGGTGTCCTGTCGCAATGGGTACGTCGCCCGTGCCGCTGTGCCCGGACGAGGTCAGGTACTGAAAAGGTCAAGCCGCCGCGCACCCGATCGCAAGTGACTTGCCGGCACTCCCGGCCCCGCGGACGTTGGAGTCCATGTCCACGTACGACGAACTCGGCGCGCACGTCTCTGCGGCCGGCGGCATCCACCACGCACCCGGCCGGGCCGCCGAAATCGGCGCGGGCGTCTTTCAGGTTTTCACCAAGCAGCCGAGCCGGTGGGCCGAGCCGCTCCTGGACACGAGCGTGGTGAGGGATTTCCGGGCGGCGGCCGAGCGCAACGGCGCCCGATTCACCGTCTCGCACGATTCCTATCTGATCAACCTCGCAAGTCCCGATCCAGCGCTTTGGCGCCGCTCCGCCGATTGCTTTCGGGGCGAACTCGGACGAGCCGCGACCCTGGGCCTGGACGCCGTGGTGACCCATCCAGGCAATGCCACGGACGGAGACCCGGACAGCGGGATCGAGCGCAACGCGACGGCGATCACCGAGGGCCTGGAAGCGGTCGCCGGCCCGCGCGTGCTGCTGGAACTCACCGCCGGCACCGGCACTTCGGTCGGAGGCACCTTCGAGGAGCTGCACCGGATCATGCGGCTCATCACCCCGCCGATGAAAGAGCGTGTGGGCGTTTGTTTCGACACCTGCCACGCGTGGGTTGGCGGACTGGACCTCGACGCCGACTTCGCCGGAGTCTGGATGCGGGCGGACGACACGTTCGGGGCGCACAGGATCGAGCTCTTCCACCTGAACGATGCGAAGGCTCCGTTCGGCTCACGCCTGGACCGGCACGCCAACATCGGCGAGGGCACCATCGGGGTTGAGCCGTTCCGCCGCTTGATGAATACCCGCCGATTCGACCAGGTACCCAAGATCCTGGAGACCCCGAAGGGAGACGACGGCGTCACCGCGGACCGCCGTAACCTGACGCTGCTGCGGAGCCTGAGGGGGACTTGACCGTCTGCAGCGGTCCGCGCCGGATCCCGCTTCTCAGCGTCGGCCGCGCCGTTCCCGCCGGGCGGCGGCCATCTCCACGAGACGGCGCAACTCTGCGATGGGCTCCGGATGGTCGTCCACTTGCAACCGCAGGACCACGTCGTTGTTCAGCCACACACCCATGTCTTCACCGACCACCAGCATCGCGGCCGACTGCATTCCGCGCGTGTCGCCACCCGCCGCCTGACCGGCCTCCAGGGCGGCCTGCAGGCGAAGCGACAGGTGGCCGCCAGTTGATTCAAACGCCTCCACCATGTCGTCGACCACCTGCGGACCCGCCAGGATGTTGCCCTGGGCCGAGCAGTACTCGCCGATGCGGTGTCCCGCCCATTCGCTGGCCCTGGGGCCCGTGTGGGTGGCCACCTCGCCGCGCGCATTCATGATGGAGAACTGCCTGCCCTCCCGGGTCCACCGCTCCGGATCCGGGTCCGGGTCGCGCGCGAGGATCTCACGGACCGCGTCCGCGGGCGCATACCCCTCCCTCAGAAGCTCAAGCCCCTGGGGACCGTAGCTCACATCGACGATCGCCTGCGTGGCGACCACCCCGACCCCCGCCTCTCCCCAGATGACGCCGTTGCCTACCGAGAAGACGCGCGACTGCACCGCCACGCCCACCTCGCCCGTCTCCGGGTCGAATCCCACGATGGAAAACGTTCCCACATGGGGATCGATGACTTCAACCCGCCCTGCCGGCGGCTCCCGGGACTCCGACTGCGCTGCGACGGGCAGAGCTTCCCCAACGCTGCACACCCCGATTAGTGCCGCGATCCTCGCGAACATTCTCATGACGACCCTCCTCATCGGTATCGGCTCCCTGGCAGTCCGTGGACATCGCCGCTCGAATGCCGCGGGGATTGTGTCCATCGGCTGCCAGGGAATCTGGCGTCACCACCAGCCCACCGGATAGGTTCCCGCGATGTCTACGATACCACTTCGGCCCCTTGGATTCGGCGAGATCCTCGACGGCGCGGTGCAGCTCTACCGCCGCGATTTCGGTCTCTACTATCTCATCGCGCTGCTGGGGGCGCTACCCGGCTATGTTCTCGCCCTGCTCTTCGAGCCGGAGCTGTCCAGCCTTCTGGGCGACGGCGCTTCCGGTTTCGACGCGCTGTTCGCGGAGTTGCCCGTCGTGGCAGCGGTAGGTGTCGTCTCGGGAGCCATGGCGTGGGTGGGCGTCCTCGCGGTCGCGGTGGCGATGGTCGAGCGGATCGAGGAACGGTCGGCATCGGTGGGCCGGGCCTATCTGGATGCCATACGGCACCTGCCTCGCGCCGCGGGGGCGGCGCTGTTGGCCCTCTTCGGCTTCATCGTCGTCGGCGTCGTGGTCCTGATGGTCAGCACCCCCGTGGCGGGCGCGCTCATCGCCACCGGAAACGCGCTGATGGCGGTCGTGGCGCTCTTCGTGTTCCTGCTGCCAATCATGGCGGTGGGGCTCGCCTGGCTTGCCGCGACGTTCGGGATTCTGCCGGCGGTGATTATCGAAAGCCGGCCGGCCATGGACGCCCTGCACCGCTCCCTCAGTCTCTGCAACGGAGGATGGCTGCGGGTGATCGGCATCATGTGCGTCGCCCAGATCATCAACCTCGCGCCCGGCTTCGCCGTCCAGGCCCTGTTCGGCATCGACAACCTCTTCCTCCCACCGGAGGACCTGGGCACCATCGACTCGGGAAGGCAGTGGCTGCTCAACACGATCAGCTTCGTGGTTTCGCCGCTGACGACCCCCTTCATGGTGGGGAGCATCCTGATGCTCTTCCACGACCGCCGCGTCCGCAAGGAAGCGTATGATCTCGAGACGGCGGCGGGGATCATGGATTCCGGCACCCCGTGACTCAGCTCCCCGACGCGGGCGAAGTCTCGCGTACGCTCCGGGAGATCCTGGCCGGCCCCGAGTTCGTCACCTTTGAAGAGCCGGGCAGGTGGCAGTTTCTGACGTGGATCTGGCAGCAACTCGTTCAACTCTGGATTTGGCTGCAACGCCTGACAGGCGATGGTATCGAGGGATTCGCGGAAATCCTCGTGATCATCGTTCCGCTTGCCATACTCGTGGCTGCGGCCATCGTCGTCTCCAGACATGGCCGGAGGCTGCTTCCCGGCCACGAAGGCGACGACCCGGACCTGACTGCCGAAGAGCCTCCGCGGAAAGCCGGCGAGTGGCTGAGTCTGGCGAGTGAGCGGGCCATCCGGGGGGAGTTGCGCCCGGCCGCAACGGCACTCTACCAGGGTTTCCTGCTGACTCTTGAGCAGCAGGGGACGCTTGCCTTCCACAGCTCCAAGACCCCCGGTGACTACGCGCTTGAACTGGCCCGGGGCCCCGCCACGTCCCGGGAGTCCATGAGTCCGGGCAGCAGCTTCCTGACCGCCTTCCAGGATTTCTCCTTCGGACGGGACCGCCCGTCGGTATCGGAGTATGCAGGCCTCGAGAGTCTGGCCAGGGAAGCGGGGTGCTCCGCCAGTCCGCCGACGGACGAATCGGGATCCGATGAGTGATCCCCACGACAGACCCGGGGCGCGGTGGCGGCGACCTACTCTGTGGGTGGTCGTGGTTCTGGTCTTCGCGCTGGGGGTCGGATTCCTCGCCCGGCCTCAGGGCCGGAGGGCGACGAGTCTGCAGCGCAGCTCCTTGCGGACGACCCCGGACGGCGTGGCCGCCCTCGCTCGCGCGATCGAACACCTCGGCCGCCGCACGCACCCACGCACCACGCCGCTGGCGGACGCCGACCCGGTTCGTGGCACCATCGTTCTGCTGCGTCCGCAACTGTTCGCGACGCCGCGCGAGGTCCGGGCCCTTCTGGACCACGTGAGGGGCGGCGGCACACTGCTATATTCTCCCGTCTTTTCTCCGTCGGCCCCGTACCCGCTGGAGACTCCTCTGGCCGACTCACTCGGCGTGTACTTTCGCAAGCGGTCGCCGCTGGAGGAGTTCCGTGGTGACAGCCTGCGGCACGCCGAGTGGATGGATCATGCCCTGACGGAGGGGCTGGGACCGCCCCCCCGCGTCGATCACGGCTTCCGCGTACTCGGAGTGGACGATGATTCGGTCGCGGCCCGGGTCGAAGGTGTCCAGCGCCTGCTGACGACGAAGGATTCCGACGAGGATACGTGGACCGCAGCCGCGGAGCTCGGGCTGGGCGAGGGGAGGGTGGTGATGCTGACAAGCGCGGCACCACTCTCCAATGGGCGGGCGGGCGATGACCCCCTTGCGGTCCTCGCGGTCAGGGCGGCTCTGGCCCATACCGCACCGGACGACACGGTCTTCTTCGCCGAGTACCACCAGGGGATCCGCGGGTCGCTCACGCGCGCCCAGGCGGTAAGGAGCTTCTTCCTCGACAGCCCTGGCGGCCGGGCGCTCCTGCACCTCATTGCCGTGGCTTTTCTGATCCTCGCATGCGTGGGACTTCGCTTCGGAGCGCCGATGCCGCGCGTGGCCCCGCCCGACCGCGAACGCAGGTCGCCGCTGGAGCACGTGTCGGCGCTCGGCGACCTCTACCGCAAGGCGGGCGCCACCCGGACGGCCGCCTTGCGGCTGCTCTCCCGGCTCGCGCGGGCCACACGCCACCCACCCCCCCGTGACAGGGCCGAGGCCGACACGATGTTGCGCAAGCTCGCGACCTCGGAAGGCCGTAAGGGCCCGCTGAACAAGGTGCGGCAAGGCCTGAGGGACGAGCCCCCGAATCTGCCGGCGATCGCCGCCGGTGTCGACGAACACCTCGCAAGGAGGTCCAGCCCATGACATCGCCGGATGCGGCGTTGCGCCTGCTCGGCGATCTCGAGCAGGTCGTGCTCGGCCAGCAGGCCGTGCTCAGACAACTCATGATCACGCTTCTCGCCCGCGGACACGCGCTCGTCGAGGGCGTCCCCGGAACCGCCAAGACCCTTGCGGTAAGAGCCCTGGCCCGGGGGCTCGGACTCGGCTTCGGGAGGGTACAGTTCACTCCCGACCTCATGCCCACCGACCTCGTCGGCGTGAACATCCTGGGCGAAACGGGCTTCACCTACCGGCCCGGACCCGTTTTCGCGGATCTGCTGCTTGCCGACGAGATCAACCGGGCGCCGCCCAAGACGCAAGCGGCGCTGCTAGAGGCGATGGAGGAACGGCAGGTGACCGTGGACGGAAAGACGCGTGCGCTGCCCGCCCCCTTCACCGTATTCGCCACACAGAACCCGGTAGAATACGAAGGCACCTACCCGCTCCCCGAGGCGCAGGTGGACCGCTTCCTGATGAAGATCGTCGTGGATTATCCTCCCGCCGAGGCGGAACAGGCCATCCTCGACCGCCATGAGGCCGGGTTCAGAGCCGACGACGAGACGAGCTATTCCATGGGCGAGCCCATGACCCGCGAGGAGCTGGTCGAGCGGCGCGCGGCGGTCGACGGCGTGCACATGGACAAACGCGTCCGGCGCTACGTAACCGACATCGTGCGGGCCACGCGGGACGACGCCGCCTTCGTGCTGGGGGCGAGTCCCCGTGCAGGGGTCGCGCTGTTCCAGGCCGCTCGGGCCGAAGCCTACCTGCAAGGCCGCGACTTCGTGACCCCCGACGACGTGAAGTCGCTCTCCTTTCCCGTCCTTCGGCACCGCGTGGTGCTCACCGCGGAAGCCGAAGTGGAAGGCCGCTCCTCGGACGACGAGCTCAGGTCGCTGCTCGAGACGCTGGAAGCCCCCCGCTAGTGTGCTCCGCATGCCGGATCAGGCCCCGCAAGGCCCGGTCGGCGGGGAGGTGCCGGTGCCGTCGGTGATCCCCAGCGCCCGGGCGCTGACGCTCCTCGGCCTGGTGTCGCCTCTCTTCCTCGTTAGCACACCGCTCGCGCTTGCAGCCGACGCCCTGATCCTGCTTCTGGTGTTCGTCGACGGGAGGAGCGCCCGTGCCCCATCGGCTGCCCGCGAGGTCCCTCGCCTATCCGCGATGGCCGCGGTGACGGACGTCCTCATTACGGTGAGCAATCCCGGCCCGCGCGATGTGACCGTACGGGTTACGGACGACCTCGACCCAAGTCTGCGCCGCCTGGCCGGGCCCGAGGGAACGGACGAGTGGGAACGCGGCAAGCAGGTCGAGATACGCGCCGGATCGTCGGTCCGCTGCTCCTACGAGGTCATGCCCCGTTCGCGCGGCTTTCTGACCCTCGGGGCTATTCACCTGCGCACGCGTTCCCCCTGGCGGCTGGCCTGGCTCCGTTCAAGCCTGGACGTCCGCGACACGCTGCAGGTGCAGCCGGGCGTGCGGGACCTGCTCCGCGACCGCAGCGGCTACGCGATCCGCCGCCGGCTGCGCGCGCCCGGGTCGCGCCGGAACCGCCAGTGGGGTGATGGGCGGGAGTTCGAGAGCCTCCGAGACTACGCTCAGGGAGACGATCCCCGTACCATCGACTGGAAGGCATCCGCGAAGCGGCGCAAGTTCGTGGTGCGCAACTACGAGGCCGAGCGCAGCCAGAACATCGTGCTCGCCATCGATGCCGGGCGCCACATGCGTGAAAGGCTCTCGCCGCTGCGCGAGCGCATGGACTATGCGCTGGGCGCCTGCATGATGCTCGCCAGCCGCGCCCAGAACTTCGGGGATCGCATCGGCGTCCTCGTGTTCGACGACCGTATCCGCCATGTGTCACCCCCGCGCCGTGCCGATCCCGCCGGCCTCGCCAGGGTTCTCGCCGGTGTCGCGACCCGGCTGACGGAACCCAACTATCCGCTGGCACTGGCCACTCTGGGCCGCACGTTCCGCAAGCGCTCGCTCGTGATCCTCTTCTGCGATGTGATCGACAGTTCCGTCTCCAGGGCGCTCGTCGCCTCACTGTCCAGAATCGGGCGCGCCCACCTGCCGCTCGCGATCGCCATCCGCAATCCGGCCCTGGAAGCGGCGGCCAGGTGCCCGGTGGGGGAGGCGGACGACGCCTTTTACCGTGCGGCCGCCGAGGAGCTCGTGCAGGCGCGGGCGACCACGCTACAGGTCATGCGCCAGTCCGGCATCCTCGTTGTGGACACGCCCCCCGGGGACACGCTGGTCCGCACCCTGGACAAGTACGTCGAGATCAAGGAGCGTGGGCTGCTCTGATCGTCAGGACGCCCGGACGGGGTCCACCACCTCCGCCGAAGAGGGCGGCCCTGGCGTTCGTGTGTCGGGCCGCCGCCCCGCCAAGGCGAAGTAGAGCACCAGCAGGACCGCGGTCGCTCCGCCGAACGCGAACTTGGCCGCAGCCGGCAACGACGACGGTGAGTAGAAGCCCTCCACAACGCCGGCAAGCACGAGCATGATCGCGGCCCCGGCCAGCAGCGAGAGAAAAGCCCGGCCACGCTCCCGCAGCGCCTCGGCGCGAGTGAGGCGGCCGGGCATAAGCAGCGCCGACGCCAATCCGAACCCGGCACCCCCCGAGATGCAGATCGCGGTGAGTTCCAGGAACCCGTGCGGGAACACGAAGGCGAGGATCACCCCGAGGACCCCTCCGTTTCCGTAGACCCCGAGCACCGCGCCGATCGAGACCGCATTGATGAGCAGTATGAACAGGGTTCCGGCACCGGCCAGGAAGCCGCCCGCGAAGGCCAGGAACGTCACACCGATATTGTTGGTGATCAGCAGGGAGGAGAAAAACGGCATGTCTGTCGCCTCAACCTCGTCTGGAAGGTAGCTCGTGTCGATGTCGCCCTGCACCGTGTTTTCCGCACGCGTCAGCATTCCCGGTGCAACCAGCCTGCGACCCAGGAGCGGATCGTCGCGGACAGCGGCGTACGTAAACAGCAGCGGCCCGTAGAACAGGGCCATGGCCAACAGGACAGGGCGGCGAAAACGGCGCACCGCGCGCGGGAACTCGACCGCTACCCAATGGCCGACCGACACAGCAACCCGGCCCCGCGCGCGGTAGAGCAGGTTGTGTCCCGCGCCCGCCCATCGCTGGACCGTCCCCAGCAGGCCCGGGGAGGCACCGTAGGTTCGCGCTCTCGCCAGATCCGCCGTGACGCCCCGGTACAGTTGCCCGAAGGCTCTGACTTCATCTTCCGAAAGGCTGGGCAGACCCTGCTTTCGTCCCTTCTCCACCAGCGCCACGTAAGCGGCCCACTCCTCTTGCTGCTCCCGCGCCATCGCGGCGGCCTGCAGGCTGGCGCCCCCCCGGCGGGCCGCGTGCCGGGGCGCTTCGTTCTCGTACAGTGCGGCAAGCCTCTCGTCGAGGGTGAGTTCCGCCTGATCGCCACTGTCCCTGAACGCGAAGCCAAGCGGCTTGATCACCGAAGCGGCGACGCGCCGGCGCACGTCCGCGTCCAGCCCCTCCCGCCGAGCCATGTACCCGGCAAGGAGTTCGAACTGCTCGACGGACAGCACGGGCCGTCCCACGCGCCCCGGCGGAAGCGCATCGGCACCAAGCAGTTCGCTGCCACCCGCGTCTCGCACCACAATGGTTCCCGCCACCAGGTCTCCCAGCCGCTGGGCCCGCCGGTTGACGAGGATGCACACCGCGCCCGCCATCCCGGACGCGGCCGGCTGCAGATCCACAATCCGGATCAGGTTGCGGAGCACGGATGCCTGAAACGACAGCGGCTCGCCTCCGACATGGATGACCCGCAGCCCCACCACGCGCTTCCCCGGAGTGCGTCCGCCGCCGAGCCCTTCGAAGAGGAGGAAGTACCCCCACTGCGCGAAGAAGAGGGCGAAGACAAGGATCGTTCCGCTGACCGATCGCACCCATTCGCCCAGCACGCCGGCTTCACCGAGCACCACACGGAGCAGAACGAGGGAGACGATCAGGATGGCCAGATCAATGGCCAGGGCCGCCGCCCGGGATCCCAGGTCCGCCAGCACGTAGTCGAGTCGCACGTGCTCGGGCGTGTCGACCTCGATCCGGCGGTGAAGCGACGACCGGGAGGAGGGGTTGTTCATCGAATGCCGGAGGAGGGACTTGAACCCCCGACACGCGGATTATGATTCCGCTGCTCTGACCAACTGAGCTACTCCGGCGACGGCAAGAAAGCTCAGCGAGGCGGGAGGGCTTGTCAAGCAGGGTTGTCGGGACCCCTATTTAGTCCCCGGCCCTACCCGGCATGCCGGCCGCGGGCGGCACTCGCACGCCACTCTGGCGCCGCCCGCTTTCGGCTGCGAAACACCCGCAACCAACCGGAGGAACGTCCGATGGACGTCGGTTTCCTGCTCATTCCGCTCGCAACGCTGGGCCTCGTGGGCCTGTTGAGTTCGCTTCGCATCCTCTGGGAATACGAGCGGGGCGTCGTCTTTCGACTCGGGAAGCTCACCCGGGCCAAGGGTCCCGGAATCGTGTTTCTGGTACCGTACGGCATCGAACGCATGCGCAAGATGGACCTGCGCATCATCGCCCTCGACATTGCGCCGCAGGATACGATCACCAAGGACAACGTGAGCTGCACGGTCAACGCCGTGGTCTACTTCCGGGTCGTGGACCCGTCCAAGGCCGTCGTCGAGGTCGAAGACTACTACTTCGCGACCAGCCAGATCGCGCAGACCACCCTGCGCAGTGTCGTGGGACAGTCCGAACTCGACGAACTCCTGGCCCAGCGGGAACGGATCAACGAGATCGTTCGCCGCATCATAGACCTGGAGACGGATCCCTGGGGCATCGAGGTGACCGCGGTCGAGATCAAGGACATCGATCTTCCCAAGGAAATGAAGCGGGCGATGGCGAAGCAGGCCGAGGCCGAGCGCGAACGCCGCGGAAAGGTGATCGCGGCCGAGGGCGAGTTCCAGGCGTCCCGGAAGCTGTCAGCGGCCGCCAAGGTCATTTCCCAGTATCCGGTGGCGTTGCAGCTGCGTTTCCTGCAGACGGTCGTCGAGGTGGCCGCCGAGAACAACTCGACCACGCTGTTCCCGATCCCCGTCGACCTTTTCGCGCCCTTCATGGAGAAGGCTGCGGGCGCCTCCGCCGGCGGCATTCCGACACAACTGACGAGCGACGACGCAAGGGCGCTGGCCGCCGCCGCGGTCAAGGGCCTGGGCGCCGACCCGGAAGCGGCGCTGGCGGCGCTCGAGGCCGGGGACGCGGAGCGGTTCCTGGAGGGCGCCAGGCTGGCACTGGGGATGGGGGCCGATTTGCCGGTGGACGATGCCGTGGAAACCGCCGGGGCCCTGGTGCCCGCGGAGGCGGAGGAAGAGTAACGCCTAGCGCGAGTCGTCCGGGGGGGACTCGCCGGACTCCTCGTCCCGGTCGGTGTCCGTGAGGCGGTACAGCAATTCGCCGTCGCGGATGAGCCCGTAGCGCTCGCGCGCAAGGCGTTCCAGCGCCTCGTCGTTGTTGTGCAGGGAATCGATACGCGCCTGCAGCGAGTCGATCCGGCGCATCTCCAGCGCCACCTCCGCGCGCCGAGCCGCCAGTTCCTCTCTCGCCCTGCGCGCGTCGAGCGCCGAGTACTCGCCGCCGAAGACGGCGAAATACCCCGCAAGCGCCAGGAGTCCCAGGAAGACCAGCCGTCTCATGGCCGCATCCTCCCGCCTGCGTAGACGGCCCGCCGGCCAAGGGCTTCCTCGATCCGGAGCAGCTGGTTGTACTTTGCCACCCGGTCCGTGCGGCACGGCGCGCCCGTCTTGATCCGTCCCGCACCCGTCGCCACCGCGAGGTCGGCGATGAAGGTGTCCTCCGTCTCACCCGACCGGTGTGAGATCACGGTGCCCCAACCCGCTTCCTGGGCCACCCGCACGGCGTCCATCGCCTCGCTGAGGGTGCCGATCTGGTTGACCTTGACCAGGATCGAGTTGGCGGCCCCGGCGCGCATTCCGCGCTCGAGCCGCGTCACGTTGGTCGCGAAGAGGTCGTCGCCCACGATGTGGCAGCGCCTGCCCACGCGGCTGGTGAGCGTGGTCCAGCCATCCCAGTCATCCTCGTCCAGCGGATCTTCGAGGCTGACCACCGGGAAGCGCCCGATCATGTCCTCCCAGAACGCGATCATCCCCGCAGTATCCATCGACGCACCGGACGACCTGGCAAAAGTGTACCGGCCATCCGCGTAGAACTCGGACGCCGCGGCGTCGACGGCGAGCAGGACGTCCTCGCCGGGGCGGTACCCCGCCGTTTCGATCGCATGGATAACCGATTCCGTCGCATCCACGTTCGAGGCGAGGTCGGGTGCAAAGCCGCCCTCGTCCCCGACGGCGGTGCTCCTGCCCTGCGAAGCGAGCACGTCCTTCAGTGTGTGGAAGATCTCGACGCCCATGCGCAGCGCCTCGGAAAACGAACCGGCGCCCACCGGCATGATCATGAACTCCTGGATGTCCACGTTGTTCGACGCGTGCGCGCCGCCGTTGAGGATGTTCATCATGGGAACCGGGAGGAGATGTGCGTCCTCGCCTCCCAGGTACCGGTACAGCGGGAGTCCCGTCTCGGACGCGGCGGCACGCGCGACGGCCAGGGAGACCGCCAGCACCGCGTTCGCCCCCAGGCGACTCTTGCCGGCGGTTCCGTCCAGCTCGATCATCGTGCGGTCCACATCCCGCTGTTCACGTGCCTCGAAGCCGCGCACCGCGCCCAGGATCTCCGTGCGAATATTCCGCACGGCGTCGCGCACCCCTCTTCCCAGGTAGCGTCCGGCATCGCCGTCGCGAAGCTCCACCGCCTCATGGCCGCCGGTGGACGCCCCGCTGGGTACGGCCGCCCTCCCGCGGTAGCCGCTCTCGAGCAGCACCTCGGCCTCCACCGTAGGATTGCCGCGCGAATCCAGAATCTCGCGCCCCCTGATGTCGACGATGGCGGACATGTGGAGATCCTCTACGCCGTGAGTTCGAGGCGGCCGGTCGTCGATGAGCTTCCCGACTTGTCCCCCGCCGCTTCCGACGGCGAGGCGGCGCCCTCCTCCCTCAGCGCCAGGATCGCCTCGCGGACCTGCGCCGACAGCCGGTCACGATCACGCAACGTGAGCCCCGCGGTCGGAATCGGTGGCCCCACGCGAACCGTCACACGTCCCGGCGAGATCCTCCAGTCCCCCTTTGCCATGACCCGGCGCGTCCCGGCCAGGGCGACCGGGACAACCGGAACCTGCGCCTTGATGGCCATCACGAAGGCTCCTTTCTTGAAGCGCCTCAGTTCGCCCGTGGGCGAGCGCGTCCCCTCGGCAAACATGATGATGGTGCGTCCCTCGTCGCGGATCTGCCCGTCCAGACTGCCCAGCGAATTCAGCGCCGACTGGTGGTCGCCCCTGTCTATCGCGACGTGGCCCACCTTTTCCCAGGCATGGCCCAGGAAGGGTATGCGGTTCAGTTCCTTCTTCCCCACGAAGCTGAACCGTACCGGGAGGGCCGCCGCGAGCGAGAAGACATCGAACCAGCTCTGGTGATTCGAGACCAGGATCTGGCCACCACCCTCCCCGAAGCGCTCCGGGTTTTCCACAGTCACCCGCACCCCGGCGCCCCACAGGATCACCCTGGCCCAATTGGCCGTCGCCCGCTCCGCAAACCGGTGGAACCACCGGATGCGCAGCGCGGCCCGCAGCGCCACCGTGCCACCGAAGAAGACGGTGGAGGCGGCCGCCACCCCATACACCCACGGCTGGCGAATCACCGCGGCTCGTCCTGCGGGGGCGTTGCGAAGTGGTCGAAGCCGGCATCTCCGGCATCCGTGCGCCGTCCCCGCTCGTTCTCGAGAACCACGCCCCTCCCTGCCTCAACCATACCAATCCGGGTCAGTGGCACCGACAACTCCTGTCCGAGGGCCAGAATGCTGGGTTCCGTGCCTGGGTTGGCCGTAAACATAAGTTCATAATCTTCGCCTCCCACGAGGGCGAGGTTCAAGTCCCCACCCGCGCCCGGGTCCACCGGCACCCTGTGCGTTCGTATGCAGATTCTCGCGCCGGACATTGTCGCAATGCGCCCGGCATCGAGGATGAGACCGTCCGAGAGGTCGATCATGGAACGGGCGATTCCGCGTCCAGCCAGCGCGCTGCCGAGCGCAATCCGGTTGGGAGGGGCGGCGAACCGGATCCTTGCCGCGGGATCCGGCGACTTCCCCGCGGACCACGCACGGACCGCCGCGCGGGCCCCGCCCAGCGATCCGGAGACCCACAGCTGCTGAGCAGGCTCGGCGCCCCCTCTCGACACATGGCCGGCAGCCTTGCCAACCACAACCACGTCCAGGACCGCGGGGCCGGGCGAGCGGCTGACGTCGCCGCCGATGATCGCGACCCCCACCCTGTCCCCGGCACGCCCCACGCCCCGCTGCAGATCGAGCGCGACGGCGTGGTCCGCGTCTCCCCGCACAGCCAACGAGACCAGCAGCGCCAGCGGCGCCGCGCCCATTGCCGCCAGATCGCTCAGCGCCGCCGCACCGGCACGGAAGCCGGCCTCCTCGGCCGAGACCCAGTCGAACCGGAAGTGGACGCCCTCGACGGCAATGTCGGTCGATATGGTGAAGCCGCCACGCAACACGGCCGCGTCGTCGCCCGGCCCGAGGAGCACTGCCCGGCTACCCTTCCACCCGATAGCGGCCAGCCGTTGGACGAGCTCGCGCTCGGTCATCACGGGCAGCCCTCTAGCAGTCCGTGGGCGAGCCGCTCGAATGCCGGGGGGATCCTGTCCACGGGCTGCTAAGCCGGCTGGCGCTGGTCGAAGGTGACGAACGGAAACGGCAGGTCCGTGTCCGCGCGGCCCGGGTGCGACAGGGCGGACAGGACAGCCGGAATCGCCTCGACCACGTCCGAGGGCATCAGGGACGCGCTGCGGCCGTCCAGCGAGGCCGCCGCGCCCGTCACATGGAGCGCCACGCCTGCGGCGGCAAAAGGACCGACCCCGTGTGCGAGGTAGGCGCCAATCGCGCCGGTAAGCACGTCGCCCATGCCGGCGACCGCCAGCGCGGACGGCGTCTCGTGCGTGCTCACCAGCAGGCCGCCGCCTGGTTCCGCCACGAGCGAAGGCGCACCCTTCAGCAACGTCACCATGCCGTGCGAGGCGGCGAAGTGCCTTGCCGTTCCGACGCGGTCCCCCTGCACGTCCGTTGTCGATGCCCGGACAAGGCGGGCCATCTCACCGGGATGGGGCGTGACCACGACGCCGCCCCGGCCCCCCGCGCGTGAACCGCCCACTCCGCCGGGACCGCCGCCCGCCCCGCGGGCCACCAGCGTTAACGCATCGGCATCGACGACCGCGGGGCGGTCGGCCCGGGCCGCCAGCGCGGCCTCGACTTGCGCCGCTGCCTCCCCGTCCGTGCCGATGCCGGGACCCAGCGCGACCGCATCGGACTGCTCGACGGCCGCGCGGAGCGCATCCCGGTCGCGCGCGTCGACGAAGATGGCTTCGGGCACCTCCGCTATGACCTCGCGCGCCTGGCGCGAGGCGCAGACGCGCACCAGTCCCGCCCCGCAGCGAAACGCCGACCGCGCCGCCAGCACGGCGGCTCCGGGCATCGCCGACCCCGCCACGATCGCGATGGCGCCCACCTCGCTTTTGTGCGTCACGGGCGCGCGCCGCGGCAGGGCACCGCTCGCCCAACCGGACGTGATCAGCTGCGCCCACCCCTCGCGATCCCCCGGGGGGAACCCGATCTCGACCGCCACGATGCGCCCGCAGTGCTCCCGCCCCGGGTGCAGGAGCGTGCCGAGCTTCGGCCATCCTAACGCGATCGTAACGTCGGCCCGGATCGCGGTGCCCGGAACATCGCCGCTGGTCCCGTCGACACCGGACGGAGCATCCAGGGCAACGACCGCTCCGTGTGCCCGGTTGGCCACGCGAATGGCGCCGGCCTGCCGTGCGCGGGGCGCCCCGCGGATCCCGGTGCCAAGCAGGCCATCCACCAGGACCGCGGCCCGTTCCAGCCGCCGGGCCAGTTGCTCTTCGGCACCAGGATCTTCCGGATCGAAGACGGATGCAGACAAATCCCATCCGTGCAGTACGGGGTCCGTCCCGGGACGGTCTCCGACCAGCACAGCCGAAACGCGCCGGCCCCAGGCCGCCAGCGCGCGCAAGCATACGAGCGCGTCTCCGCCGTTGTTCCCGGAGCCGACCAGGGCCACGACGCGACCCTCGGGGAACAACCGGTCGATGATGAGTGCAGCCTGTCGGCCCGCATTCTCCATGAGCGCGGCCTCGGGAACCCCGCGCTCGTCAATGGAGATCCGGTCGTAGCGGGCGGCCTGTGCCGCGGTGGGTGCACGCACGACCGCTTTCCCGAACCGCCTGCGCAGGCTGTCCGGGTTCACGGTTACTTGTAGCTCTGCCCGATCGACCGGCCGAAGGTGATCTCGCCGTTGTCTATCCGGATATTGAAGCCGCAATCCGGATTCGAACACACCCAGGCCTTGTAGCGGATCGGCGCTCCATCACGTCCGTAGTCGGACATGGGGAGCAGCACCCCGTCGCCACACTTCTTGCAAGCGGTAAAGCCGCCATCATCCACCGTGTTCATCAGTCCCTCGGGAAAAAGTGGGAAGAGGCTGAAACGCTCGCGCCTCTTCTCGGGTGATGTGCGGAACCGCCGTCCTGTCCGGGACCGGTCCGGCGCCGCACGGTTATCTGCTAATCTATGAAGCTACCGTCCAGGGGTAGTTGTGGTCGAACACTTCCTCGAAGTCGTACAGATCCTCGAAATCCTCGGGCCGATCTTCTTCCTGCTTGGTAAGCACCCCGACTTCGACGAGGGCAAACACCATCTCGCCGAGATCATCGGTCGAGTGAATGCCCCAGTACTCCAGAACCGTGCGTGCGAGGGGACCGAAGCGCTCGATCGCGAGACGCCGCGCCCCGTCCGCCAACTCCTGGCCGGAGATGTGGCGCCGCTCGCCCAGCCCCGCGATCACCGTTCGGAGCGCATCGAGCAGAAAATCATACGCGATCCGACGATAGCGCGGATTGCGTTCCTGGAGCCGGTCCAGAACCATGACAAAGTCGCAGGCGTTCATGATAACTGCAATTTTACACCCTCATGCGGGTCCCGCCAGATCCCCGAAGAGCGGAAAGGCGGCGCAAAGGTCGCCTGCGCGGTTCCGTATCCGGCCGATCAGCGATTCGTCGGCGGGACGATCGAGGATGTCCGCGATCCAGTCGGCGATCGTCTTCATCTCCGCCGGCCCCATCCCCCGGGTCGTGAGCGCCGGCGTTCCGATGCGCAGGCCGGAAGTGACGAATGGTGACCGCCGTTCGCCCGGCACGGTGTTCTTGTTGACGGTAATCCCCGCGCGCTCCAGTGCCTGTTCGGCGTCCTTTCCGGTCAGCTCCCGGTCCCGCAGGTCGACGAGGATGAGATGGTTGTCCGTACCTCCGGAAACCAGTTGCACGCCGCGCGCCATGACCCGGTCCGCCAGTGCGCGCGCGTTTTCCACGACCCGTCGCCCATAGTCCCTGAACCCCGGGGACAGCGCCTCCCCGAGCGCGACCGCCTTCGACGCGATCACATGCATGAGAGGACCTCCCTGAATGAACGGGAAGACCATCCGGTCGATCGTGCCGGCGTGTTCCTCGCGACACAGCAGGAGTCCGCCGCGCGGGCCGCGGAGTGTCTTGTGCGTCGTTGTGGAAACGACGTCCGCGTGCGGGACGGGACTCGGGTGGTGCCCCCCCGCCACGAGACCCGCGATGTGTGCGAGGTCGGCGAGGTGGCAGGCGCCGACTTCCCGGGCAATGGCCCCGAACTTCTCGAAGTCGATGGTGCGCGGGTACGCCGACGCACCGGTTACGATCAGTCTCGGACGCACCCTGAGGGCGGTGTCCCTCACCTGATCGTAGTCGATGCGCCCATCCGACCCGCGCACGCCATACGCCGATACCTCGAACAGGCGCCCGCTGAAATTGACCGGGGAGCCGTGGGTGAGGTGCCCGCCATGGCTGAGGTTCATGCCGAGGATGCGGTCGCCAGGCTTCAGGAATGCGAAATAGGCGGCCATGTTGGCCTGGGCGCCCGAGTGCGGCTGCACGTTCGCGTGGGCCGCGTCGAACAGTTGCTTCGCACGCGAGCGGGCCAGATCCTCGACCTGATCGGCGAACTCGCACCCGCCGTAGTACCGCCGGCCCGGCAGGCCCTCCGCGTACTTGTGGGTAAAGACGGTGCCCAGCGCTTCGCGGACCGCAGGCGACACGAAATTCTCGCTCGCGATCATTTCGAGCTGGGCCCGCTGACGCGCCTCTTCCGCCAGCACCGCGCCGTGGACGACGGGATCCGCGCGCTCAAGGTGTTCCATCCGCTCACGCCCCTCCGTTTCCTCGAGCATCCGACGAACTAGCTCGCGTCCGTGAGAGAGCGGCCGATCACGAACCGGAGGATCTCGCTCGTGCCCTCGTAGATCTCGGTGCCCTTGGCGTCCCTCATCAGCTTTTCGACCGGAAACTCCCGCATGAAACCGTAACCGCCGAAGATACGCACCGCCTCCTCGGTGACCAGACCCGCGGTCTCGCTGGCGAACAGCTTGGCCATCGCCGAACGGGCCGTAACGGGGAGACCGCCGTCGGTAAGGCGGTCGCGTTCCTCCCATGCCGCCGCCCCCTCCATGAACAGGGCCCGGGAAGCGGCGATCCTGGTCGCCATCACGGCCAGCTTGCTGCGCACCGCACCGAAGCTCGCGATGGGACGGCCGAACTGCCTCCGCTCCGTGCCGTACCGCGCGGCGTGCTCCAGGGACGCCTGGGCGATTCCAACCGCTTGTGCGGCAATCCCCAACCGGCCCAGATCGAGCGCGCCGAGCGCGTACTTGAGCCCGCTGCCAGGGTCGCCAACGAGTCGTCCATCCGTCACCCGGACACCATCGAGCTCAACCTGTACCGTCTCGGATGCACGCAGTCCCATGGTTGTTTCCCGCTTCCCGACCCTGTAGCCCTCGGCGGCGGTATCGACGAGAAACGCGCCGATGGGCGTCTTCGCGCCACCCTCCTCACCCGTAAGGGCGAAAGCAACGACCAGATCCGCACGGGCACCGTTCGTCACCCATCGCTTGGTGCCCGTCAGGATCCAGCCACCATTGTCGCCGCCGTTCTCCCGGGCACGGGTCGCCATCGCGGCGGGATCGCTCCCCGCACCCGCCTCGGACAGCGCAAAGGCGGCAATCTTCTCGCCCGCAGCGAGCGCCGGAAGCCAGCGGGACTTCTGCTCCTCGGTGCCGTGAGTCAGCAGGATGTGGGGCACGGGGCCGTTCTGGATGGCCACCGTGAGCGCCAGCGCCGCATCGCCCCGCGCGATTTCCTCGAGCGCGACCAGGTAGGTGGGCACATCGAATCCCAGCCCGCCGTACTCGGGCGGCACCAGCATCCCCAGGAATCCCAGGTCGGCCAGCTTGTGGAGGATCTCCCCGTCGAAGGCGCCCTCGCGATCCCACCCGGCCGCGTGCGGAATGATCTCGCCCTCGGCGAATTCGCGGGCGAGTTGCCGGATCTCCCGCTGCTCGGCGGTCAGCACTCAGGCGTTCCCTTCGTAACGGTGGAAGCCCCGGCCCGTCTTCCGCCCCAGCCACCCCGCGGCGACGTACTGGCGCAGCAGCGGACAGGGGCGGTAGCGATCGTCGCCCAGCTCGCGGTGCAGAACCTCCAGGATGTGCAGACACGTGTCGAGACCGATCAGATCGGCGAGCGCCAGGGGGCCCATCGGATGGTTCATGCCCAGCTTCATCACCGCGTCGATCGCCTCCGCCTCGGCGACCCCCTCCATGAGCGCGAAGATCGCCTCGTTGATCATGGGAGCGAGGATGCGGTTGGAGACGAACCCCGGGAAGTCCCGCACCTCGACGGGAGTCTTCCCCAGCGCCCGCGACAGCTCCATCACCGACAGCGTGGTCGCGTCCGTGGTCCTGAGGCCGCGGATGACTTCGACCAGTTGCATGATCGGGACCGGGTTCATGAAGTGCATCCCGATGACCTTCCCGGGGCGATCCGTGCAGGCCGCAATGGCCGTGATCGAGATCGACGAGGTGTTCGATGCCAGGATCGCGTGCTCGGGCGCAAGCCGGTCCACGGCGGCGAAGATCTCGTACTTGAGCTGCGCGATTTCCGGAACCGCCTCGATCACCAGGTCGGCCCGGGTCACGTCTTCCAGCTGTCCGGGCGCGACGCGCGCCAGGGCCTCGGCACGCTGGGGCCCGCTGATCCGCCCCCTGGCCACCTGCCGCTCGAGGTTGTGGGCCATCGTGGCGACCGCCCGGTCGAGGGCCCCCGCATCGGAGTCGACGAGCGTGACGTCCAGCCCCGCGAGCGCGCTGACGTGGGCGATGCCGTTGCCCATCGTGCCCGCGCCGATGACGGCAACCCGATGCATGCTCATATGGCTTGTGCCGGGGTGAGGATTTCCGTCCGCACCACAACCAGGATGGCGATAACCATCGCGACGGTCGCGGCCAGTCCCGCCTCCACGCCGAATTCCCCGCCCGTGACAAGGGGACTGCCGGAGCGGGTTACCTCGATCAGCGGCGCGTCCACGATCTCCAGCCCGCTGACGGGCAGATCGGCGAGGAATCCCGTGGCGAGGTTCCAGCCCATGTGGACGCCGCTTGCCAACCAGAGGCTCCCGGTCTTGAGACAGATCAGTCCCAGCAGGAAACCGGCCAACAGGATGTTGGCCAGCGCCAGCACCCCGACGTTCGGATTCGCGCCGTGAAGAGCGGCAAACACAAGCGAGGTCAGTACCAGCGCCGCGCCGCGGCCCCAGCGGTCGGTCAGCACGCGCAGCGGATAGCCGCGGACCAGGATCTCCTCTCCGGTAGCTGCCACGAGCAGGATCAGTGCGGCCCAGAGCCCGGTGCCACCGTACTCGATCCACGTTCCGGCGTCCGGACCGTAGCGCAACCCGCCGAAACCCACTGCGATCGCGACGGCGGGAACCACGAAGGCGATTCCCAGCACCAGTCCCCATCCGAGATCGCGCGCAAAGCCGGACCACGGCAACCCGATGACGTCGAGACTGCGCCGTCCATCGAAGCGCAACACGATCACGGTTGCCGCCAGGGCGACGACGAACATCGCGGTCCCCTCCACCGCGAGACTCGCGGTCCCGTCCCCGACGAGTGCCGCGAAGACGATCAGCAGCGCGAAGAACACACCAGCGAAGCCGGCCAGCCGGGCCAGGGTGGGAAGGACCTCACTCCCCGCCGGCAGGAGACGAGGCATCGGCTTCAGCGCAACAGACCCCGGGTCATCGCCTGCCGTATGACGACGAACGCGATGGCGATCTTGATCAGGGCTCCGGGAAGAAATGGCTGGACGCCGGCCATGAAGACCGCCCGGAGGTCCATGCTCGTAACGACCGCGAGCCATGCGGCGCCCATCGCGAAGATGATCACGGAACCCGCCACAAGCGCGCCAACCGTTCGCACCGTCCCGCGCTCTCTTCCGGCAATCCAACCCGTCAGGGTCGCCGCCATCGGAAAGGCCATCAGGTAGCCTCCGGTTGCTCCGAAGATCCACGGGAGTCCGGCCCCGCCGAACGCGAACACGGGGACTCCGGCGATTCCGAGGGCGAGATAGGTGAGCTGTGATGCGGCCCCCGCCACGGGTCCAAGGAGGGCTCCGGCAAGCAGTACGACCAGTGTCTGCAGCGTCATCGGTACCGGGGTGACGCCCAGCGGCACCGACAGGCGCGCGCTGAGTGCCGTGAGCAACGCAAAGAGGAGAACCGCGAACGGCACCGTAATCGGGCGAGGCCAGGAGCGAACGGCGGCGAACACCGCCGCACCGCGCGGATCGGCTTCCGCGATCACGGGGCTGCTTGTGGCTTCGGATTGGATCATGCGGCGTTCCTCTTTGGCTCAGTTGGCTCGTATCGACATGGCGACGGCGTTGCCGCCACCCAGGCAAAGCGTGGCGATTCCGGTCTCAATATCGCTGTCGGCCATGTTCGACAACAGCGTGACCAGGATGCGCGCGCCGGATGCGCCGATCGGGTGACCCAGTGCCACGGCTCCGCCGCGGACGTTCAGCCGCTCGGGATCGATGGCAAGCTCGCGCATGTCGGCGATGGCCTGCACCGCGAAGGCTTCGTTCATTTCGACGAGGCCGTAGTCTCCGATTTCGGCGCGGTCCAGCCTCATCAGTTTCCGCACCGCGGTGACCGGGGCGAAGAAGAGGTCCCGCGGCTCCGTTCCACCCGCCGCATACCCGGTGATGACGGCCCGGTAGCGCAGTCCGTTGGCGTCCGCGTATTCCCGGCTGGCCACCACCAGGGCCGAGGCACCGTCGTTCAGCCCCGGTGCGTTGCCCGCCGTGACCACCAACTCGTCCAGGCCCTCGGGAGCGTCGGAGCGGAATGCGGGACGCAGGCGGCCGAGGGCCTCCACGGACGTGTCGCGGCGCGGGCCTTCGTCGGTGTCCACCAGGGTCGTCCCCCGGCGCGTCTCCACCGGCACCGGGACGATCTCCGGCAGGAATGCCCCGTCGTCGATCGCGGCCACGGCCTTCCTGTGCGACGCAACCGAAAAAGCATCGGCTTCACCGCGGCTGATCCCCGCCTTCGCGGCCGTATACTCGGCGTGACCGCCCATGTGGCACTTCTCGAAGGCACACCACAGCCCGTCGTACACGAGCCCGTCCTGTACGGTGCGGTCGCCGAACTTGACCCCGCCGCGCATTCCCCGGAGATAGTACGGCACGTTGGACATCGACTCGAACCCCCCGGCCACGACCAGCCGCGCGTCGCCGGCCTTGATGGCCTGGGCAGCCAGCATCACGGCCTTGAGTCCGGATCCGCACACCTTGTTCACGGTTACCGCCGGGACGGTCGCGGGTATGCCGCCGTGCACGGCCGCCTGCCGGGCCGGTGCCTGCCCCGAGCCCGCGCTCACGACGTTGCCGAGGATCACTTCGTCGACCTCCGACTTGTCGATACCCGCGCGCACAACGGCTTCACGCACGGCAATGGCGCCGAGTTCAGGCCCTGAAAGCGGACTCAGCCCTCCGAGAAACCGCCCGATGGGTGTACGGACGCCGTCAAGAATGACGGGTGTATGCGCCGCGTGGGCCAAATCGAAGATGCCTTGGTCGTGGGGTGAGCGGTTCGGACCGGCGCTCGGCCCGGAAAGTTGTTGCGCAAATCGCCGCGGAAAGTCTCCCTTGCGAGCTCGGAGACGGCTTCCGGGCCCTGAATTATAGCGGAACCCGGCGCCCCGAAGCACCCGTTCGCGTCGATTTCCCTCGCTGTCGGGGCGGGTGGGCGAACAGATCGCCCTGTGTGCGCGCGCCTCGCGGCGGACGGTAGCGCCGGAGGGACCGGAGGTCGCCCACGCCCAGCTGTTCCGCGCGGTCCAGGAGCCGCAGCAGGATGCGCGCCGTCGCCAGCGCGTCCCCGTGCGCGCGGTGGCGCTGGAGTATGGGGACATCGAAGAAGTCCGTCAGCGCGTCCAGGTTGCGACGACGCAGTTCGGGCACCAGGCGGCGGGTCAGGCTGATCGTACAGAGACGGTCGACCTCGGGAACGTCGCCGAGCGCGTCGCCGAGTTGCGCACGCAGCCAGCCCCAGTCGAACCCGGCGTTGTGGGCCACGAACACGCGCCCCGACACGCGCCGGAACACCTCGTCCGCGATCTCGTCGAAGGCCGGAGCCCCGGCAAGCATGCGATCGGTGATCCCGGTGAGCGCAGCCGTGTGGCGGGGCATGGAGCGCCCCGGATTCACCAGGCTCTGGAACTCGTCGACGATCCCCCCGCCCCTCACCTCGACGATGGCCACCTCCGTGATGCGGTGACCCGCCTCGTAGCGGCCACCCGTCGTCTCCACATCCACCACCGCGTAGCACAGCCTCGACAGGGGCGAGCCCGGGCGGCGCGCCCCGCTGCGAAGGCTCCAGACGCCCTCGCCGTCGACGACGAACCGCTCGTCGGCGCCCAGCAGCGCGAACACCGCGGCCGACGCAGCGCCGGGATGGCCCTCCAGGCCGAGAACGCTGCGCGCCAGGTCGGCGGTCGGCACCGGGCCCGTCCGCAACTCCGCCCAGGCACTCTGCAACAGCGTGCGCGACCGGGGCGCGGCCGTCATCCCGTCCGGCGGGTCAGCGCGTGCGACAGGCCCTCGAGCTCGACGAGCATGCTCACGTTGCGGAGCGCCACGTCATCCGGGAGGCGCAACTGGGTCGGTGCGTAGTTGAGGATTGCCTTGATCCCCGCCGCGACCACGCGGTCCACGAGACCCTGCGCGACCAGGGCCGGTACCGCCACGATCACCAGATCGATCGAGTCGTCGCGCAATGCGCACTCGAGCTCGTCTTCGCCTCTGATCCGGATGTCGCCCAGGCGCGACCCTACCTTGCAGGGATCGTTATCGATCACGGTCGTGATGTTGAAGCCCCGTGCGCGAAACGGTTCGTATTCGAACAGAGCGGTCCCGATCCTCCCGGCGCCCAGCAGGGCCACACGCCAGACCGAGTCGAGACCCAGAACTCCGCGAAGCACGCCGGTGAGCTCGGCGACCGAGTAGCCGAGCCCACGCTTCCCGAAGGACCCGAGGTAGGAGAGGTCCTTGCGCACCTGCGCGGCCGTAGCCCCTCCGCGCTCCGCCAACGCCCCGCTGGCAACACTCGTGACGCCCGAGCGCCCGAAGTCCTCCAGAAACCGGAGGTAAAGGGACAGCCGTCGAACCGTCGCGTCCGGAATCCTCTTTGTGAAATCGTTCACAAGCTGAACCTGACAAGGATGTGCGGCCTGTCAAGCGGGCAGGGCCATGCCCAGCTCCACGAATTCTCCGGGCGAAAGCTGTTCGGGGCGCACCGTCGGCGACAGTCCCCGCTCTCGCAGCAGCTCGTGAACCGCCGCGCGCGGAATGCGGAGGTCCGGGTGCCGCGACAGAATCGTCCCGAGCTGCTTGCGGCGCCACGAGAAGGCAGCGCGAGTGAGCACGCGGACCCGATCCGCCTCGGCCGCGGTGAGGCGCGGTGGCGAAAGGGGTGTCAGGCGCACCACCGCGCTGTCGACCCTCGGCACCGGGCGAAAAGCGGTTCGCGGCACCCTGCAGACCCGGGACGGGGCCGCGTGAATGCCCACGCCCACGGAGAGCGCGCCGTAGGTTCGGCTGCCCGGACCCGCCAGCATGCGAGCCGCAACCTCCGCCTGTACGGTCAGCACGATATCGGACGGATAGGGCAGGCGCAGCAGCCTGAAGACGATCGGCGTGGTGATGTTGTATGGTATGTTGCCCACCACCACGGTGCGTGCCCACTCCGGGCCGAGCGCGGCAAGGTCCAGCGACAGGATATCCCCGTGCACCACCTCCACGCGGGGGTTGTCCTCGTAGCGCTCCGCCAGCGCCGCTGCGAGCTCGTCGTCAAGTTCGACCGCCGTCAGCCGGACCCCGCGCCGCGCGAGGTGTTCCGTAAGCGCGCCCCTTCCCGGACCGATCTCGAGGACCGGCTCGTTCTCGCCCGCGCCCACCGCAGCCACGATCTTGCGCTGGAGATTGGGGTCGACCAGAAAGTTCTGGCCCAGCGAGCGCTTCGGACGTCCCGAGCCCATCCGCTACCGCGTGCGAAGGATGACCGCGGTGCGGTCGTCGGCCGGCATGCTGGGGATCGCCTGGGCCGACATGTCGAACAGGTGCTTGAGGATATCCCCCGCGGGCCGCGTCGCATGGCTGGCGACGGTCGCGAGCACGAGCTCCTCGCCGCTCTGGCGCCGCAGCCGCGCGAGCGTGTCCGACAGGCCGTCGGTAAACAGGAGCAGAAGGTCCTCTCCCCGTGACCATGTCACCGTCGCTTCTCCGTAGGGCGGCTTGCCGGTGCCCATCGGGGGGTCCGTGGCGAACAGGCGCCGGTGGCTTCCGTGGGGACTCACGACGAAGGCGTGGGGGTGGCCCGCGTTCGAATAGGTGATCGTGGCCTCGCGCGGAGAAACGACGCAGTAGCAGAGCGACAGGTACATCTCGGTCGATTCCAGTTCGTCGCAGATCGCGCGGTCCATGTACTCGAGCACCTTGGCCGGAGACGCGCCCTGCTCGGCAAAGATCTCCGCGGCGCTCATCACCAGCGCCATGATCAGCGCCGCGGGGAAACCGTGCCCCGAGACGTCCCCGATCATCACGCCGATGCGCTCCTCGGACAGCGGCACGATCTGGTAGAAGTCGCCCGCGACCGACTCGGTGGGAAAAACCCGCGCGGCGGCTTCGACTCCCGGAATGTCCGGGACCGAAGGGAGCAACTTCATCTGAAGATCGTGGGCGAGCTCCATCTCACGCGCGACCCGCTCCCGGGCCATGTTCTCCCGAAACAGGCGATGCATCTCGAGAGCGGCCCCGATCTGGTTGGCGACCGTGACCAGCACCCTGCGGTCGCCCGGGGGGGACCGGCCGTCGTTCCGGCTGCCGATCAGGTTGAGAACGCCTATCGTACGCGCCGGACCGGAAGCGGGCGCGTATCGAATCGGGACGGAAACGTGGGTCTCCCCATCACCCGTTCGCCCGCGGTCGCCGTTCCCTCCATCCTGCTCGTGAACCCCGGCCGTCACGGGCCCGGCCGACCGGAACGTCCGCGCCGTGACCGAGGCATCGTCCCCGACCGGGATCCACTCGCGCGCATCGTCGCCGCCGACCGAGGCGGCCAGACGCAGCAGGTCGTCGTCCGCGCTGTACACCCACAGCGATCCCTTCTCCGCGCCCAGCACCCTCACTCCCTCCTCGAGGATGCGTTGTGCCGCCTCCTGCAGATCGAGCACCGACGCCAGCGTCTCGCTGATGGAGAAAAGGAGCCCGATCTCGTCCCGGCGCTCCGACAGCTGGCCCTCGCGGGCCGCGATTCGTCCGTCCAGCTCACAGGTGCGTTCGAGCGCGGCACGGAGAACCTCCGCGACCGGGGCCGCATTCCCGTGCGCTTCGACCTGCACCTGCAGCGGCGGGCCGGCCGCCGGAATGACCCGAAAGCGCCGCCCCGCGGCCGTCGGCGGGCCGCTGGCGCCGGCGGGAAAGACGGGAATCAGGTCGCCGCCGACCACGTGCCAGGCCCGGATCTCCAGCCCGAAGCCCGCGCGGAAGTCCTCCAGCATCCCTCCGACGCTCTCCGGCAGCGGCGGTCGGGAAGCGGTGTCGAGGGTCATGGAGCGGCGCGGGTTCCTTCCCGAAGGACAAGCGTGACCGAGTTGCCCAGCTCGTTGTAGTGCACTTCGTCCATCAGCGCGCGCATCAGGAAGATCCCGCGCCCATCCGGCCTCGGGATGTTCTCCGGCAACCGGGGGTCGGGAACGGCATGCGGGTCGAACCCGTTCCCCTCGTCGGTGACGCGCGCCCGTACCTCGCCCGACCGGACGCGCAGTTCGACGCGCACGCGCTTTTGCGGGTCGCCGCCGTTCCCGTACAGAATCGCGTTCGACAGGGCCTCGGTCAGCCCGACGCGAAAGTTGAACATGAGCCGGTTGCGCGTCAGGCGGGCGGAGGTGCAGCAGTGCACCGCACGTTCCACAGCCGCCTCGATGGCGGAGATGTCGTTGGGCAGCTCGAGTACCGCGGCGCGTGGGTTCACCGTCGTCTCCCCGCGGTGGGGACGCGCCACCGCTCGAATGCCGGGGGGCTCCTGTCCACGGGCTGCCTAGTCCGCCAGGGCGTCCCGGAGGGTCGCATGAATCTCGAAGAGGGTGTCGAGCCTGGTCAGCTCGAAGAGCGTCCGGAGATCATCGTTCAGCGAGGTGAGGCGGAGGTCGCCCCTTTCCTTCCGGATGCTCTTCGACAGCGAGACCAGAATGCCCAGCCCCGATGAATCGATGTAGCCGGTGCGCGTGACGTCGATGACGAAACGCCGGGCCCCCCGTTCCAGCTCGGCCAGGACCTTCTGCTTCAACTCCTGCCGGTTCCCGACGATGAGTTGGCCGTCGACCGCAATCACGGTGGCGTCCCCCACGCTTCGAACATTGAAAGTCATCGTCCCCTCGCGCCCCCGTGTTGTCGGAATGGTCCCCGGATCAGCCGCGCGAACCCCGGCGGCCCCGCCCGCGGGTCGATTCCTGTGGAATTGACTCGGCTCCGCAGCAAAGATAGTGACGGTGCGCACCGCCGGAAAACACGTGCGACCTGCGGGAACGGCCCGCCGGCACGACCCGGTGACTCCCGCCCCATGACGCTTCAGCCGGCATTCCCCGCCATGAGCGCGGTTATTGCGGCCATGTGCGCGATGTCTTCGGCGGTGGCCCCGCGGGACAGGTCGTTCAGCGGGGCCCTCAGACCCTGCAGCACGGGGCCCAGCGCACGCGCGCCGGCGAGTCGCTCGACCAGCTTGTACGCGATGTTGGCCGCATCGAGGCTCGGAAACACCAGGACGTTGGCGTTGCCGGCGACGGCATCGTCGGGCGCCTTGACCCGTGCAACTCTCGGAACCAGGGCGGCATCGGCCTGCAGTTCCCCGCCGGAGGGCACGCCGGGACAGAGTTCGCGGAATCGATCGAGAGCCTTTCGCACGCGGTCGACGGACCGGCCGCGGGCACTGCCGAGGGTGGAGTAGGACAGAAAGGCGACGCGCGGCTCGTCACCCACAACGAGCTTGCGCACCCGCACGGCCTCGCGGGCTATCTCGGCCAGAGCGCCGGCACCGGGATCCGGCACGACACCGCCATCCGTGAAGGTCAGTACCTCGGATCCGTCGCCGCGGAAGTCGTCCACCTCCATGAAGAAGCACGACGAGAGGAGCCGGACGCCTGCGCGCAGTCCGACCCTTTTCAATCCGGCCCGGATGACTTCCGCGGACGTCCGGACGGCCCCCGCCACCACGCCGTCCACAGCTCCCTCGGACAACAGGGCCAACGCGCGGTCGAGCGAATCGGACGAGGTCGTGACGAGATCGACCTCGCCGAGGGTCTGCCGCTCGTCCGGCAAGCGCGCCACTCCGTCCCGCCGCCCGACCAGCACCGGCCTGATGGCCGCGCGTCGGGCCAGGTGAACGGCGGCCTCGACCACCCGGGGGTCGTCCGCCTCGGGAAAGGCAACCGTGCGGCGAAGCGTCCGTGCCCTCGTTTCCAGATCCCGGGTAAACGCGGTGAGGGCCCATGGCCTCGCCATCGAATGGCAGACTTCAGCCGAACGCGCGGCCCGAGAACCGGTGGCGCATCCGTTCGAGCACGGGTGGGGACACGAAGGCGCTCACGTCGCCGCCGAGTGACGCGACCTCGCGCACCAGGGAGGCGGAAAGGAAGGAGTAGTGAACGTCCGGGGTCAGGAACAGCGTTTCCACATCATGCCAGAGCTCGCGGTTCATCTGCGCCATCTGGAACTCGTAGTCGAAGTCCGAGACCGCCCGCAGACCACGGATGATGAAGCGCGCGCCCACGCTCCGCGCAAACTCGACGAGCAGGCCCGAAAAGGTGACGCACTCAACCCGGTCGTCGCCGGCGAAGACCTCCTTCATGATCTCGAGCCGTTCCGACACCTCGAAGAGCGGCCGCTTCGACTGGGTCGAGGACTGGGCGACGCCCACGACAAGGCGGTCGCAGAAGCGGAGCGTACGGCGCACCACGTCCTCGTGACCGAGCGTCACGGGGTCGAAGGACCCGGGATAGACCGCCACGATGGGACGGGTGATCGTCATGATGCGCCGCTTCCTGTCATCCTGTTGGACAACGCTGCGTCGCCCCGGGGCCGTCCGGCGGCCGCGACGGTTCCCGTAAGGGTGGTGTCCCCGTACCTGCGTTGATGCAGGGACATGCCGGAGGGAACCGCGTCCCCGGCTGCGTGTTCCAGCCAGAGTTCGCGGGCGAACGGATGGTGGGCGAAAAGGGCAAGGAGTGCACGTGTGTAGCCACGGTCGTAGGGAGGGTCGGCGAGGGCAAGGTCGTAGCGAAGCCGTTTCGCCGACCGGACGTGCGCCAGGGCGTCGCCGCGGATGACGGTGGCAGCCGCGCCGGCGTGCAGCGTCCTGATGTTCCGCTCCAGCACCCGGATCGCGCCGCGACTCCTTTCGACGAACGTGACATGAGCCGCACCGCGGCTCAGCGCCTCGAGACCGACCGCCCCGGAGCCCGCGAACAGGTCCACCACGACGGCACCGCCGATCCGGTCGGCGAGAATCGACATCCATGCCTCCCGGATGCGGTCGGTGGTCGGCCTGACAGCCCGTCCCCGAACCGCAGCCAGCCTCCGGCTCTTCCACTGCCCGGCAATGATCCGCACGCGTTGGCCTCCCGGATGAAGAGCGAATCCGGCAACTCAATCTGCCGGACGGACATCCACGACCCGGGCCTGCATCGTGGTTACGCCCCTGAAGGTATTCTCGGTCAGATTGAACGCCACGTCCACCAGCCCCGTGTTCGTCAACTCCGGGACCAGTTCATCCGCGAGGCCGAAGCCGATCGCGGGGAGCCTGGAGCGACCCTCGGCCATCGTGAACTTGACGTGCCCTCCTTTCAGTACGCGCGGGCGTCCATTCACGCGAACCGCCCGGGCGACGTAGACCGGCTCCGGATTGCCTCGGCCATGCGGACCCAGATACGTGGCGTAGCGATAGAGATCGAAGTCGGCCTCGCCCAGCGCGACCTCCAGGTCCACATGGAGCGCGGGCCGGGGCTCCTCGGCGCCGAGACGGCGGCGTGCCACATCCCGGAATGCGTCACGGAACGCGGGCACGTGATCGCGGTGAATGTCCATGCCCGCCGCCTGGTGGTGTCCGCCGAAGCGTTCGAGGTGCGAGCCGCACCGGGCGATCGCCGCGTGAAGATCGAAGCCCGGAATCGAACGCGCGCTTCCCCTGCCCCGGTCACCGTCCAGCGCGATCACTACCGACGGGCGGAACAGGCGCTCGGCAACGCGGGACGCTACGATCCCGATAACCCCCGGGTGCCACCCCTCGCCCGCCACGACGACGCTCCGATCGGCGGCTCCGTCGTAGACGTCAGCCAGCGCGGCGAACACCTCCTCGGTGGTGCGGCGCTCGAGTTCGCGCCGTTCGCCGTTGTTCCGTTCCAGCACCGCAGCCAGCGACCGTGCCTCGCCCGAGTCCTCCGTAAGGAGCAATCGCAGCGCCTTCGACGAATCGCCCACCCGGCCAGCGGCGTTGATCCGCGGGGCCAGCCGGAAAGCCACCGCCTCGGCGGGGACCGCGTTGCCCGGGGCCAGTTCCGCGGAGGTCATCAGCGCCTGCAGACCGGGCCGCTCTGAGCGCGCGAGCGCGCGGAGACCGTATCTCCCGAGTATGCGGTTCTCGCCCTTCAATTCCACCTGGTCCGCGACGGTCGCCAGTGCCACGAGGTCGAGTTGGCTCCAGGCCTCGTCGCCGGACCGGCCCAGGCGCCGGGACAGGAGCTGTCCCAGCTTGAAGGCCACGCCCGCCCCGCAGAGCCGCTTGTCGGGGTAGGGGCAGCCGGGACGGTTCGGATCGAGGATGGCAAGGGCCTCGGGAAGTTCGGGTCCAGGGATGTGGTGGTCGGTTACGATGACGTCCACGCCGGCCGCGGTGGCCCGCCGGACCGGATCGAGCGCCGCGATTCCACAGTCGACCGTGACGATCACCCCGGCGCCCAGCGCAATGGCCCGGTCCACCCCCGCGAACGAAAGATCGTAGCCGTCCCGGGTCCGGTCGGGCACGATTGCCTCGGCCCTCCCGCCCAGTGCACGTATCCAGCCGCCGAGCAGCGCGGCGGCCGCGATGCCGTCGGCGTCGTAGTCGCCGTGGACCACCACCAACTCCCCGCTGGCCACCGCCAGGGCCAAACGTTGCGCCGCCCTGTCCGAGTCCAGGAGCAGAGCGGGATCGTGCAGATCTTCCAGGCGGGGACGCAGGAAGGACTTCGCGATGTCGGGCGTCGTTCGGCCCCTGACGGCGAGCAGGCGGCACAATGCCCCGGGAAGCTCCAGGTCCCGTTCGAGGGCACGGACGACCCGTGGTTCCGGCCGCGTGCGAAAGGTCCATCGGGGACGTGGACGCAAGGGGACCACCCCGGCCTCGGATCCCCGGGCGCTCATCCGCGGTGGGGACGCACGCGTCGGCCTGTTCGACCGCCGGCTACCCGCTGACGCTCTCGGCCTCGGCGTCAACGGCCGGGCCTGTTACGATCACGCCGCAGCCCTCGCAAAGGACCAGCGGTGCGCGAGCCCGGATCTCGTTTTGAACCTGCAGGGGTATGACGGAGAAACAGTACCCGCAGGCTCCGTCCGCGGTCATCGGCGCGACGGCCACGCGTCGGCCACCCTTGATCAGGGTGTCGTAGACGCGCCGGTAGCGGGGATCGATCCCCTCGGCAAAGCTGTCCCGCTGCAGCTGCATCGACGCCACCTGGGCCTCGGCGGCCTCCTGCTCCGCCAGGATCTCGTTCCGGCGCGGCTCGACCGCGGCGCGGGCCTCGTCGATGGCCGCGTGCAGATCCTCGAGGCGTTCCTGGAACCGGGCTATCTGGTCCAGCAGGTTGACGACGTCCTGCTCCTCCTGATCCAGGGCCCGCCGCACCAGCCCGAGTTCCGCCTGCACGGCCGCCTCCTGCTGCACTGTCCTGACCAGGTTCAGGCGATCTTCCAGGCGGTGCACGCGTACACGCTTCTCCTCGGCCGCCAACCGCAGCCGGCGCTCCTCCAACTCAAGTTCCCTCACCTTCGTCGCGGTCACCTCGGCCTCGCCGGCCAATCGGACGGACGGTTCCTCGACTTCTTCCAGCAACGGTCCGAAGGCATCGATGCGATCCCGTGTGCTGCGGATGTTCTGATCAAGGGTTTGTAGCTCCAGCAAGCGGCTGGAGATCGGCCCGTTGTTGACGGTCACTGTGTGCCTTCTCTCTTCCTTTGAGTCTTTCCGATGTTTACCAACGCCCTCGCAGACCCGCTCCAATCGGCTCCGGGGAGCGCCGCCTTTTCCCTGCGCAGTTCCTCCAGGTCACTGGTCAGCTGGACCTTCTCCTGGTAGTCCGCCGCCGAATGCAACCGGGCCCGAACACCGTCCATTCGCCGATTGATGACCTTGGCCAGGATCCTCGCAAGCACGTCCGCGAAGACCTGTTCCATCTCCCCGGCCATCCCCGGATCCGCCTTGAGTTGCTCGAAACGACGCATGGCCTCCGGCGACGCGCTCTCCGGCAATCCGACCAGCCCGGGATCGGAGATCAGCCCCTCGAAGATCACACGATCCGCGCCATCCTCCAAATCGGAAGGTCCCACTCTTTCGGCCACCTTCCCGATCCAGTCCCGGTGGTGGAGCATGAGCCGCAACAACTCCTGCTCCGGACCCATGCCCTGCGGGCTCGGAGGGACGCGGCGGCGGCGGCGGTAATCGCGATGCGTCGCAGCCGCGGGCGGCGCGACCCGCTGGCCGATTTCCTCCACCAGCGTCTCCGGACGCACGCCGGTACGCTCGGCGACCCTGGCGACGTAGATGTCCCGGAGCCTCGGATCGGTTACGGCCCGCACGGTCGGCAGGAGCCGGTCCAGCGCGCGCCGTGTTTTTTCGATCGAAGCGAAATAGTCCCGCTCCTCCAGCATCGCAATCTTGCGGTCGAGCACGTCCACCGCCTGGGAGACGAACTCCCGGATGGCCTCGCCGCCTCCCGAGCGGGCCACCGAATCGGGATCCTCGCCGTCGGGCAGCGTAACCACCGAAGCGTGAATTCCCTGGCCGAGCAGGATGTCCGCGGCGCGGAAGGTCGCGCGCTGTCCAGCCGGATCGCTGTCGAACAGAAGCCGCACCTGGTTTGTGTAGCGCCTGAGGAGTCTGGCGTGCGCTTCGGTCATGGCCGTGCCCAGCGGCGCGACCACGTTGCGCACGTCGACGCTTGCAAGGGACACGACGTCCGTGAAGCCCTCCACGACCATGACGGAGGCGTTGCGGCGAATGTGGTTGCGAGCCTTGCGCAATCCGTACAGGACCTCGCCCTTCTGGAAGATCGGACTCTCGGGCGAGTTGAGGTATTTGGGAGCCCCCTTGCCGGTGCTGCCCAATAGTCTCCCGCCGAAGGCAAGTACACGTCCGGATTCGGACTCGATCGGGAAGATGATGCGGTTTCTGAACGCGTCGTAGGGTTCGTCGCTCTTCTCGCTCTTCTTGAGGAGTCCGACGTCCAGCAGGATCCGCTCGTCCAGGCCGTGCACCGCCGCCGCCTCGCGAAACGCCCTCCAGTCGTCGGGCGCGTATCCGAGACCGAAGTCCTCGCCGGACTCACGCCCGATGCCGCGCTCTTCCAGGTAGGCGCGCGCGCGGGCGCCGCCCTCCCATTCCCAGAGCCGTTCCTGGAAAAACGTGTTCGCGTAGGCGGACGCCTCGTAGTAGGGCCGCCACGGATCCTCGCGTCCCCGCCCGCGCCTGATCTCCCGCACCTCCACGCCGCTGCGGGCTCCGACGTACTTGACCGCGTCGACGAAGCTCATCCCCTGGTGCTTCATCAGGAACGAAAAGACGTCCCCCGATTCACCGGAAGAGAAGTCGTGGAAGAACGCCTTGGCCGGGTTCACGTAGAACGAGGGCGTCTTTTCCTTCTTGAAGGGGCTGAGTCCGCGGAACTCCTTGCCCGCTTTCTTGAGTTGAACGAACTCGCCGATCACGCCGACGATGTCGGCGCGCGCCCTGACCTGTGCGACGACGTCGTCGGGGATCATGGCTACCGCATCCTCGCGACGGTGACCCCGTAGCCTCCGTCCGCCGGCCTGGCAGACTCGAAACCCTCGACCCGCGGGTCACGTTCGAGAACCAGCGCCACCCGGGCACGGAGCGCCCCGGTTCCCTTGCCGTGGATCACGCGAAGCTCCCGAATGTCGGCTACTGCGGCCGCATCGAGGGCGCGTGCCAGCGACATCTCGGCCTCGTCGGCCCGCAGGCCACGCATGTCGAGCTCCGTGACCGGCTCGATGTCCGGCGCGGTCCACCATCCCGCCCGGGCTCGTCCAGCCACCCGCGCGTCCGATTGCGTCCCCTTGTCGCCGCGCGCCGCCTCGGCCGGCACGAGGCGACCGGGCGCCACTTTCATCCTGACCCCGCCCACGTTGACGACGACCCGCTCCGCCTCGACCGCCACGACCTCCCCCAACGCCCCGGCGACCCCGACGCGGACTCTCGCCCCCTCCGTCAGGACCACCTCGCCGGCCGGTGCAGCGGTCGTCTCCGGAGATGGCTCCTGCAGGGCTCGCGCCGCGTCCTCGACGGTGCGGCGGGCGGCTCTGGAGACCTCCGTCAACGAGTCGCCGGCGACAGCCTGCTCCCGCAGGACGCCGATGACCGACTCGACCTCCTTGCGGGCATCCAGAAGCAGGCGGCGGGCATCGGTTCGCGCGCGTGCGGTCTGCTCACGCTCGACCCGCCGCAGATCCTCTTCACGCGCTTCGAGCTTCGCGTCGAGCGTCGTGAGCCGCTTCCTCTCTCCGTCGAGTTCGGCGAGCACCCGGGCCACGCGGCGCTCCTTCCCCTCGAGGCTTTCCAGAAGTTCGTCCAGCCGGGCTTCGGCGCGGTCGCGGTATCGCTCCGCGCGATCCAGCACTTCTTGCGGAAACCCCAATCCCCGCGCGATCGCGAGCCCGTAGCTGCGGCCGGGCCGCCCCTTCGAGAAACGGTAGGTGGGGGCCAGACGCTCGCCGTCGAAATGGAGCGAAGCGTTCACGATCCCGTTGTCCGGCGCGGCGAGGCGCTTCAGGCCGCCCAGGTGCGATGTCACGACGGCCGTGCACCGGCGTTCGGCCAGGGTCTCGATGAGCGCTCGGGCCAGCGCTTCGCCCTCCTTGGGGTCCGTGCCCGTGCCGGGCTCGTCGACCAGCACCAGCGAGCTCGTGTTCGCGTCCTGCAGCATCTCCTGCAGGTTGCGGAGATGGGCCGAGAAGGTGGACAGGCTGTCGGAGATGGACTGCTCGTCGCCGACGTCGGCAAAGATGCCGCGGAAGACGGGCAGGCGGGTCCCCGGCCCAACCGGGGGAATGACCCCTGACTGGGCGAGGCTCGCGATCAGCCCCACCGCCTTCAGGAAGACCGTCTTGCCCCCGGTGTTGGGGCCCGTGACCACCACCACGTATTCGTCCGGATCGAGGGCGAGGTCGAAGGGCACCGCGTCGACCCCGGTCGCAACCAGCAGGGGATGACGGCCACCGCGGATGCGCAGCGGACCCCCGCCCACCTCCGGGATCGATCCGTTCCACCGCGCCGCAACACGCGCCAGCGCCACTCGCAGGTCCATCTCGGTCAGCGCACCCAGCGACTGCGCCAGCTCTCTGGAGAGAGGGCGGCAGCGGTCGGTAAGTTCCCGCAGAATGCGCTCGACTTCGCGTGTCTCGGCCCTCTCCAGCTCCCGGACGCCGTTCATGATCTCGATCGCGGACGACGGCTCGACGAACACCGTGGCTCCGGACGCCGACTCATCGTGAACATATCCGCCGACCGACCGCTTTCCCTCGCGGCGCACCGGGATCACATAGCGCCCCTCGCGGATGGTGACCGATGCGCCGGGGACCCGGTATCGTTCGTCAAGCCCCTCCAGAAACCGCTCCAGGTGCGCCACGACCCGGTTGTGGGCGCCGCTCAGGCGCATTCGAATGCGTCGAAGCTCGCTGCTGGCGCCATCGAGGACCGTGCCTTCCGCATCCACGGTCCGCAAGACGCTCTCCTCGATTCCCTTCGCGGCCAGAAGCCGGGACGCCAGGGCCCCCAGCGTGGGCAACTCCGCCGCCACTTCGTTCAGCGACCCGAGCAGCACCCTGCCGGCCGCCAGCAGCCCCCCGACCGCATGGAGCTCCTGCGGCGACAGGACCGAGCCGTCCACCGCAAGTCTTCGGATCGCGTGTCCGGCGTTCGGGAAGCCGGGAAGCGCCCAGGCCTCCCGGGCCGCGAGGAAGCGCCCGGACTCATCGACCGCGGTCAATCGCCTCCGAACCGTCTCCGGATCGACGGACGGCTCCAGTCCCCGGATTGCTTGCCGCCCCGCATCGCTGCCGGCAAAGCCGGCGACATACTCCAGCACTCCCGCGAACTCGAGGACCTGAAGAGCGCGGGCAGACACGGCGGACTACCGGTGCAGACGCGACGCCGCCAATGGGCCGGTCATCACGCGCTCAACTCCTCGCGCACGATCGCGGAAGCCTCCCCGCCATCGAAGCGGCCGCGAATGCGCGGCATCAGCCGCGACATGACGGCCCCCATTTGGGAACCGCTCTCGGCAACGATCTCCCTGACCATTTCGCGCACTTCCGCGGAGGTGAGCTCCGGGGGGAGGTAGTGTTGGAGAACGCCCGCCTGCGTCAACTCGTTTTCCGCGAGTTCCGGTCTCCCGCCCGCGGACATTTGAGCCGCGGCGTCACGGCGCTGCTTGATCGCCCTGGCCAAGACCCCCTGAACGCCCTCGTCGTCAAGTGTGGCGCCCAACTCGATCTCGCGGTTGCGTACGTCGGCCAGGGTGGTGGAAAGCACCAGCGTGCGAAGCTTGTCCCTGGCGCGGCGGGCGGCGGCAAGGTCCGCTCGCAAAGTCTCGATCAGCATGATTGACAGGAAACCTCCGTCTGGTCGCGTCGCTGTCGGCTCGTCCCCTCAAATATGACGAAAGATCCCATGCTCCCGAACAACCCGCCGTACAATAGTCCCATCCAGCTATAGGACGCTCCCGAAAAAACGGGTACTGTAGGAGTCCGTAGATAAGGCCGCCCGCGCACCGAGAGCGGCGAGGCGCCGGGCCGGCAAGGCGCGACGAAGGGCCAGTAGCAGCGCTACGGGCCCGAGGAGCAACGCAGAGCGAAGCGGTCCGGCCCGGGATGCATCGCCGCTCGAATGCCGGGGAGTTTTGTCCACGGGCTCCCAGGTGCGCCTGCCAAAGCTCCGCGTCGTCCGTCAGAAAGGCCCGGGATGCAGCGCCGTCCGAAAGCGAGGCACACGAGAGATGGTTCGAACCACAGAACGCGTGATAGACATCCTGCGCCGAACCGGACCCGGTGTGCTGCCCACCTCTCGGCTGAACCGGGAACTGCGGCGGCAGCGGCCACCGATCGAACTCAGCCGGGAAACGCTTCGACGGCTGGCGGCCCTTTCCAAAGGCAGGCTGCTGCTTCTCGAGGTGCCCCTGGAAACCTCCGATGCCGAAGGCGGCCCTCGCGTGCTGGAGGGCTGGGTGATGCTGATGGACCCCAGGGATGCCCCCGACCATTCCCTTCTGGCTCGGTCACTGTGGGCGACGCTGGCCGCGCTCGCACACGATCTCGATCCCGGATCACGCGTCAACGTGTGCCGCTGGGTCATAAAGGCGGAGAACGCGAGGAAGCTTCTGAAAAGCGAAATGTATACTAAACATGACAATATGTAATGTTTACTTTACATATTGCTACCCCAGTGCCTCCTTGACCCTGGACCAGAATCCCCGGTTCTCCGCAGGGTCGACCTTTTCCGGCGGGGGGTCTTCCGACGAGCGAAGCTTGCGGATCGTGCGCTCCTGCTCCGTTGTCAGGCGTTGCGGAACCCACACGACAAGGCGAACCAGGAGATCGCCGTATCCCCGCCCGTCGAGGTCGGGCAAACCCTCTCCCCGCACACGGACGATGTGGCCGCTCTGGACCCCCGCGGGAACTTCGACCTCTTTCCTGTCCTCCACGGTCGGGACGGTGACGCGACCCCCGAGCGCCGCAAGGCTGAAGTTGATCGGCACCTCTGTAATCAGATCGTTCCCGTCGCGGGAGAAGCGCTTGTCCTCGGCTACGTCGATGAGCACCACGATGTCCCCGCGCGGACCGTTGCGCGGTCCGACGTTCCCTTCTTCTCGCAGCGTAATGTAGTTCTCCGAGGACACTCCCGGCGGCACCTTCACCTCGATCTCGCGGTTCACCCTGGTGCGGCCCTCCCCATGGCAGTCCGGGCACCGGTCGGTGATTACCGCCCCCTCGCCACGACACTGGCGGCAGGGGGCCACGCTCACGAACTGGCCGAAGACCGAGCGCTCGACACGGCGCTCCTCTCCGGCCCCTTCGCACACTGAACAGCGAACCGGCATGGCGCCGTCCCTGGCCCCGTTGCCTCTGCACGAAAGGCAGTGGTCCAGAACGGCGACACGGACTCGCTTCGTCACGCCGTTGCGCACCTCCTTGAGGGTGAGCGGCAGCTTGAGGCGCAACGACTTGCCGCGCACGGGACGATTCCCGGCGCGCCGGCCGCCGAAGAGGCTCTCGAATCCTCCGAATCCCCCGAAGTCCCGCATGAAGACTTCGAGCGCATCCGAGAAATCCAGGCCGCCCCCGAAGCCACGCTGCCCCCGCAGGCCTTCCTTGCCGTACCGGTCGTATCGGGCTCTCTTCGCCGGGTCGCGGAGGACCTCGTAGGCCTCGGTGACTTCCTTGAAGCGCTCCTCGGCCTGCTTCGAGCCGGCGTTCCGGTCCGGATGGTATTCCAGTGCGACCTTGCGGTACGCCTTCTTTATCTCTTCCTGGCTCGCGCTCTTCGGAACGCGAAGCAGGTTGTAGTAGTCGGACATCGGTTCCCGAGTCGTTCTAGGGTTGCAGCATGCGCGTCACAAGTGATGAAGTATAGTCCACAATGGCAATCACCTTCTCGTACGGCATGCGAGTCGGACCGATGACTCCGACCACCCCCCTCAATCTCCCCAGCTGATACCCGGATGTCACCAGGGTGAATCCGGCCAGCTCCGGAGCGTGTTCGCCTCCAATGGTCACCTGGGGCCCTCCTCTTGCGACACGAGTCCCCAGGACCCTGGCCAACAGGTCCTTCTGCTCGGTCAGGGCGATCAGATCCTTCAGCCGCTCGTTGGTGGAGAACTCCGGCTGAGCAGCGATGGCCGACGTCTGTCCCAGGACGATCTGATCCTGCGGACCCGGGGTCGCCGCGAAGAACTCCTCGCTCGATTCGACGAAGATATTGAGGATGTCCTGTGCGGCCGGGTCCTCCATTGCGTCCCGCAGGCGTTCTCCGAAGGACCGGCGGATCTCGACAAAGGTGAGACCGCCCAGGCGCTCGTTCAGCACTCGCTGCAGCCCGTCGAGGACGTCGCTGGGGACATCGCCCGGCAGATCGACGTACACGGTCCTCACCATGCCGCTCTGAACGGTGACGACCATGAGCACCTTGACGGAGGAAACCCGTATCAGATCGATCTTCTCCATGCGCGCAGTGTCGAGTTGCGGAACGGATCCGACCCCCAGCTCGTTGACCAGAATGCCGAGCGCGCGTACGGCGTTGCGGAGGATTCGCTCCAGGGTCGACTCGCCCGACCACAGCTCGCTCTCGATCGAGGCCCTTTCGGACGCGGACAGGGGCTCGGGCCGCACCATCCTGTCCACGAACACGCGATACGCCATTTCGGTCGGGACCCGGCCGGCCGATGTATGCGGATGCGTCAGGTAGCCCTCTTCCTGCAGATCCGCCATGGTGTTGCGGATCGTGGCGGGCGACACGCCGAAGTCATAGCGCCGTGCAAGGGTGCGGCTGCCCGCAGGCTCGGCCGTCTCCACGTAGGTGCGCACCACTGCTTCCAGCACACTGCTCTCACGCGGTGAGAGCGCGCCTTCCTCCTTGCGTGGTCGCGATGCCATGGTCCAGTTCCACTCCGTTTTCTCCAGGCCTTTACATAATCCCCCGGAAGCGGATGCCGTCAACTGCTATTGACGGTTCAGGGCCGCCTCGAGTTCCAGTGTCAGGTCGTCGAGCACCAGCCACCCGGCCGAGGTGAGGCGGATTCGCACCCCGGTCTGCCTGGCGAGGCCCCTCGACATCCAGCCGCGGACCACCGGATTCACGCCGGCTCCGAGGTCCGACGCATCGAGGCCATCCGCGGTGCGCAGGGCCAGCCAAACCCGCTCGAGGCGCGCCTGTTCCGGCGTCAGCGCCTCGGTCCCGCCACGAGCGTGCCCGGAGCGCTCCACTCGTTCGGCATACGTGCCCCAGTCCCTTTCGTTCCACCAGCGCCGCCCCGAGTGATAGCTGTGGGCCCCGTTTCCAAGCCCGAGATAGGACGCCCCCGTCCAGCAGGCGCGGTTGTGCCGGGACGCAAACCCCGGCCGGGCGAAGTTCGACACCTCGTAGTGATCGTACCCGGCGCCGGCAAGCGTTTCGGCCGCGAAGAGGTACTCCTCCCGGTAGCGGCGATCCGCGGGCATGCGCGCCCGGCCCTGCGAGACCGCCCGGCAGAGGTTGGTGCCCTTCTCCACGGTCAGGCCGTAGAGCGAGATGTGCGGCACACCCAGATCGAGCGCGCTCTCGATGTCGTCGCTCCACGAGCGGGATACGCCGTCGGGCAACCCGAAGATCAGGTCGACGGACAGGTTCGTGATGCCGGCGGCCCGCGCCTGCCGTACCGCGGACTTCGCCTGCTCGGGCGAGTGGAGCCGACCCATCCATCGCAGCGCGCGTGGATCGAAGCTCTGCACGCCGAAGGAAACCCGGTTTGCGCCGCCGGCCCGCCACTGATGCGCCAACTCGCGGGTAAAGGACTCGGGATTGGCTTCGACCGTCCACTCGAACCCGCGACCCCGCATTCGCCCGCGTCCGATCAGGTCGGCCAACTCCGCGATACAGCGGCCGTCGAGAACCGACGGCGTGCCGCCACCGACGTACAGGGTGTCCAGGACGTCGGCCAGGGGTGCCTCGCCCGAGTCCCGCACGGCCTCGAATTCCCTTCGAATCACCCCGAGCCAGTGCCCACCGTCCGGACTGCGGTCGACATGGACCGCGAAGTCGCAATAGCAACAGCGCCGCGCGCAAAAGGGCGCGTGGACGTACACATTGGTGATCCGGCTCGTCACCGCCCGCCCCTCGCCGCCTCGCCGCGCCGGCCCGGCGTGCGCATGACCCGTCCGTCCCGGGTGGGTGTCAGGTAGCCCCGAATCTCCAGAACGGTGACGGATGTGGCCACGTCTTCCACCGGGATCTTCGTGACCCTTGCCAGCTCCTCGAGGGTCACGGGTGCCGGGGGCACCGCGAGGAGCAACCTCCGCAAGTCATCCTCCACCGGGAGCGCCTCGGCGCCGGGAAAGGCCTCACCAGGGCCCGTGTCCACGATCACGCCTGCCCCGTCGGCGATGAGCCTGTTCGTCCCCGCGCTCGTGGGTCGGTCGATCGGGCCGGGCACGGCATGGACCTCACGGCCCAGGTCGAGGGCGATGTCGGCCGTGATCAGCGCACCGCTTCGGTTCGAGGCCTCCACGATGACGACATCGGTCGCCAGGGCGGCGATGATTCGATTGCGCGCCGGAAAGTGGTGGGGCTCGGCCCTCACGCCCGGGGCGTATTCCGACACGATGACCCCGCTCTCCAGGATGCGCCGGTAGAGAGGGGCGTTGCGGGGCGGCGAGACGACATTCACTCCCGACCCCAGCACGGCCGCCGTGGGCCCGGGCAAGGCGCCCCTGTGTGCTTCGGCGTCGACTCCCATTGCCATCCCGGACACGACGCAACTGCCCGTGCCCGCAAGGTGAGCACCCAGGCGACGAGCGATCCGGCGGCCGTACGCGGTTGCCCTGCGGGAACCTACCACGGCAACACACGGTCCGTGCAACAACTCGGGTCTGCCGACGCAGAAGAGCACCGAGGGCGGGCCGCGCAGCGCCTTCAGAGACGACGGGTAGCCGGACGTCCCGTACACCAGGAGTCCGATGCCGGCAGCCCTGCACCGCGCAATCATCTCATCGGCGCGGGCGGCAAGGACGGCCCCGCGGCGTGCCGCCGCGGCGCGCTTCCCCGCCAGATCGGCAAACTGGGTGGCGTTCGCCTCGAGCGCGGCGCCTGGACTCCCGAAATGATCGACCAGCCGGCGGAAGCGAAGCGAACCCAACCCGGGCAGCGCCTGCAAGGTCAGCGCCGCCCGCGCAGCCGCGGGAATCCGTTGTGCCGGCGTAGACCGCGATTCAGGCCCGGTGACGGGCGCGGCCGGCGCTACCACTCCCCACTCCCGGCCTGCTCCGCACCGCGGGCGGCTTCCAGCTGCCGCCAGCAGCCCTCCAGCAACCGGTTCACACCACGGCCGGTCACCGCGCTCACGCGGTAGATGCCCGACGCATCGGGTGCGTCCACCACGGGCTCCCTCGCTTCCGGCGATACGAGGTCCATCTTGGAGAAGACGACCGCGTAGGGAAGTTCGGCGAGCCGGGCGGAGTACTTCTCCAGCTCGCTGCGCAGACCCGCGAGCATCCTCCCGGGATCGTCGCAGTCCATGGGAATGAGCAGCGCCAGAAAGCGGGTGCGCTCGATGTGGCGAAGAAAGCGGTGACCGAGTCCCTTGCCGTCGTGCGCCCCCTCGATGATCCCCGGGATGTCGGCCACGACGAAGGAACGGAAGTCGGACAGCTCCACGACGCCCAGGTTGGGGGTCAGGGTGGTAAACGGGTAGTCCGCGACCTTGGGTCGCGCCTGGCTGATCCGCGCGAGCAGCGTCGATTTGCCCGCGTTGGGCTCTCCCACGAGGCCCACATCGGCCAGAAGCTTGAGCTCGAACCGAATAACCCGACGTTCGCCCTCGGCGCCGGGTTCCCAGCGGCGGGGCGCCTGGCGCGTGGACGACGTGAAGCGCGCGTTGCCCCTGCCACCTCGCCCGCCGCGAGCAATCACGAGTCGCTCGCCGTCCGCCAGCAGCTCGCCCACCTGCTCACCTCTCTCGTCGTCCACCACGATGGTGCCGGGCGGCACGCGCAACTCCAGGTCCTTCCCACTCCTGCCCGTTCGGTTGAATCCCTCCCCGTGCCGTCCCCGTTCCGCACGGTGGTGCCGCCGGTAGCGATAGTCGCTCAGCGTGGTCAGGCCGCCATCGGCCACAACCGCCACAGCACCCCCGCTTCCACCGTCACCGCCGGACGGCCCCCCACGCGGCACGCCCTTTTCGCGCCGGAACGCCTCGGCCCCGGAACCGCCCCGGCCCCCCTCGGCCTCGATCGTTACGGAGTCTATGAACACGGGACCTCCCTGATCCTCATGCGACCGACCACGTCACCCAGCGTGTTCCTGATGGCGGGCTCCGCGAAGTCGGCCACGGCCGCCATCGTGCCGGGAGAAAGAACGCCTGCGCGATCCAAAACCGCCAACAGGGCCGGCGGCGCCGCCCGCCAGGCCCCGTCTTCCACCTTTACCGCGACCCCCGTGCCGGCCTTCGGATGTCCCGCCATGTAGATCGCCTCGGCTCCCACCTTGGCGAAGACCCGACCCCGCTCCTCCTCCATCAGCCGCGTGCACAGGCGCTCGCTGCCCGCCACCATGAACGGCGCGCGCGTCATTGCTCTCACGACCCGCCGTGCCGGTCCCGGCGAACTGCACGCCGCGGCCAGGCGAGCCGAGCCCCTGGCCAGGTCCCGCAGGGTGATCGCGAACGTCGGAACACCACAGCCGTCGGCCTCGCAGGGCATGCCGGCGGGATCCACACCGGTCCAGCGGGCGATCTCGTCGCGCATGCGCCGCTGCACGGGGTGGTCGGGGCGCAGGTAGGAGTCCAGCGGCCAACCGTGAAAAGCCGCCAGGGCGAGCATGCCCGCGTGCTTGCCGGAACAGTTGCTCATGACGGGCGTGGGCCGTGTGCCGTTTCTTGCCATCGCATCGCGGCGCGCGGCCAGGAGCGGTGGATGCGGCCCACACCGCAGCTGCCGTTCCGCAACACCCGCCTTGGCGAGCATGGAGCGGACGACCGCGATGTGCGCATCTTCCGAGTTGTGTGAGCCGCAGCAAACGGCGATCTCCTCTTCCGACAGACCGAAATGGTCGGCAGCCCCGTCTTCGATCAGGGGCAGGGCCTGAAAGGGCTTGGCCGCCGAGCGAAGCCAGATGCGCAGGTCGGGGTCGCCCCAGCGGAGCGTCGCTCCGGAATGGTCCACGACGACTCCGTGCACCCGGTGCTTCGACTCCACAACGGGTCCGCGGGCGACCTCCACCTCCAGGGATCCGGCTGTTCCGGCTGAAACTGGCTTCATGAACGGGCCACCTCCATAGCTGGATGAGCCCATCGTCCCCACATGCTCCGGATCAGCGGGGCGAGGCACTTCCTCCGGCCGGAGCGGCACCCCCGGTACGGTCGGACGCGAGTGGGTTTCCGGCCAGTTCGAACAGTTCCAGCCGGTCGTCCGCCGCGCGAAGCAACTCGATCGCCCGGCCCAGCTGCAGGTCGCCGGCGGCGGTCCGATCGAAACGTCCCTGATCCTCCCATGCCTGCAGCGCGATCTCGGCCCCCAGATGGAAGTCCACGTAGCGGCGGCCGCGGACAAGATCGTCGAAGCTCAACTCCGCTCCACGCTCGAGGAGCGCCGCGTGGAAACTGGCCAGGTCGGCATCGGTGATCCGGAATCCCCGTTGCAGCTCCGGATGGGCCTGAATGTAGTGGACCGCCCAGTTCTGCAAGGCGACATGGAATCCCGCCCCCGCCTCGAAGATCTTGCGAACGGCGGCGTACTCCTCGGTCGTCAAGGTGTCCTGCAGGACCCACATGTCGGGCACGATTCCGCCACCTCCGTGCAGCAGCCGGCCTCCTGCCGACCTGAACTCCGGCTTGTCGGCGAGGCTGGGGCGCTCGGCCGCGTCCCCCGGCAGGGTCACCACGCCACTCTCCGCGCGGGCAAGCTGGTCGGCGGGTTCCTTCTGGATTGAGCGGCCCGAAGGCGTGTACCAGCGCGCCGTCGTGAGCTTGAGCACGTTGCCGCCGGAGAGCTGGAAGAGCGACTGAACGGACCCCTTGCCGAAGGTCGTCGCCCCGACGAGGAGCGCCCGATCCTGGTCCTGGAGAGCCCCCGCGACGATCTCGGCGGCGGAAGCACTCCCGTGACCGATCAGCACCACGATGGGAAGGTCGGGGTATTCCTGTCCGTCCCGTGCCCTGTAGATCTCGGGCGCGGTGTTCCTGCCGCGGATTTCGACGATGTCCATCCCCTCGTCCAGGAAGAAATCGGCAAGCCCCACCCCCTCCGTCAGCAGGCCGCCCCGGTTGTTGCGAAGGTCCAGAACGAGGGACGTCATGCCCTCGGCCACCAGCGAGTCGATCGCGCTGCGGACTTCGGCCGTGGTGGTCCCGTTGAAGATCCGAAGCGGCACATAGCCCACGCCGCCGCCGAGCATCGTGGCGAAGGGAACCGACGGGAAGTGGATGACCTCGCGCGTGACGTCGAACGACATGACGGGTTCCACCCCGGGCCGCCGTATGCCCATCGTCACCGTGGTTCCCGGTTCGCCGCGGAGGAGATCGACGGCCCTGTCGATCACCCACCCCTCCACGGAGAGTCCGTCTACTTCCACGATGCGATCGCCGGGGCGCAATCCCGCTCTTGCGCCAGGTGTTCCCGGAATCGGGGCGACGATCGTGATATGCTTGTCGCGGTAGTCGACCTCGAGGCCAACGCCACCGTATTCCCCCTGGGTCCGGATCCGCACGTTCTCCCAGTCCGATGCCTCCAGGAACTGCGAATTCCGGTCGCCGAGCTGCTCGACAACGCCCCGCAGCGCCGCCTGGTACAGCTCGTCCACCTCGACCTCGTCCACGAAATAGCGGTCGATACGAGAGACCACTTCTTCCAGAAGCCGGGTCTGAAAGTAGACGTTCGCGTCCATGCCGACGTCCCGCTGCAGCAGCCAGCCACCGCTGGTCACCGCGAGGACGACAAGGATTGCCGGAACGATCGTGGTCTTCGTGACTTTCATCGCGTCTCCTTCCCGCCACGCGCCGGCTCCCCGTTCCGGGCCCCGGCCCCGCCCCTTCCGCGAGCGGAGAATGTACCGGGGAAATACCCGGTGAGTACGTCGCGGATCCTGGCCTCGACTTCGTCCGGCATCCCGCTGGCCGATACCAGTTCGGCGCACGCCAACGAACCGGCCAGTTCAACATATCCCCGCCGGACTTTGCGGAGAAAGCCGAGCGTCTCCGACTCGATGCGGTCCAGCGGCCTGTCCTTGCGTTGGAGACGGGTCATGCCGTCCCGGACGGGCAGGTCCAGGACAAGATAGAGATCCGGGGTCAGTCCTGCGGTGGCGTAGCGGTTGACCTGTTCGATCCAGTCCAGGTCTATGCCGCGCCCGTGCCCCTGGTATGCAAATGTGCTCAGATCGTAGCGGTCGGACACCACCCAGGTCCCCTCGGATAGTGCCGGCTCAACCCGCTGGCGGACAAAGGAGGCCCGAGCGGCTACGATCAGGAGCAGTTCGGTCTCCCGAGGAATCGCTTCCCCGCTCGCCAGTACGAGGCCCCGGATTCCTTCGCCAACCGCCGTTCCACCGGGCTCGCGCAAGAGCTCGGCGGTGATCCCCCGCGAACGCAGAAACGCCGCCAGCCGGGCAGCCTGCGTGGACTTCCCCACTCCCTCCGCCCCCTCCACGACGATGAAGCGCCCCCGGCTCATCCTGCCGGCCCGGTGCCTCGGCGGCCTGGGTGCTCGTGCAGGCTTGTCCAAGGACTGCTAACCGTAGTACTCACGGCCCAGGTGGGTGATCTGTTCCTCGCCGGCGAGCCACCGCAGCGTGTTCTTCAGCTTCCAGTGCTGAATGAACAGGTCGTGCTCCGGATAGAGACCTTCGGGCGTCTGCGGGCTCTTGAAGTAGAAGGACAGCCACTCCTGAATGCCGCCGAGACCGGCGCGCCCCGCCAGGTCCAGGAAGAGCGCGAGGTCGAGGACGATCGGCGCCGCCAGGATGGAATCCCTGCACAGGAAATCCACCTTGATCTGCATGGGATACCCGAGCCATCCGAAGATGTCGAGGTTGTCCCAACCTTCCTTGTCGTCGCCGCGCGGCGGGTAGTAGTTGATTCGGACCTTGTGATAGATGTCCCCGTACAACTCGGGGTACATGTCGGGCTGGAGGATGTAGTCGAGCACCCCGAGCTTGGATTCCTCCTTCGTCTTGAACGAGGCCGGGTCGTCGAGGACCGCCCCGTCCCGGTTGCCGAGGATGTTCGTGCTGAACCAGCCGTTGACCCCCAGCATCCTCGCCTTCAGTCCCGGTGCAAGGATCGTCTTCATGAGCGTCTGGCCCGTCTTGAAGTCCTTGCCGGCGATGGGAACGGCACGCTCGCGGGCCAGCGCCTCGAGTGCCGGGACATCCGCCGACAGGTTCGGCGCCCCGTTGGCGTAGGGCACCCCCTCCATGATCGCCGCGTATGCGTAGATCATGCTGGGCGCGATCGCGGGATCGTTGTCGAGCATCGCCTGTTCGAACGACTCCACCGTGGCGTGGGCCGGACCGGAGCGCTGGAAGACTTCGGTCGAACCGCACCAGATCATCACCGCCCTGGCGCACGCGTTGTCGGCAAGGAAGCTGCGGATATCGTCGCGAAGCGCTTCCGCCAGTTCCATCTTGTTGGCGCCGGACTTGCAGTTGGGACCGTCCAGGCGCTTTACGTACGCGGTGTCGAAAACGGCCGGCATCGGGACGACGGACGCGAGGAAGTCACGAATCGGTTCCAGGTGACGGGTCGGGTCCAGCACGCCCGCGTTCACGGCGCTCGCGTAGGCGTCGTCCGGGATCGGATCCCACGCGCCGAACACGAGCTGCTCGAGATCCGCGAGCCCGACGAAGTCGCGGATCAGGGGCGCGCGGGCGTCGGTGCGTTTGCCGAGCCGTACGGTATTCATCTGCGTCAGGCTGCCGAAGGGCTCCGCGAGCCCCTGCCGCACCGCCTCGACGCCGGCAACCAGCGTGGTGGCCACGGCACCCAGCCCTGGCAGCAGAACGCCGACGCGTCCCTCGGGCGACGTGATGCTCGGAGGTTGCTCCACGAATCTCTAGACCTTTCCGGCGGTGTCGTCGCCGCCGTCGAGAGGAATACCCGTACCGTGCCGGTACACCCACACGATCCGGTGAACCGCGGTGAAGTTGGTCAGCGCGGCCACCACGATGATGATCGCGCTCAGAACGATCCCACCCCAGGCGAGACCGAAGATCACCGAGCCGAAGCCGAGCAGCACAATCCGCTCAGCCCGCTGCATCAGGCCGACCGTGCAATCGAAGCCCAGCGCCTCGGCCTTGGCCCGGGTGTAGCTCACCATCAGCGAACCACCGAGCGCCAGGGCGATGACATAGATCATCCAGATGTCGGCCGCGTCCAGAATATACCCGTTGTAGAGCGTGATGAGGCCGATGTACATCGCGATCTCGGAAATGCGGTCGAGGGTGGAGTCGAAGAAACTGCCGAACTTGGAAGCCAGGCCGGAGATCCGTGCCACGCGGCCGTCGAAGATGTCGAGCAGCCCCCCGAGCAGTACGAAAAACCCGGCCGTGCGGACATGATCCTGCGAGTAGAGCCACGCCGCTCCCAGCGTCGCGACGAACCCCATGATCGAGATCGCGTTGGGGTGGACACCGCGCTTCACCAGCCAGCGGGAGACGGGTTCGATAATCGTGTAGACCGGATATCGAAAGGCCTTCAGGCCCTTTTCCCTTTCCTGACTCTGACCGGTCGACATCCGCGGTCACGTCGTCAGGATGATCCGGGAAGCCGCTCCTTCGCGCATCCCCTTGTGGATCTCCGCATCCACCCGGTGCATGATCCTGTCGAAATTCGACTGGGCGGCGACCACGCTCTGGTAGACCGATGACGCCTGGAGTCGCCCTACGGCGGCCTCGAACTGCGCCATCGTCTCCTTGTCCGGCTCCGTGCCCCCCGCAACCGCCTCCTGCAGCCGCCTCTCGAGTTCACGCACCTCGTTGCGCAGTGCCACGATGTCGCGATCGTCGTCGGCGCTCTCGAGGGCGCGCGCCAACGTGCGGTATTCGGGCGTGCGTCCCAGGGCCCGACCCAGCGAGCCGGCCATTTCCTCTATCTCGGACATCCTTCGACTCCTGTTCCGCGAAGCGCGCCTCGCGACCGAACCGTGATCCCTATCCGTCCCCGGTACCGTTTCCCGCGCCCGCAAGCTGCCGTGCAAAAACATAGCGCCGACGACCCGCGAGGTCGTCATGCACCTGCACCCTCTCAAGGCCCGAACAGGCCTCCATCATCGCGGCAACGGCCGTTGTCTGTTCACACCCGACCTCGAGCCCGATCCAGCCACCCGCGCGCAGAAGCCCGTCAAGCCCACCGATCAGACCGCGGATGACTCCGAGTCCGGCCTCCGCCGCCACCATCGCCACGCGCGGTTCCCAATCGTGTATCTCGGGATCGGTCGCGCGCCAGTCGGCCTCGGCAAGGTAGGGGGGATTCGACAACACCAGGTCGAACGTCCTGCCCGCGACCGGGTCGAGCAAGTGACCGCCTAGAAACTCCACTCCGCCCACACCCGCGGCGGCGGCGTTGTGCCGAGCCGCCTCCAGCGCCTCCGTGGACACGTCCGTGGCCACCACGGAGCGCGCAATGCCCTCGGCGGCCAGGGCAAGCGCGATCGCACCCGACCCGGTGCCTACGTCCAGAGCCGCATCGAAGCGGCCGCGGCCGGCGACACGCAGGAGCACGTCGATCATGTACTCGGTCTCGGGACGAGGAATGGCGACGCGGCGATCGACCTTCAATTCCAGCGTTCTGAACTGGGCCGTTCCAAGCACGTACTGGAGCGGCTCCCGCGCGGCCCGCCGTCTGAGCAGCCGCTTGAAACTCGCCAGTTCCTCCTCGCCCAGCGGGCGATCGAAGCGCAGGTAGAGCTGCAGCCGCTCCGTCCGCAATACGTGCGCGAGGAGTTGCTCGGCGCTGAGCCGACCGTCGTCGACCCCCTTTTCGGTGAGGTAGTCGCCACTCAGACGGATCACTTCCATGACCGTCCAGACGCGCCGGGCAGTGCCGGGAACCGATCCGCTCACGAACTCGGCCAACCTTTCGCCAGTCGCTCCCGCTCCCGCGTGATGCGAAGTGCGGAAACGATCTCGTCGAGGTCACCGTCGAGGATCTCGGTCAGACGGTAGAGACTCAGTCCGATCCTGTGGTCGGTGACCCGGTTCTGGGGGAAGTTGTACGTCCTGACCTTGGCCGAGCGGTCTCCGCTGCCGATCTGCGACCTTCTCTCGGCCGCGCGCTCCGCCTCCCGGGCCGCGATCTCGCGATCCAGCAAGCGGGACCTGAGCACCTTCATCGCCTTGGCCTTGTTCTTGTGCTGCGACTTCTCGTCCTGGCAGGTAACCACCAGATCGGTCGGCAGGTGAGTGATGCGAACGGCCGAATCGGTCGTGTTCACCGACTGTCCCCCCGGGCCGGACGATCGGAAGACGTCGATGCGCAGATCCGCCGGATCGATCCGCATGTCCACCTCCTCCGCTTCCGGCAGCACGGCCACCGAGGCCGCCGACGTATGGATGCGCCCCTGGCTTTCGGTCTCCGGTACCCTTTGTACGCGATGGACCCCCGACTCGTACCGCAGGCGGCCGTAGGCGCCCTTGCCGCGCACCGTGAATATCGCCTCCTTGACCGAACCGGGGATGCCCTCCGATACGTTGAGCAGTTCAACGGTCCAGCCGCTCCGCTCGGCGAGCCGCCTGTACATCCTCACCAGATCCGCACAGAACAGGCCCGCCTCGTCCCCGCCCGTGCCGGCACGGATCTCGACCACGGCCGGCCGGTCTTCCATGGGATCGCGAGGGATCAGGGCCTCACGCAGCCGAGCCTCGGCATCCACCAGGCGGCGCTCGAGGTCCGTGACTTCGTCGCCGGCCAACTGGCGAAGTTCCGCGTCGGCCGACTCGGCCACGAGGTCCCTGGCGTCCACGAGTTCCGTTTCCAGGTCGGCGACCACCTGCCCCGCCTGCACCGCTCCGGCCAGCCGCGACCGCTCGCGGCCCAGTTCCCTCAGCCGGTCGAGGTCTCGTACGATCCCCGGATCAGAGAGTTCGCGCTCCACGGCCCGGAATCGCTGCTCCGTCTGCGCCAGGCGCTCCGCCAGGCTCGGATCGATGGTGGCCTCCTCTCTCCTCGCGTCACGCCCGCCCCCCGGTTGCGAGGGACGGGCGCGCCGCCTACTCCGCCGCAACCTCCTCCACTGCTTCGCCGAGTCCGGGCAGGAGTTCGCCCGGGGCGGTCAGCGGCAGAATCTCCTCGTCGTAGAAGGCCTGCTCGACCTGGAACTCGACATCGTGCCACCTGTGCACCCCGGTGCCGGCCGGTATGAGGTGGCCGATGATGATGTTCTCCTTGAGCCCCTTCAGGTCGTCCTTCGCACCCCTGACCGCAGCGTCGGTCAGCACCCGTGTCGTCTCCTGGAAGGAGGCGGCCGAGATGAAGGACTCGGTCGTGAGGCTGGCCTTCGTGATCCCGAGCAACAGAGGCTCCGCCCGCGCCGGCCGACGGCCGTCGGTCGCGGCGGCCTGGTTTACGTCCCGGAACTCCACCCGGTCGATGTGTTCTCCTTCGAGCAGCTGGGTCTCGCCGGGATCGACCACCCTCACTTTCTGCAGCATCTGGCGCACGATCACGCCGATATGCTTGTCGTTGATCTTCACGCCCTGCAGGCGGTACACCTCCTGAATCTCGTTGAGGAGGTATTCCTGAACGGCCCTGGAGCCCTTGATCTGGAGGATGTCGTGCGGGTTGATGGGCCCTTCCGAGAGGCGGTCCCCGGCGCGCACCTGGTCGCCCTGGTGGACGCGCATGTGCTTGCCGACGGGGACGTCGTAGCGCTGTCGCTGTCCCTGCTTCGGGGTCACGAAGACCTCGCGTTTGCCCCGCTTGATGTCGCCGAACGAGACCACTCCGTCGATCTCCGTGACGACCGCGGGATCCTTGGGTTTCCGCGCTTCGAACAGCTCCGCCACCCTGGGCAGGCCCCCGGTGATGTCACGGGTCTTGTAGACCTCCCGGCCGATCTTGGCGATCGGATCACCAGGATGAATGGGGTCCCCGTGGAAACACATCAGCTGGGCGCCGACCGGAATAATGAACTCCTTGAGGAGCTCGCTCGTCGGAGACTCGCCACTGCGGATCTGGATGGTCGGGTGGAGCTTCTTGTCGCGATCCTCGATGATCATCCTCTGCCGGCGTCCGGTCGACTCGTCGAGTTCCTCGCGAACGGTCTGCTCTTCGACGATATCGACGAATCGGACGTACCCGTCCGAATCGGACACGACCGGCTCCGAATAGGGATCCCAGCTGAAGAGCAGGTCGCCGGTCTTGATCACCTCTTCCTCTTCGATGTGGATGGTCGCGCCGTAGGGCACGGAAAGCCGGCTGCGGACCTGGCCCTCCCGCGTCTGGATCACGATCTTGCCCTCGCGCGTCGTGACGATGCGGTTCCCCTGGCGGTCTTCGACGGTCGACACGCGCTCCAGCCCGACGATCCCGGAGATCTTGGACCTGCGCTGGTTCTGCGCCGCGATACGGGCCGCGGTGCCGCCGATGTGGAAGGTCCGCAGCGTCAGCTGGGTGCCGGGCTCGCCGATCGATTGCGCCGCCAGGATGCCCACGGCTTCTCCGGAGTCGACCGGGCCCATCGTCGCCAGGTTGCGGCCATAGCACATCCGGCAGATGCCGCGCTTGTTCTCGCAGGTCAGCACCGACCGGATCCTGACCGACTGGATCCCCGCCGCCTCGATGGCCTCGGCGGACCGCTCGTCGATCATTTCGTTGCCGGTGAGAATGAGCTCGCCGTCGATGGGATCGTAGACGCTCTCGAGCGCCACATTGCCCGCGATCCGGTCCGCCAGCGGTTCGACGATATCCTCGCCTTCCTTGAGCGCACTCATCTCCAGACCGAGGATGGTGCCGCAGTCGTCGCTGGTGATCGTGACGTCCTGAGCCACGTCCACGAGCCTGCGCGTCAGGTATCCGGCATCCGCGGTCTTGAGCGCGGTGTCCGCGAGGCCCTTGCGTGCCCCGTGCGTCGAGATGAAGTACTCGACCACCGTAAGACCCTCACGGAAGTTGGACCGGATGGGGCTTTCGATGATTTCGCCGATTCCCCCGGTGAGCTTCTTCTGGGGCTTCGCCATGAGGCCGCGCATTCCCGCCAGCTGGCGCATCTGGTCGCGGTTACCGCGCGCCCCGGAGGTCATCATCATGTAGACCGGGTTGAAGCCGCCGCGCGATTGCTTGAGGTGGTCCACCATGGCGTCGGCCACGTCATTGTTCGCGTGGGTCCACGTATCGATGATCTTGTTGTAACGCTCGCCGTTCGAGATGTACCCCGAATCGTAGGCCGTCTGATAGCGTGAGACCTGTTGGGTGGCATCGGTCAGGAGGTCGGCCTTCTCCGGCGGCACCTCCAGGTCGTCGACCCCGACGGACACGCCGCCCATGGTCGCGTACCGGAACCCGAAGTCCTTCAGGTGATCGAGGAACACGGTGGTCGCCGCCAGGCCCGCGCGCGTGAAGCACTTGAAGACCAGGTCCCCGAGCTGCTTCTTGCCGAAGGTGTGGTTCAGGAAGCCGAGCGATTCCGGGATGATCGAGTTGAAGAGCACCCGGCCTACGGTCGTGCGCACCCAGCCCGCCTCGGCGATGCTGTCGGGATCGTCGGGATCACCGTGCGCATCCACCCAGTAGTGGCATGGCGTCGAGAACTTCGCATGGCCGAGACTCTGGGCCATCTCCACCTCGCCGTAGGTGGAGTAGTGGGGCGCGTCCTCGTACAGCTCCGCCAGCCTTGCTTCGGCTTTGGCCCGGGCAGGCTCGGGGAGCGAGCCGTCGTTCACCACGGGCTCCAGGTCCGCAACCTCGAGCGGTGGTTTCGTGAGATAGTACGAACCGATGACCATGTCCTGCGTGGGCGCCGCGACCGGCCGGCCGTTCGAAGGCAGCAGCACGTTGTTGCTCGCGAGCATGAGGACGCGGGCCTCCAGCTGCGCCTCGTACGACAGCGGCACGTGCACCGCCATCTGGTCGCCGTCGAAGTCTGCGTTGAATGCCGCGCACACCAGCGGGTGGATGCGGATGGCCTTGCCCTCGACCAGGACCGGCTCGAACGCCTGGATCCCGATCCGGTGCAGCGTCGGGGCCCGGTTGAGCAGCACCGGGTGGTCGCGGATGATGTCCTCCAGCACTTCGTAGACCTTGGGATCGTCCTCCTCCACGATCTTCTTGGCCCGCTTGACCGTTTCGGCTTCGCCGCGGCGTTCCAGTTCATGAATGATGAAGGGCTTGAACAGCTCCACCGCCATTGCCTTTGGCAACCCGCACTGGTGCAGCTTCAGCTCCGGCCCCACAACGATCACCGATCGGCCGGAGTAGTCCACGCGCTTGCCCAGCAGGTTCTGACGGAACCGGCCCTGCTTGCCCTTCAGCATGTCCGACAACGACTTCAGCGGCCGCTTTCCCCGGCCGCGAATCGCCTTGGACCGCCGACCGTTGTCGAACAGCGCATCCACCGACTCCTGCAACATCCTCTTCTCGTTTCTGAGGATGACCTCGGGCGCCCGCATCTCTATGAGCTTCTTGAGACGGTTGTTCCGGTTGATGACGCGCCGGTACAGGTCGTTGAGATCGGAAGTTGCGAAGCGTCCGCCGTCCAGCGGGACGAGCGGCCGGAGATCGGGCGGGATCACGGGAATCGCGTCCAGCACCATCCACTCGGGCTTGTTGCGCCTGTCCGGCGTGTCTCCGGAGTTGCGCAGGGCGTCGACAACCTTGAGGCGGCGAAGCTTCTTCTTCTTGCGGTGCTGCGAGGTCTCGGAGCCGATCTCCTCGCGAAGCCTCTCGGCGAGGCGGTCGAGCCCCCGCCCGTCCCTGTTCTGCTCGCCAACCTCGACTTCCGGCGAATCGAGCCGCTTCAGCAGCGTCCTCGCCGCCTCGGCGCCGATCTCGGCCTTGAATTGCCTGTCGCCCTCCTCACGGGCCTTGACGCGAAGGTCGTAGTACTCGTCCTCATCGAGAAGGTCGAGGAACTCCACGTCCTGGTCGCCCGGGTCGGTGACCACGTAGGCCGCGTAATAGATGACCTTTTCCAGGTCCTTGAGCGTCATGCCCAGCAGGTATCCGAGCTGGCTGGGCAAGGTCTTGAAGAACCAGATGTGGCATACGGGCACGGCGAGTTCGATGTGCCCCATCCTCTCGCGCCGCACCTTCGAAAGCGTCACCTCCACGCCGCAGCGGTCGCAGACGATCCCGCGAAAGCGAATGCGCTTGTACTTGCCGCAGGCACACTCCCAATCCTTCACGGGCCCGAAGATGCGCTGGCAGAACAAGCCCATCGGCTCCGGCTTGAAAGACCGGTAGTTGATGGTCTCCGGCTTCGTCACTTCGCCGTGTGACCATTCGCGGATGTCCTCGGGTGACGCGATCCGTATGCGGATGTAGTCGAAGTCCGTAGAGCGGGATTCTCTCGAGCGGGGAAAGTCGATCATGTTCTGACCACCGTTTCTTGAACATCCCGCGCATTGGCGGAATGTAGGTTGCCCTGCCCCGAAGCATCGTGCCGAAACCCCGGAGGTGCCCTGTCGGCGATCCGTAGACCGCCTACCGGTGCCTTCATCATCCCTCTTCCTCGCCAAGCTCGACCGTCAGGCCAAGCGCCTGGAGTTCCTTGACGAGGACATTGAACGACTCGGGAACGCCCGGTTTGGGGAGATTCTCTCCCTTCACGACCGATTCATATACCTTCGAGCGGCCCGTCACGTCGTCGGACTTCACGGTGAGGATCTCCTGAAGCGTGTGGGCCGCCCCGTAGGCCTCCAGCGCCCACACCTCCATCTCGCCGAAACGCTGTCCGCCGAACTGCGCCTTGCCGGCCAGCGGCTGCTGCGTGACCAGCGAATAGGGACCGATGCTCCGCGCGTGGATCTTGTCGTCGACGAGGTGCGACAGCTTCAGCATGTAGATGGCGCCGACCGTCACCGGGAAGTCGAACTTCTCGCCGCTGCGGCCGTCCCTCAGCCAGGCCTTGCCGTTGCCGAGGACCTCGGCCTCGTTCAGCAGCTCCTGCACCGCAGCCTCGAGCCCGGGCCCGGGTGCGGCGCTCGCGCAACTTTCTGCAATCGCGGGGAACGCATGCGCGAGCACCTTGTATCGCCTGGCCGCGAGCCGGATGCCCACGGAGACGAGAAAGTCGCGGAACGTCTGCAACGCAGCAGACGCTCCGGCTTTTTCGGCGAAGCCGGCATACTCGTCGAGGCTCTTGCCGATCCCTGCCGCGCGAGACGGGCCCGCACCGTTGGAATCGCCGTTGGCCGCAACCCGTATCCGGCCCGTCTCCGGATGAGCCCTGACCAGATCCAGGAGACTGTAGTAGTCCTCCGGGCCCAGCGGCCACGGCTCTCCGGCCCTTAGCGACTCGGACGCCCACTTGACACCCGCCAGCTTGAGCAGCATGGCGATCTCGTCCTCCGAAGCGCCCTGGAAGACCGGGGTCTTCGCCTCGAAGCCGAGGTTGTCTGCCGCCCATCCCAGGTGGGTCTCCAGGATCTGCCCGACGTTCATGCGCGAAGGCACGCCCAGGGGATTGAGGACGATGTCCACCGCGGACCCGTCCGGCAGATAGGGCATATCCTCTTCCGGAGCGATCCGGGCGATGATCCCCTTGTTGCCGTGGCGGCCGGCCATCTTGTCCCCGACCGAGATTTTTCGCTTCTCGGCAATGTAGACCTTGACGAGCTGGACCACTCCCGGCGGCAGTTCGTCGGGCTGGAACACCTTGTCGATCTGCTCCTCCGTCCGCTCCCGCACGGCCTCGATCCGCCGCTTTGCCTCGTCGATCAGCAGCTTGATCTCGCCGCTCACCTCCTGGTTCTGGACCTTGAGCGTCGTGAGGTCGACCTCGGCCAGCCTCAGCTGGTCGAGATCCTTCTTCTTGAGCTTCCTGCCCTCCTCGAAGTAGGGCTGGACGGTGCCCTTCTTGAGGCACAGGGCAATCGTCTGCAGATGGAGGCGGTCGCGAAGCTCCTCGTCCCGGGCTTCGGTAATGCGCAGAATCTCCTCGCGCTCGCGCTGCCTCAGTTCACCGATGCGCGCGCCGTGTTCGCGCTCGAGAAGCGGGTCGTCGATGCGGCGCGAGAAGATCTTGACGTCGATCACCGTCCCGGCCATGCCCGGAGACATCCGCAGCGACGAATCCTTGACGTCCTTGGCCTTCTCACCGAAGATCGCGGTCAGGAGCTTCTCTTCCGGCGAAAGTTCGGTCTCGCCCTTGGGTGTGATCTTTCCGCACAGGATGTCACCGCTCTTGACGCGCGCGCCAACGCGCACGATGCCTCGCTCGTCCAGATCAACCAGGCTCTCGTCGGCGACGTTGGGGATCTCCCGGGTGATCTCCTCCATGCCCCGCTTGGTGTCGCGTACGTGCAACTCGAGTTCCTGGATGTGGATCGACGTGAACAGGTCGTCCCGAACCAGCCGCTCGGAGATCACGATGGCGTCCTCGAAGTTGTACCCGTACCACGGCATGAACGCGACCCTGACGTTGCGTCCCAGCGCGAGTTCGCCGTGGTTGGTCGAGGGGCCGTCGGCGATGACGTCGCCTTCCTGAACCAGCTGCTCCGAGTTGACCAGCGGACGCTGGTTGATGGCGGTGTCCTGGTTCGTCCTCCAGAATTTCTTGAGCCGATACCGGTCGAACTGGCTGAGCTTGGCCAGCGGGCGATTCGGCTCGTCCGCCCTTTGCTCCCCCGTGTCCACGACGATCTCGTCCGCGGTCACGTGCACGATCCGTCCGTCCCTTTTCGCCGTGATCACCGCTCCGGAGTCCTGGGCGACCTTGGCTTCGAGCCCGGTGCCCACGAGGGGTGCGTCGGTGTAAAGGAGCGGCACCGCCTGGCGCTGCATGTTCGAGCCCATCAGCGCCCGGTTGGCGTCGTCGTGCTCCAGGAACGGGATCATCGCGGCTGCAACCGAGACCAGCTGGTCGGGAGCGACGTCGATGTAGTCGATGTCCGCGGGCCTCACGAGGGGGAAATCCCCGCGCCTGCGGCAGAGCACGGTCTCGTTGCGGAAGCTTCCGTCGGCTTTCAGCGGCGCGTTCGCCTGAGCGATCGTGGCCTCCTGCTCCTCGTTGGCGGACAGCCACTCGATGTGTCCCGTGACCTTGCCCCCCTCGACCGTTCGATAGGGGGTTTCCACGAATCCGAGGTCGTTGATGCGGGAGTACGTCGTCAGCGAGGTGATCAGCCCGATGTTCGGCCCCTCCGGGGTCTCGATGGGGCACATTCTCCCATAGTGCGAGTAGTGCACGTCCCGGACCTCGAAGCCCGCCCGCTCGCGGGTGAGCCCCCCGGGCCCGAGTGCCGACAGCCGGCGCTTGTGGGTCAGTTCGGCCAGCGGATTCGTCTGGTCCATGAACTGGCTCAGCTGGGACGACCCGAAAAACGCCTGGATCACTGCGGACACGGTCCTGGCGTTGACCAGGTCGTCGATGTTGATCTTGGTGGGATCCGTGTTGATCGACATCCGTTCCTTGACCAGCCTGGCCATGCGCGACAGGCCCACCGAGAACTGATTCGCGATGAGTTCGCCCACCGTGCGGACACGGCGGTTGCCGAGATGGTCGATGTCGTCGATCCTGCCCCGGCCCTCGCTCAGTTCGATCAGGTAGCGCAGGATGGAGACGAAGTCCTCGCGCGTGAGCACGGTCTCGCCGTAGCCGATATCCAGTCCGAGCCGCTGATTGATCTTGTACCGGCCCACGCGTCCCAGGTCGTAGCGTTTCGGATCGAAGAACACGCGGTCGAGTGCGGCCCGCGCAGTCGCGATGTTCGGAGCTTCGCCGGGCCGCAGAAGCGAGTAGATGGCGTTGAGGGCCTCCTCCTCGCCCCCTGTCGGATCCTTCCTGAGCGTGTTCTTGACGATCGGACTCTCGCCCGGGCGTCCGCCGCGGCCCTCGCTCGCGGAGCGGTACACCATGATGTCGCCGTAGCCTCCGCGCTGCAGAAGCCTGATCGCGTCCTCGGTGAGCTCGGTGCCGTCCTCCAGCAGCACTTCGCCGGTCTCGCGGTCCACGATCTCCTCGGCGATCACCGCACCGGCAAGGTCGCGCACGTCCTCGTCCTCCACCGGAACGTCGGCCGTGCGGGTCTCGAAGAAGAGCCGGTAGATGTCGCCGTCGTTGCCGTAGCCGAAGGCCCGGAGCAGCGCAGTGGCGGGGAACTTCTTCTTCTTGTCGATGTGCACGTAGCAGATATCGTTGATATCGATGGTGAACTCGACCCACGATCCCCTGAAGGGAATGATCCTTGCCTTGTTGAGCTTGGTGCCGTTCGGGTGCACGTCCTCCTCGAAGACGACGCCGGGCGACCGGTGGAGCTGGCTGACCACGACCCGCTCGGCCCCGTTGATGATGAACGTCCCCAGTCCGGTGAGAAGCGGCAGGTCACCCAGATAGACCTCCTTCTCGACGATCGTCCCGGGACGGGGATCCTGCTTGCCCACCTTCTCCCAGACCACGAGCCGAAGTGTCGCCTTGAGCGGCGCGGCGTAGGTCATGTCGCGCTCGATGCACTCTTCGACGGTGTACTTGGGCACGCCCAGCGACGACTTGACGTATTCGAGCGTCAGCTTCCCGTTCACATCGGTAACCGGGAAGATGTCGCGGAAAACGGAGTCGAGTCCGAAATCCCACATCTCCTCCTGGTCCACGTCCGTCTCCACGAGCTTCGCGAAAGAGTGGAGCTGGACATCCAGGAGATTGGGCATGGGCATCCCGGATTCGAGCTTGGCGAAGCTCACGACCGGGCGGGCACCCTCTTGAGAACCATTCATGCTAGCCAACAGACAACTCCCCTGTCGTAATTGCGGGCGTCACGGCGGATGTTGTGCACCGGGATGCGGCAGATGGACACAGTCCTCCCGCAAGCCGTGCGATTGGACGACCGTCCCGCCGGCTTCGGTTGGCTCCTGCCACCGAAGGCGCCCCGGATAGGCGCACCTACTTGACTACAACGCTGGCGCCAGCCGCCTCGAGCTTTTCCTTGATGTCCGCGGCCTCGTCCTTGCTGACCGCTTCCCTGACCGTGCTGGGAGCCTTGTCGACCAGCTCCTTGGCCTCCTTGAGCCCCAGGCTGGTGATCTGACGGATCACCTTGATGACCTGGATCTTCTTGGCGCCGAACGACTCGAGAACCACTTCGAATTCGTCCTGCTCCGCCGCCTCGCCCTGTCCGTTCGCCGCTTCGGCCGGCGCCGCCATGACGGGAGCGGCCGCGGCGGTCACGTTGAAGCGATCCTTGAAGGCCTCGACGAACTCCGAGAGTTCGATCACGGTCATCTTGCCAAAAGTCTCGAGAAGCTCCTGTTGGTCTACAGCCATTGTATGTCTCCTTCGTGGATTCACCCGGCCACCCGGGCTTGTTGGTCAGCCGTCGTTTGCCTTCGACTCCGTTTGTTCGCGCAGTGCCTCGACCAGTCCCGCCATCTCCTGAACCTTGCCGCCCAGGGCGCCCACGAGGGCGGACATCGGCCCTTCCAGGACGCCGGCGACCTGCGCCAGGAGGACCTCCCGGGAAGGGAGACCGGCGACGCGTGCGATTTGCGCCGGGTCGAGAATATCGGTTTCCAGGACGCCGACCTTGAAGACCGGCCTGTCCCCGTTTTCCTTTGCGAAGTCCGTGACGGTTCTGGCGGCATCGACAACGTCGCCATCCCCGAAGACCACGCCGGTGGGCCCCGTCAGGAACCCGGAAATGTCCGGGATCCGCGTGTCGGCCAGCGCGCGCCGCACCAGCCGGTTCTTGACTACGAGGTACTCGCCGCCCGACTTCTTCAGCCTGCTGCGGAGGCTGGTCATCGCCTTGACGTCGAGGCCCGTGAAGTCCGTGAGGAAGATCGCCTCTGAACGGTCGAGGCGCTCCCGGAACTCCGCGACGAAACTCTCCTTCTCTGCTCTGGTCATCGTCTTCAGGCGCTCCGCGTAAAGCTGTTGGGATCCACAGGGACGCCCGGGCCCATCGTGCTGGACACCGTCACGCTCCTGACGTAGGTGCCCTTGGCCGCCGCCGGCTTGGCCCGCAGGACCGAGGCCATGAACGCCCTCAGGTTCTCCGAGAGCAGTTCCACGTCGAACGAAACCCGTCCGATGGGCGCGTGCAGGTTGCCCGTCTTGTCCACGCGATACTCGATCTTCCCCGCCTTGATCTCGCGGATCGCGCGGCCGACATCGGGCGTGACCGTTCCGGCCTTCGGGGTCGGCATCAGTCCGCGGGGCCCCAGAATGCGGCCGAGGGGCCCGACCATGCGCATCAGGTCGGGGGTGGCCACGCAGACATCGAAATCGAGCCACCCCTCCTTGATCTTCTCGACGTATTCGACGCCGACGAAGTCGGCACCGGCCTTCTTCGCCTCGTCCTCCTTGTCGCCCTGGCAAATGGCGAGCACCCGCAGGGCCTTGCCGGTCCCGTGCGGCAGCACCACGGTGCCGCGCACTACCTGGTCGGCCCTCCTGGGGTCCACCCCGAGGTGGGTCGCGACGTCTACGCTCTCGTCGAAGCCGGCGAAGGCGATCTCCTTGACCCTGCCCAGCGCGTCGTCGGGCGAGTGTCGGGTCTGCCGGTCGTAGGTTTCCCGGGCGCCGGTGTATTTCTTGCTGCGCTTTGGCACGCGTGCCTCCGTCAGGCGGTGAGCTCGCCGTCCACCTCGATTCCCATCGAGCGGGCGGTGCCCTTGATCATTCTCATGGCCGAGACGAGGTCGTCGGTGTTCAGGTCCTGCATCTTCGCTTCCGCAATCTCCCTGACCTGCGTTACCGACAGCGTCGCGACCTTTTCCATGTGCGGCTCGGACGACGCCTTCTCGAGGCCGGCGGCCCGCTTGATCAGAAAGGAGGCCGGCGGCGTCTTGGTAATGAACGAGAACGAGCGATCGGCGTAGACCGTGATCTCGACGGGGATCAGGGTCCCCGCCTGCTGTTTCGTCCTGGCGTTGAACTGCTTGCAGAAATCCATGATGTTCACGCCATGCTGCCCCAGCGCCGGGCCGACCGGCGGCGCCGGATTCGCCTGCCCTCCGCTGATCTGCAGCTTGATGAAGCCCAGAACTCTCTTTGCCATTTTGCAGACTCCCGCGGACCTCTAGAAGCCCCGCAACTGGGTGAAGTCCAACTCGACCGATGTCGGGCGCCCGAAGAGCGACACTTCGACCTTGACCTTGCCCTTTTCGGGGTACACTTCCTGGACCGTTCCGGAGAAATCCGTGAAGGGTCCCTGGATCACCTCCACGACCTGTCCCGTCCGGAAGGGGATCTCCTCCCGGCCATCCACTTCCTCCTCGACCTCGACGCCCATGATCCGGTTGATGTCCTCTTCGCGGAGCGGCTGGGGGCCACCACCCTGCCCAACGAACCGCACGCCCTTCATCGCACTGATCGCGTGTTCGGTCTGCTGGTTGAGAATCATCCGCACGAGGACGTAGCCGGGATAGAGCGGCTTGACCACGGGCACGCGCTTCCCGCGCCGGATTTCGACGACCTCGTGAGTCGGTACCAGAACCTCCCGTATCCCCCGTTCGGGATCCGTGTCCTTGTCGATCTCCTGCTGGATCATGCGACAGACCCGGTTCTCGTGCCGCGCCTGCGTCTGGACAGCGTACCAGCGCTCTTCGCCGCTCAAGACCGGAAGACCCCCATGATGAAGTCGACGATGACCAGCCTGGAGATGGTGTCCATGATCCAGATGACCAGCGATATCAGGATTGTGAAGAGAATGACCACCCAGGTCGCGTTGCGGAGCTGGTCGCGGTCGGGCCACGTGACCTTCTCCATTTCCACGACGCATTCCTGGACGAAATTCCTGGCGTTGGTGATGCTCGGCATGATGTCTACTCGATGATTTCGGTAACGACGCCGGCACCGACGGTGCGGCCGCCTTCACGGATGGCGAAGCGGAGTTCCTCGTCCATTGCGATCGGTGTGATCAGCTCTACTTCCATCTGCACGTTGTCCCCCGGCATCACCA
>CAZRQE010000049.1:0-15446 GCA_964602175.1 uncultured Gemmatimonadaceae bacterium | reverse complement strand
GCACCGCGCACGTCGTAACGCTGTACCGCCTTGAGGGCGATCGCCGGCTTGGAACGCCGGCTTCAGCCGGCACGCCGGCCGCAGGTCCGCAGAGCGCGTAAGGCCGTTCCGCCTCACGGTGCGCCCGATTCGGAAATCGCTTCGGCGCGCAACTTGAGACCCAACGCACCGAGAACCCTGAGAACTGTATCCAGCGTGGGATTACGGTCCCCCGAGAGCGCCTTGTAGAGGCTCTCACGAGACAACCCAGCATCGGAGGCGGCCCGCGACATCCCCTTGGCGCGGGCGATGTCGCCCAGGGCCTTGGCCACGAACGCGGCATCGCCTGCTGCCTCCTCCATGCCGGCTTCCAGATAGGCGGCCATTTCCTCCGGCGTGCGGAAGTGCTCGGCAACATCGTAAGGTGAAGTAGCGGTCTTGGCCATGGTTTCTACCTACAGGTTTCGTGCGAGGCTCTGAGCGGTCCGAACGTCGTTGCTCTGGGTCCGTTTGTCGCCGCCGGTGAGCAACACCACGGTCGTGCGGCTCTGTTTCTTGAAGTACACCCGGTAGCCCGGTCTGCAAGCGATCCGCAGTTCCGAGACTCCTTCGCCCCCGGGCCTGACATCCCCTGGATTTCCGGCGGCCAGCGAGGTTTCCGTCTTGCGGATCGCGAACACGGACAGAATGTAGCCACGGGGCTACAGGTTGTCAGTCTTCCACGTTCGAGAGGCGGTCGGCCGGATCGCACCACCCCGTTCACAGGGTCACATCCGTAACTGGCAAACCGCTTGCTTGCGCTATTGGCAGTCCTGGCCGGGGAAGGAGACGACGGTGTTCGAACCAATCGCGCCGCGCAAACGGGTTCCGTTTTCGATTGCGGCACTTCTGCTCGCGGTCCTGGCCCTGGCTGCCGGATGTCAGGAAGATGCGCCAGTCGCGACCGTGCCGCAGCTTCCGCTGCCGACCCTCCCCCCGGACCCGGTGCCGGACTGGCTCGACGCAAACGTCCATCCATTCGACGGATCCCACCTCTCGCTTCCCCACACCGACCTCGAGTTCTTCCGCGAGATCGTTGGCGACGCGCGCGTTGTGTCCCTGGGCGAGAACACGCACGGAACCCGGGACTTCTTCGAGATGAAAGCGCGGATTCTCCGTTTCCTCGTCGAAGAGATGGGCTTCAACACGTTCGCGATCGAGGCGACCTGGCCGGAATCCAGGCGTCTCGACCACTACGTGCGCACCGGCGAGGGCGACCCCAGAGCTTGCTTTCGGGTCTCTACTTCTGGACCTGGAACACTGCATCCGTGCTGGAGATGATCGAGTGGATGCGGGCGCACAACCAGGCCGGCGGCGACGTGGGGTTCCACGGCTTCGACATGCAGTCCCCCGGGATGGCGCTCCACAACGTCCGCGAGTACGTCCGCGACGTCGATCCCGACAATGCCGACACCATGGCGGAGCAACTCGACTGCCTGACGCGGTACGCAAACGGACCCGATGGCCGGGAACAGGGCTACCGCTTCCAGACCAGCGCCTACCAAGCGGCCTGTGCCGCCTCCATGGAGGACGCGCGCGAATTCCTCTTGCAAGGACGAGAGGACTATGCGGCGGTGTCTGGCGCGGATGCGTTCGAAGTGGCCCTCCAGAGCCTCAGGGTGGCGTTTCAATACCACCTGAGACGGGCCGAGGGCGAAAGTCGGGACGAGTTCATGGCCGAAAACACTGTGTGGATCAGCCAGCGGATCGGTCCCGAGGGACGCATGGTGCTTTGGGCCCACAACGGCCATGTTGCGACGGGACCAGGCCGTCAGGGTTCCTTCCTGCGGCAGGCGTTTGGGGACGACATGGTCGTCGTCGCGTTCACTCACGAAACGGGTCAGTTCTCCGCCGTGGACCTGCGGCCGAATGCCCGGCCCGGTTACGGTCCCCATTCGCTGGAGCCGCCCGTGACGGGGTCCTTTGAGAGCCGCTTTGCAACCGCGGCGGCGCCGAGGTTCGTCCTCGACCTGCGCAATCTGGACACGAGCCGTCCGGCGACGCACTGGCTCGGTGAACGCCTGTTGTTCCGTGCGATCGGCTGCTGCCTCTCGCCGAAATACGGGACCTGGTCCAACGTACCGCTGAGGGAGTGGTTCGATGTCGTCATCCATTTCGAGCGAGCCGGTCCCACCACGGTCTTTCAGGTCCGCCCTCCCGCCTCCTGGTGAAGGACTGCCGGAGCCGAAGGATGCCCCCAGTCCCGACAGGCTTCCCGGTCCTGATTCGGTCGCTCTGCGTCGTCGCCGCCTTGCTATTGACCGAGGGATGTCAGGAAGATGCAGCGGTCGGGACCGCGCCGCAGCTTCCGCTGCCGATCCTCCCCCCGGACCCGATCCCACCCTGGCTCGATGCCAACGCCCATCCGTTCGACGGGACCGATCTGGAGCTCCCGCATACGGACCTGGGTTTCTTCCGCGACATCGTGGGAGACGCACGCATCGTGGCCCTCGGCGAGGGGACGCACGGCACTCGCGACTTCTTCGAGATGAAGGCGCGGGTCCTCCGCTTTCTCGTAGAGGAAATGGGTTTCAACACGTTTGCGATCGAGGCCAGTTGGCCGGAATCGCGCCGTATCGACCGCTACGTCCGCACCGGGGTAGGAGATCCGGAAGTCCTCCTGTCGGGACTGTATTTCTGGACCTGGAACACGGAATCCGTGCTTGAGATGATCGAATGGATGCGAGCCCACAACGAGGCTGGCGGCGATGTGGGTTTTCACGGTTTCGACATGACATACCCGGGGATGGCGCTCCACAACGTGCGCGAGTACGTGGGTGAGGTGGACCCGGAAGCACTGGAGGACGTCTCCGCACAACTCGGGTGCCTCGAGAACTTCGTCAACGACTCTCGCGGCCGATCTCCGAGCCCGTCGTACCTGGATCAGTCCGACTCACACCGGACGGAGTGCGCGTTGTCGCTGGAAAACGTCAGGGAGCGTCTGCTCGCTCACCGGGACGAGTACGTCATGGCAGGAGGAGAGGATGCGTTCGAGGTGGCGCTCCAGAGTCTGCGCGTTGCCGTCCAGGGCCACCTCCTGGTGACCGGCGAACAGAGTCGTGACGAGTCCATGGCCGAAAACACGGAGTGACTCAGCCGGCGGATCGGGCCCGATGGCAGGATGGTCTTGTGGGCTCACAACGGCCACGTCGCCGACAGCCCTGGCTGGCAGGGCTCGTTCCTTCGCGAAACCTTCGGTGACGACATGGTCATCGTCGCCTTCAGCCACGAACGCGGCCGGCTGACAGCGAGACGAAGACTCGGGCGGTCCTGCGGAGAACTTACTGAATTCGACCTCGATGATCCGGTCTCCGGTTCCCACGAGCGCCTTTTGGCGCGCGCCACCGCGCCCCGCTTCGTACTCGACCTGCGCAACGTCGACCCCGACGACCCGGGAGGCGCGTGGCTCGCAGAGATGCAGCTGTTTCGCAGCATCGGCGCCTGCCATGACCCCGAGAATCCGCAGTGGTACTGGTATGAGACTCCGCTCACCGCGGAATTCGACGTGCTGATTCACTTCGAATCCACCGGTCCGACCACGGTCTTGCCGTTCCGGTATCCGGAATCCTGGTGAAAGATCGGCGCCCCGCCGGTCCGGTCCAGGTTTACCACAGGGATACGGACTTCTGTTAGTATGTAGTTATGGCAATACAGAAAATGACGTTCAGTCTCGACACTCTGACAGCCGCTCGCATCGGGGCCCTGTCCGAACAGCTCGGCAAACCGAAGAGTGCGATCGTCCGGGAGGCGGTCTCGGTCTATGCACAGACGACCGGCAAAGTCACGGAAGCGGAGCGTGTCGAGCGGGTGCGGGTGTTCCGGGAGTTCCTTGCCCGCGTTCCGCCCCGGCCTGCTGAGGAAGTCGAAGCGGAACTGCGGGAATTGCGGCTCGCGCGACGAAGTGGTGGCCGTCAGACTCCTATCGAGTCGTGATCGTTCTGGACACTTCCGTCCTGGTCGCGTACGTCAGGCCCTCGGCGGGTGCGGCGGGACCACTGCTGGCGCTCCTGGAGTCCGACGAGGCCGTGCGCGTTCCGGCGCTCGCGATGTACGAGTGGTGGCGTGGACCGCGGCGAGATGACGAACTCGAGATCCAGCAAAGGCTCTTTCCTCCGGCTCAGTTCCTGACTTTCGGTGCGACGCAGGCGCGGATGGCCGCCGACCTCTATCGGATGGTCGGTCGCGCACGCGGGCGGGATACGGACATTGCCATCGCGGCTAGTGCGCTGATCGCGAGGGCGGACCTGTGGACTCTGAACGAGAAGGACTTCAACGACATCCCCGGACTCCGCCTGTACCAGCCTTTCCTGCAGTGACTTGCCGCAATCGGGGGCGGAGCGGAGTGTTACGAAATCAGGGACGCGGCAGGTACCTCTTCGGATACATGGCCACCACCGTGTAGTGCGGGTCCACCACGTTCCCGATCCGCGCCTTGCCCACCTGCGAGAGGAGCTGCAGCGCCTCCCAGCGGTCGAGGCCGTAGTCGTCCTCGAGCCAGAAGATGATCTCGGTGTGGGCGATGCGGAAGGCGTCCATGAGCGGCCGCACCGAGCCCGCGACCATGAGGTAGTCGTCGTTCTCGATCCGGGGCCAGGCGATGGACTTCCCCTTGATCAGGTCGAACTCGAAGGTCACCTCGGCGGTGGTCTCGAGTCCCGTCCCGGTGATCTCGCCCTCGCCCTGGAGGCCGTGGACGTCCCCGAAGTAGAAGTAGGCACCGGGCTCGAAGACCGGGAGGTACACGGTCACTCCCTCGCGGATCTCCGGGGTGTCCATGTTGCCGCCGAAGTTGCCCGGCGCGGCGTTCCAGATGACCTCGCCCCGGTCCGGCGCGACGGCCATCCGCCCGAGCATCGGCTCGAGTTCGACGGTCACCGGGTCCTTGCCGCTCGCCGGCAGTTCGAGTGTGCCGGTGTTCGCCTCGAGGTCCAGCACCCACTCGAAACGGCGCTCGGGGACGGGTTCGTGGAGCATGGCCGTCTGGGGCGTCATGGTGAGCGCCGCGAACCCGGTCGAGGTTCCCGAGAACGCCCGGTCCTGGTTGAGTTCCAGCCGCACCACCCGGATCGCGAGCGTGTCGCCGCGCTCGCTTCCCTCGATATAGATGGGCCCGACCTCGCCGGCGAGGTGCCGGTCTTCCTCGGGCATGAACGCCGCGCCCATGGTCTCGCTGATCAGCGTGTCCCCGGGCGCGATCCGCAGCACCGGCTCCCGGACCGCGAAGCTCTGGTAGCCGCGTTCCGGGATGAAGGTGTGGGTCCGGCCTTCCTGCGCGATCACGGAAGGCGCGCTGAACAGCAGGGACAGCAGGACGGCGGCGGGATGGACACCGCGGTGGCGGGCAGGGCAGTCGGTACGCATGGGTCCGATTCTATGGAGAATGGCTCGTTGCGCTTGCCGGCGTTGAACGGAGTCAGCGGGTACTCTCCGTTCCAGGAAGGTCACCACCATGTCCAGAACCACCGATCCGAGTTCCCGCAGTTCCGGCGTTACCCGCCGTCAAGTGCTCGCCGGCGCCGGCGCGGGCACGGCAGCCATGTTGCTGGAGCCGGCCCGTGTTCGGGCTGCCGCGCAGCCGGCAGGGACCGTCGTCTTCACGAACACCACCGTCGCGAACCCGGACGCCGTCCAGGACGACGTGGCGCTCGCCGTCCAAAACGGTCGGATCGCGGCGATCGGCCCGACCGATGCGGTCCTCGCCGACCATCCCGGCGCCGAGCGGTACGACGGACGCCACCGGGCCCTCGTGCCCGGCCTCGTCAACACCCACGCCCACATGCGGGCGGTGATCGCGCGCGGCTTCAACGAGGACTTCGGCTTCCCGAACACCGCGAACCTCTCCGTCTCGCCCGCTGGCCTGCTCGAGGGCGAGGAGGGCAATCTCATGGTGCAGGTCGCGGCGCTCGAGGCCATCCGCACCGGCACCACCACCATCGTCGAGTACACCGGGAACGTCCAGCGCCAGGCCGGGGTGCTCGCCGACTCCGGGCTCCGCTGCGTCTTCGCGGAAGGGATCCGCGACGCGGAGAACGTCCCGGGGCCCATGTCCACGCGATCCATAGCCGAAGCGGTGAGCGAGACGCCGCGTTTTTCGGAGCGGTTGCGGGACGAGGGCATGGAGCGGATCAGCGACCTGTTCAGTACCTGGCACGGGGCGCGGAACGGCCGCATTTCGGTGTTCCCGGCCGCCGGGCTCACCGAGACGTCGTCGCCCGAGCTACTGCGGGCGGTGCGCGAGTTCGCCGAGACGCACGATCTCGGCTACACGATCCACCTGAACCAGAGCCGCGCCGAGTACGAGTTCATGGTCCTGCACCACGGGATCCGGCCCACCGAGTACCTGGACCGGCACGGCTTCCTCGGTCCCCGGCTGTTCGCGGCGCACGCGCGCTACGTCAACCACGAGGAGGTCGCGCTGCTCGGCAGGTCGCGCACCATCATCGCCCACCAGTCGGGGATGGCGTCGAACCGCGGCATCAACCCGCCGATTCCGGAGCTGCGGACGGCCGGCTGTCCCATTGCGCTCGGGACCGACAACAACACGAACGACGTCTTCCAGGTCATGCGCACCGCCATGCTGACCGAGCGGATCCGGCGTAATCGCGACGGGGACGAGGTCCCCGGCCTCGCGCCCCAGCCGGAAGACGTCCTCGCGGACGCGACCCAGGGCGGCGCGCAGGCGGTCAACCAGGCCGACGACCTCGGCACGCTGGAAGTCGGGAAGAAGGCCGACCTCCTGGTCGTCAACACCCTGCGGGCGCATCTCGTGCCGGCCGGACGCTTCATCTCCGCGCTGGTCCACAGCGGGCACCCGGGCGACATCGAGTCGGTGATGGTGGACGGCCGGTTCGTCATGCGCGACCGCACGGTCCTCACCATGGACGAGGACGCCCTCCTCCGGGAGGCCGACGCGGTCGGCCGCCGGATCTGGGGCCACGTCCAGGAGGTGAGCCCCTACACGGTGCCCCGCCTGCCGCGCCCGGGCTGAGCGCGACGCGCGTCGCCCGCTGGTCGACCGGTTCCGGGCTTGACGGCCGCGGCCCCGGGGTAGCCCCCCTTCCAGACTGCCGCGACGGGGATCGCACGGCCGGCTGGGGTGAGTCGGGTACGCCTGCGGTGTGCTAGTTTGGGGTTCGCCGGAGCGCTGGGGCGCGTGGACCGAATCGCTTTGGGGACCCGGGCAACAGCGCTACCGGTAGCGCTCCGCAGGAGAGCCAGGGGAATGACATCCGACGCCACCGCAAACCCACGGGGTGGCGGCGCCGGCCGGGGTTGGGGCGTACTGCTCCTGTTCCCCGTGCTCGCTTCCCTGTCCTGTGGCGGTGGGGACAGCGCCGGGACGCCGGTGACCCCCTCGGCGCCCCGGCCTCCCCGCCAACTCATCGGGATGGAGATCTTCGCCGAACAGACCTCGATCCGGATCGGCCAGATGCTGGGCCCGCTCATCGTCTATGGCGAGTACGACGACGGAACCTCCGGCACGCTGAACGTGACCTGGACGTCTTCGGACCCCAGCGTCGCCGAGGTGGCGGAGGACGGGAGCGTGACCGGGAACGGGGTCGGGAGGGCTACCGTCACGGCCACCTTCGAGGCGTTCACGGCAAGCATCGATCTGGAGGTGGACGAGGCCAACGTTCGCACGACGCGGAATCAGCCGGACGACATCGCCGGGCCACAGATCCACGTGGTCTACGCGCTGCCGAGCGACGGCGAAGACCTGAGCTTCGACCGGTACGGGGACATTGCCCGGTCATTCGAGCAGATCCAGGACTGGTTGATGGACGACATCGGATATCGCCTCCGGCTGGACACTCTTGACGGGGAACTGGACGTCAGTTTCCTGCGGCTCTCCGCCACCGACCAGGAAATCCGGGGCGCTGGAGTGTTCGACGTCGTGCACGTGATTGGGACCGCCGTCGCGGCCCAGGTGGGGCACGACGCCGACAAGCTGTACGCGGTGTACTACTACGGGCAGTCGGCCTTCGGGGGACTTGCCAATTTCGGTGAGCGGCTCGCCATCACGATGGTGGACCCGACATCTCCGAACCTCTACGCGCCGGGACGGTACCCGGGCGGCGTCGGTGGTTGGGAGGCGATCATGGTCCACGAGTTGTTCCACGTCTTCGGGGCCGTGCCCACCTGCGCCCCGAACGAAGGGCAGGGCTTTCACGTGACCGATTCCACCCGGGATCTGATGTTCGCCGGAATCGTCGACGACCCGACGGAAGCCGTCGGCAGCGTGGCGATCGATGTCGGCCGCGACGACTACTTCCAGCACGGACGGTCCGACTGCCTCGACATCGCCGACAGCCACTTCTGGGAGCGGGTGGGTCCGGCCCGCGCCGCATCCGGGGTTGCGGGAAGCCGGGGCGCGCCGCTCCTGCCGCACGACCCGCCGTTCCGCTGCGGTCTCCATTGAGACCACCGCGCCTGCGCGCGCACGTGGATTCCTGCCGCCCTCAGGCTGACGCGTACGGCTTGGAACGCCGGCTTCAGCCGGCACGCGCGGGGTGGAACCCAGCGCCACGTCGTGCCGCTGTTCACCAGGTGACACTGTTGTCGATTACCATAACCATCGAGCTGGATGACCCCGACCAACGACCGGCTGCACGGTCACCTGGATCTGCTGATCCTCTCGTCGCTCGCGGGAGGCCCGATGCACGGCTGGGCCATCGCCCAGCGGCTACGCGTCCTCTCGGCGAGCGTGTTCGAGGTCGGGCAGGGATCCATCTACCCCGCGCTGCGCCGCCTGGAAGCCGCGGGCTGGATCAGTGCGAAGCTGGCCGTGTCCGATGCCGGCCGCCGCGCCCGGTTCTATTCGCTGACCGCCGCCGGACGGCGCCAGCTCGAGGCGGAACGGGGCGAGTGGCTCGACTTTGCCGCTGCCGTGCGGCGGGTTCTGGATTCCGGCTAGGTAATTGCCCGGGTTCCTTCGCCGGTTGCGGCTCCTGTTCCGGGACCGTCGAGCGGAACGTGAACTCGACACGGAGATGCAGCTCCACCTGGAGCTGCTGGAAGAGCAGTTCCGCGAGGAGGGGCTCTCCGCCGGGGAGGCCCGGCGCCGGGCTCGTCTCGCGTTTGGTTCGCCGGAGTCCCTGCGGGCCGAGGCCCGCGATGCTCACGGCCTCGTCCTTACTCGCGAGTTTCTGGATGATGTCGGTCACTCGCTGAGGGCGCTCCGCAGGACCCCCGGATTTGCCGTCGTCGCCGCGTCCGTCCTCGCTCTGGGGATCGGAGCGACGATCGCAATCTTCAGCGTGTTGAGCGCCGCGTTGTTGCGGCCCGTGCCCTTTCCGGACGGGCACCGGGTCATGAGTCTGGCGTGGAACTACGGTGACCACGTTCTCCCGAGTCTGACGTCGGCCCAGTTCTCGTACTGGGAGGAGCACACGCGCTCTTTCGCTGCCGTCGCGAGCTGGCAATCGTTCTTCGGGCGCGTCGGCGACGTCGGCGAGATCACCGGCGCGCAGGGCCTCCGGGTGACGGACGGCTTTTTCCGCGTCGTCGGGATGCCGCCGGCAGCGGGGCGCGCGTTCGCCGAGGACGAGTACCGGCCCGGAGGGCGCAGCGTCGCGCTGGTGTCTCCCGGGTTCTGGCGCCGGCACTTCGGCGAACCGGTGGACGTGTCGGGCCGCGTCTCCATCAGGCTGGAGGAAGAGCCTTACGCGATCGTCGGGTTGCTTCCCGAGGAATTCGCCTTCCCCTACGTGTCACGACCCGTGGAGATGGTGGTCCCGACCGCGGTAGAGGTCGATCACGACGATCAGGCCGCCAATTGGCCCGCCATCGCCAGAGTGCGGAATGACGCGACGATGAGTGACGCCCGGACCGAGGTGACCTGGCTCAATGCCGGGTTCAAAGCGGCTTATCCGCAGCAGTCCGGCGAGCGGGAACCCGGGATGACGCTGGGCTCCTTCGCGGAGCTGTACGCCGGCCGGACGTCGCAGGCGATCTGGATCCTGATGGGCGCGGTCGCTGCGGTCCTGTTGATCGCCTGCGCCAACGTGGGGAGCCTGTTCCTGGTCAGGTCCCTGCGGCGCCGCGGGGAGATGGCGATCCGGGAGGCTCTCGGAGCCACCGAAAGCCGGATCCGGCGGCTGGGAGTTGTGGAGGCCGTCGTCGTTGCCTTCGCGGCGGGCGCCGCCGGACTCGTGCTGGCGATCTGGGCCGCGGGCGTGCTCGTCGCTCTGGCGCCCGTCGAGTTGCCGCTCGCGGGGGCGATCGCGGTCGACTGGAGGGTCGTGGCGTTTGCGACCGGCATCTCGGTGTCCACCTCCGTCGTGGTGAGCGCGGTGGCCGCGTGGCCCCGGCTGCGGGGAGGCTTGTGGCGGGCGCTGCGGCGCGGTTCCCGGACCACGACCGGGCGGAGCCGGTTGCAGGAAGCCCTGCTCTCGGTGCAGACGGCGCTCTCCATGGTCCTGCTCGTGGGGGCCCTGCTGCTCTCGACCACCTGGTCGAACCTCCGGCAGACCGACCCCGGATTCGACCCCGACGCTCTCGTCGCCGTGCAACTGCCGATCCGGCCGCCCACCTACGACACCTCCGAGCGGCTCGCCCGGTTCGCAGACGGAGTGATCGAGGGCATGCGCAACCGGGGAGTTGCCATCGTTGCCGGCGCGAACAGCCTCCCCTTCGAGCGGGGCCTGAACTTCCCGATGTCGATCGCGGGGCGTCAGGAGTTCGGCGGCTCGGTGGAGCTCCGCACCGTTACCGAAGGCTATTTCCGGACGCTGGGGATTCCGGTGGTCCGCGGCCGTTCGTTCACGGAGGCGGATGTCCGGGGCTCGCCGCCGGTCGCCGTCGTCAATGAGACGTTCGCCCGCCGCTACTTTCCCGAAGGCGGCGCGATCGGAGCGCGCATCGATCTGGGACGGATCGGCAACGTGACCCGATACGACTCGCTGAAAGGGCGGGGAATCGTGATCGCCGGAGTGGCGGCCGACGTGCAGGACGTCTCGTTCCGCGCCGCGGTGCGGCGAACGATCTATCTGCCGCAGGCTCAGACGGCCGACGTCATCGCCAACATCCGTCCTGCGATGCCCGTGTTCGTGGTTCGCAGTGTCATGCCGGTGGCGCGGCTTGCACGCGAGTTCCGGCAGGTGGTCCGCGCCGTGGACCCCGCGCTTCCCGCTCCCGCGGTCTTTCCCCTGAGCGAAACAGTCGCGGATTCGCTGGCCCGGGAACGGTTCGGCACGATCCTCGTGTCGCTCTTCGGAGTGCTCGCGCTCATCCTGACGGCGGTCGGCGTCTACAGCGTGCTCGCGCAGGCCGTCCGCAGCCGCCATCGCGAGATCGCAATCCGGATGGCGGTAGGAGCGAGCGGCGATTCGGTACTGCGCCTGGTCGTCGCGCGAGGCCTGCTCCCGGTCGCGATCGGGATCGGCTTCGGGCTGGTGGGCGCCGTGGCCCTGTCCGGTCTCGTGGAGGCCTACCTCTGGGGCGTGACGGGTACCGACGCCGTGACGCTCGGCGGAGCCGCGGCGGGGATCCTGGCCGTGGCGGTCCTGGCGTGCTGGATTCCGGCGCGCGAAGCGGCGAGGGTGGATCCGGCCCGAGCCCTGGGCTCGTACTAGTACGGCGTGGAACGCCGGCTTCAGCCGGCACAGCCCGCCGAAGGCGGGCGGCGGGACGGATCTCATTCGCCGGGTTGGCTCGGCTGCGCGCGCCAATGCCCGCGGTAGCGATGAAAGGCTGTTGGCCAACCCCACCGAACGGCATTCCCACGGCAACGGAATGGTGTAAAACGACCTCATCATCAGTCGCGCTCTGGTCGGGGCGACGACGCCCGCCATGAAACAGAAGTTCCACGTTCACGGGTGACCGGCTGACCCCATGGCGACCCTCGACTGGCTGATCGTCGCCGCGTACCTCGGCGCGGTGGGAGGGCTCGCCGCCTGGGTCTTCTCGAGGCGCCAGGACACGCCGGACGACTACTTCCTGGCCAACCGCAATCTGGGCTGGTTCATCGTCGGGGCCTCGATCTTCGCGTCCAACATCGGCTCCGAGCATCTGGTCGGTCTGGCTGGGTCGGGCGCCACCGACGGGGTCGCGCTGGCGCACTACGAGCTGCACGCGTGGTGCCTGCTGGTGCTGGCCTGGGTGTTCGTGCCGCTCTTCATGCGATCGCGCGTCTACACGATGCCCGAGTTCCTCGAGCGCCGCTTCTCGCCGGCCGCGCGCTGGGTGCTCTCGCTGATCTCGCTCGTGAGCTACGTGCTGACCAAGATCGCGGTGGGGATCTTCGCGGGCGGGGTGGTCTTCGCGACGCTGCTGCCGGACGTGCAGTTGCGGGTCGGCCCGTGGTTCCTGAACAGCTTCTGGGTGGGATCGCTCGTCGTGATCGTCCTCACCGGGATCTACACCGTCGCCGGCGGCATGCGCGCCGTCGCCTACACCGAGGGCTTGCAGACGCTGGTGCTGGTGGTGGGCTCGGGGCTGCTGACCTGGTTCGGGCTGTCGGCGCTCGGCGGCTGGGGAGGATTCCGGGCAGCTCTCGATCCCGACCTCTTCAACCTGTGGAAGCCGATCATCCCGGAGGGGATGGAGGGGACCTGGGCGCCGGTGCTGGAGCCGAGCCGGATCGCGTGGTACTTCAATGGCAACTTCCCCTGGCCGGGAATGCTCCTCTGTGCGCCGATCGTCGGCCTCTGGTACTGGTGCACCGACCAGTACATCGTGCAGCGCGCCCTCGGCGCCCGGAACGAGACCGAAGCCCGCCGGGGGAGCATCTTCGCCGGGATGCTCAAGCTGCTGCCGGTCTTCATCTTCATCATCCCCGGGATGATCGCGCTGGCGCTGGCCCGCACCGGGGACTACGGCGCGCTCAGCCAGATGGTCGACGCGGACGGGAACGTGATCCCCGGGGCCGCGCAGGCCGCCTTTCCGCTGCTCGTGACGAGCATCCTGCCGGTGGGCGTGCGCGGGCTGGTGGTCGCCGGGCTCCTGGCCGCCTTGATGAGTTCGCTGGCGGGCGTGTTCAACGCGTCCTCCACGCTCTTCACGATGGACCTCTACCAGAAATGGCGGCCACAGGCCTCGAAGGAGCGCCTGGTCTGGGTGGGGCGGGTGGCGACCTCGACCATGGTGGTCATCGGCCTGCTGTGGATCCCGGTCATCCAGGGCTCCCGGGGTCTTTACGAGTATCTGCAGGGCGTCCAGGGGTATCTGGCGCCGCCGATCTTCACGGTCTTCTTTCTCGGCGTCTTCATGAAGCGCGCGAACCCCAAGGGTTGCCTCGCCGCGCTGGTAGTCGGGTTCGTGCTGGGGGCGTTCCGGCTGGCAGTGGATACGCCGGTGTCCATGGGGATGGAGGGGTTCGAAGCCGGGTACGCCCCGGGATCGTTCCTGTGGATCGTCAACAACATCTACTTCCAGTACTACAGCCTCTTCATCTTCACCGTGTCGGTGGTGGTCATGGTCGCGGTCAGCTACCTGACCGAGTCCCCTTCGGACGCACGGATCTCGGGGCTGACCTACGCCACGGTGACCGACGAGCAGCGGGCGCAGTCACGCACGAGCTGGGGCCGGCGGGACGTTCTGGGGTCCGCCCTGGTGCTGGCCATGATCGTCATGGCCTACCTGTACTTCCGCGGTTGACGGAGGCGGTCAGCGCGCCAGCGAGAACGGCTGGATTCGCCAGAAGTGGGCGCGGTAGCTGAAGACGGTGAACGCGATCCGGTCGCCGAGCGGTGACCAGGCGGGCTGGGTCTTGTGGGTGGGATCCGCGGTGACCTGTTCCGGGTCTCCACCGCCGAGCGGGACCCGGAAGACCTGGAAGAAGCCGTCGTCGGCCCGATCGATGTAGGCCGCCCAGCGGCCGTCCGGGGAGACCCCGATCCCGGAATGGATCTGGTCGGAGCCGAACTCGTGGAACCGGGTGGGGGTTCCGCCGGTGCGCGGCACCGTCCAGAGGCTCTTGCGGCCGACCGCCGCCGCGGACTCGAAGAGCAGCGTCTCGCCCGCATCCGCCCACTCGGCCTGGATCACGTCCTCCGCGAAGCCTTCGAGGGGCACCTGCCGCTGGGGCTCGGTGACCTCGCCCGTCTCCTGGTCCACGCCGATGACGTAGAGCCCGCCATGCCGGGCGCCGGTCTCGTCGCGCCGGTAACTGGTGAAGACCACGAAGCGGCTGTCGGGCGACCAGCGGGCCCAACCGGTCTCGTGGCCGTCCTCGCTGATCTGGTGGGCCCCGGTCCCGTCCGCCGCCATCAGCCAGATGTCGTCCGATTCCTCGTGGGTGTGGAAGACGATCCAGCGGCCGTTCGGCGACCACTGCATTCCCTGGTCCTCCGAATAGGACTGGCGCACGACGCGCTGCGGCGCGCCGTGCGGGGTCTCGACGCTGGCGGTGACCGTCCCCAGGTGCTGGGCGATGTCCGGGTAATGGATGTCGTCGGTAACGTGCCGCCAACTCCCGAAGGTGAAGGCGATCTCGCTGCCGTCCGGGCTCCAGGTCGGCGTCTCCGACTGGAATGCGGTCAGCGGCTCGGACGGGCCGCCCGCTGCGGGGGCGGTTGCCAGGAAGACGCGGTAGTCCTGGCTCTTGAAGACCACCTCGCCGCCGGCGCCCACCGACGGGGCGTAGGCATCCCGCGCGAACCCGGAGAGACGGGTGCGGCGGCCGCCGCTCACTCGGCGCATCCACAGGTCGAGGAAACCGCCGTCGCCGGGAACCCCGTAGATCACCCACTCCCCGTCCGGTGAGAAGGCGATGCGTCCGTAGGCTTCCTGATCGTCGAAAAGCGGCTCGGGCGCCGAACAGGGCAGGTGGAGCTGCTGATGATCATCGGTGCGGACGAGGCAGGCGATCCGTCCGTCGGGCGACCAGGCGGGAAAGGCGAGGCGATCTCCGCTGGCCCGCGGCGCGGCGTTGACGCCGGCGGCGTCGATGACCCACAGGGTCGAGACGCCGTCCGCCCGCGTCACTCCCGCGACGGCCGACCCGTCCGCGGACCAGCTCAGTTGGGCCAGCGAACCGGTCGGGGGCGTGGCGTCCGCCGGCCGGTCAGGCCACAGCGGATTCCGGCTCCCGTCGGCGCGGTCGTAGATCCACCATTCCTGGCGGCTCCGGTCGAAGACGTTCTCGTGCACCAGCACCCGGCGGCTGTCGGGCAGCCAGGTGAGGTAGCGGATGGATGCCGTCGCGGGACCGGTCCGTTGGACGGCGCCGCCCTCGGCCGGGGCGAAGCGGATCTGGCCGCGTTCCAGGGTCGCCAGCCAGTTCCCGTCGGGGGAGATCGCTCCCACCGGGTCGCGGTAGGCGACCGGGCCGGCCTGGTCGGCGGTCGCCAGGTAGTGGAGCGCGGGCAGCGTGCCCTGCTCCGGACGGTCCGGGCTGCAGGCGGCGAGGAGTAGCAGGACGGCGGAGGCGGGGTGCAGGATTCCGCGCATGGTGGGAATCGTATGGGGGCGGGGGGATCGCCAACCGC
>CAZRQE010000048.1:0-26231 GCA_964602175.1 uncultured Gemmatimonadaceae bacterium | reverse complement strand
CCCGGCCGCCAGCCGCTGCAGCGCGGTCACGTCGTCCAGGATGTAGAACCCACGCGAGTGCGTGGCGATCACCAGGTCATTGTCGCGCGGGTGCAACTCCAGGTCGCGCACCGCCACCGGAGGCAGTCCCAGCCGCAGGTCCACCCACCGGTTTCCCCCGTCGAAGGAGGCGAAGATCCCGAGTTCGGTGCCCGCATACAGCAGATTCGGCGAGCGCAGATCCTCGTCGACCATGTGCACGTAGCTGTGGAGACCGTCGCTGACGCGCCGCCAGGTGGACCCGAAGTCCTCGGTCGCGAAGACGTAGGACTCGAAGTCGTCCATGCGGTGCTGGTCGATCGCGACATACGCCCGTCCCGGCACGGCTCGGGAGGCCTGGATGCTCGCGACCCACGAGTTCGCGGGCGCGCCGCCGATGTTCGGGGCCACGTTGGTCCAGGTGCCGCCGCCGTCGCGGGTGACCTGCACGTTGCCGTCGTCGGTCCCCACCCAGATCACCTCCGGGTCCAGCGCGCTTTCGGAGATCGACAGGATCGTGCTGTGGTACTCGGCGCGGGTGTTGTCGGGCGAGATGGGGCCGCCGGAGAGCCGCTGCTTCTCGGGGTCGTCGGTGGTCAGGTCCGGGCTGATGATGTCCCAGTTCTCCCCGCCGTCGCGGGTGCGGAAGAGGACGTTGCCGCCGTAGTAGATCACGTCGGGATCGCTCGGCGACATGTGAATCGGCGAGTTCCAGTTGAAGCGGTACTCCTCCAGCTCGGCGCCCCCGCCCGCCGGCCCGGGCGGATACGGCTGGATGTAGCGCTCCTCGCGGGTGCGCATGTCGATCCGCGTGATGTCGCCGAAGTGGCCGTTGTAGTAGATGATCTCCGGGTCGCGCGGGTCCGCGATCGTGTACATCCCGTCTGCCATGTAGCGGAGCCGCACCCAGTCGCCCTCGCGCACGCCGGCCCGGTTCCACTTCTCGTTCGGTCCGCGCCAGATCTCGTGGTCCTGGAAGCCGCCAAGGACGTTGTACGGCTCGGCCATGTCGAGCCCGAGGTGGTACGCCTGCGCCATCGGCATGTTGTTCACGAAGTCCCAGTTCTCGCCGAAGTCGTTGGAGATCCAGAAGCCCCCGTCGGTGCCCGACAGCAGCCGCGCCGGGTCCGTGGGGTCGATCCACAGGGCGTGGTGGTCCCCGAACATGCTCCCGCCATGCCCGCCGAAGGTGAGCCCCCCGTCCGTCGACACGCTGAACTGGCCCGCGAGCGTGTAGACGCGGTCCGGGTCCACCGGGTCGGCGCGCACCTGCGTGTAGTAGAAGGGACGGTTGTTGAGACGGCGCTCGGCGCTGACCATGCGCCAGGTGATCCCGCGGTCGTCGGAGCGCCAGAGTTCCCCTTCCTCGCGGGACTCGATCAGCGCATAGACGCGGTTCGGGTCCGCTGTGTGCACGCTGACGCCCACGCGCCCGATGACGCCGGCGCCGGGAAGGCCGTTGGCCTGGGCGGGATCGGTGAGGCGCGTCCAGCTGTCGCCGCCGTCGGCCGAGCGGAAGAGACCGCTCCCCGGGCCGCCGCTGCGGAAGTGCCAGGGCCGCCGCAGGTAGTCGTACATGCCGGCGTAGACGATGTCGGGATTGAGCGGATCGATCGCGACATCGCTCGCGCCGCTTGTGTCGTTGACGTAGAGGACGCGTTCCCACGTGTCGCCGCCGTCGGTGCTGCGGAACAGGCCCCGCTCCTCGTTCGGTCCCCACGCGTGGCCCATCGCCGCCGCAAAGACGATCCCGGGGTTGTGGGGATGGATGACGATGCGCGAGAAGCGCTCCGTGTCGGTCAGCCCGAGGTGCGTCCAGGTCGCGCCGCCGTCGGTGCTCCGGTAGATGCCGTCGCCGACCGAGATGCTGTTGCGCACCGCGCCCTCTCCGGTGCCCACGTAGACCACGTCGGGGTCGTCCGGGCGCACCGCGATCGCCCCGATCGACAGCGTTCCGCCGTCCTCGAAGACCGGCTCGAATGTGATGCCGCCATTCGTGGACCTGAACAACCCCGACGATGCGGCGGCCACGTAGAGGATGTTCCGGTTGCCGGGCACCCCAGCGACATCGGCGATCCGTCCGGCGAACATGGCAGGGCCGATCTCGCGCCAGGAAAGGCCGGAGAGGAGGGCCTCCTCGACGACGAACGGGCCGGGGCCCCGATCACCTGCAGGCGTCCCGGTCTGGGCCCCGGCCTGGTGTTGAGCCGGAGCGAGCACCAGGAGTGCCGACAGCACCGTCCGGGCTGCACGGTTTCGTCGCATGGCCAGCTCCTTCGCCCGGGGCCGGGCGCCGCGTCGCGGCGTTCTTCAGGTGCTTCGAATCGCCTGGAAACTCGGGGGCGAGTCCGGCCGGGCATCCGGTTACCATGGGGCTGGCCAGGTGCGCGGGCAAGTGTGCGCCACGCCTGATGTGTCGGCCAGCCGCGCTACCTCTCCGTGGCGCCCTCCTCGCCGGGCTCGACAGCCGGCGGATGGACGCGCGTGTGCCACGTCTCGACGACCTCCGGAAGCGGGTAGGCCTCATCGGACGCGTACGGGTATCGCGTCATTTCGTGGAAGGGCAGCGGATCGACCTTCCATCCCGCCGCGGTGTTGAGGTCGGAGTCCTTCAGCCATCCCTCGCTGTAGATCAGGAAGTCGCGCGTCCACCCATCGGGAAGCGCCGGGAGGCCCGCAGCATCGAAGCGGAGTGCGAGCTCATCGCCGGGTCCCATGATCGCGTAGCGGTCGTCCGCCTCCAGCATCAGCGGCAGCACATCGCCGAACCGCGTGAAGGTGCCGGCAAGCGGGCGCCATCGGGGATCCCGGGACACCGAGCCGTAGTCGAACCAGGGGGGGCCCTGGCGCCCTCCCTTCCGGAACTCCCTGGAGAAGCCCCGGTAGCGCAGATCGGCCGACGCGGGGTCCAGCACCGTCATCCGCGTCGGCGCCTCGATCGCGCCCACGGAGAGAAAGGCCTCGTCCCAATAGATGTTCATGTTGGTTCGGATACGAACACGGTGGTCGGCGGTCGGAAGGAGCCCGGTGAGATCCTGCACGATCATCTTGTTCTTCCCGGACGGGAAGCTGAGCGCGGGAACCACGGTTTGCCACTGCCCGTCCGCCCCGATGACCTGCAGGTGCGGCATGACGGTCCCGAGTGCCCGCGACTGGGAAAGCGCGACGTTGATGCTCGCGTCGGTCGGAAAGATCCATCCGCGCAGATGCAGCCGGACCTGTTCGCCCGGCGCGAAGTCTCCCAGGTCGAGCACGAGATCGTGCACCTCGCTCATGCCCTGATAGCGGAGGGGCTCGAAGTCCCCGACGTACACGTCGTCCGCGGCGGCAAGCGCCGGCAAAGCGTCGCGCCCCAGGTGGTCCGTGGCCGACCGCAGCCGGCGCCGATCCGCGACCTGGTAGAGTTCGAGACGGACCTCCGGTGCCGGTGGCACGAAGCGCTCGTCGACGAAGACGTCCACGGAATCCGGGTGATCCACGGCGATCAGATCGATCTCGTCGATATAGAAGATCTCCCACAGCTCGTCGGTCACCCGCAGCTCGTAGCTGCCGTCCCGCTCGCGGAGCGCTTCGCCCGGAATTCGCAGGTATTCCCGCGACGCCTCCGCCGGGGCGTATTGGGCGTCACCGCGCGCCATGAGCCCGGTGGGCATTCCCAGCGCGCTCTTCCACAGGATGTCGGTCACGAACTCGAAGCGCTCACCGTTCCAGGCGAACAGCGTGGGGCACGAACCCTTGAGGATCTGCTCTTCGACGATCGACTGGTTGGCGCCGCTGTAGAGGATGTTCTGGGGCACCCCGTTGGGCCATCGCACCCTGATCACGTCGGCGCCCGGACGCTGGCCGAGCCCGATATGGACTTCGGGCCTGTCGACGACCACGGTCCGGTACAGGGCGCCCGCCCGGACCTCGACCTTCGCCCCGATCCCGAAGTGGTTGTTCTTGCCGCTCCCGGTGGAAAGCCCGACAAGCCGGACCTTCAGGTAGCGGTTCGCGTTGCCGCCGTCGTTGCGCAGCAGCCGTACCGATCCGTCCCGGGTCGTGGCGAAGAGGTCGAGATCGCCGTCCGCGCCGAAGTCGCCGGCGGCGATACGGCGCACCGGGGGAAGGGAAGGCGCGATCTGCGAGACATCGTCGAAGCGCCCGGCGGCCGCGTTGCGGAACAGGGCGATGGCGCCGTCGCCGCCGGAAGTCTCGACGGCCAGGGCGATGTCGAGCCACCCGTCGTTGTCGAAGTCGACGAAGACTCCGTCCCGGACGGTGACGCCGGCCGTGCGGTCCAGGAGGGCTTCGGGCCGCTCGTCCGCGGCGAAGTGGCCGCGTCCCTGGTTCAACCACAGCGCGATCCCCGCACCACCGCCCGGCGCGGTCAGAAGGTCGAGCAACCCATCGTTGTTGTAGTCTCCGACCGAGACGACTCCATGCCCTGCCACTGCGAAGCGGCGCTCGGCGGCGCGTTCGATGAAGCGTCCCCCGCGTTCGTTGTCGTAGAGCCGCAGCGCCCCTCCGGGGTCGGCGAACACGAAGTCGAGGTCGTCGTCGTCGTCGAAATCGCCCAATGCCGCCGCTCCGCCGTCCGCCGCCGCCTGCTCGATGCCCGCGATTGCGGTGACGTCCGTGAAGGTGCCGTCGAGGTTGTTGCGGAGCATGACCGTGGCGCCGGCGCCGGCCACCAGCAGGTCGAGGTCCCCGTCATGGTCGTAGTCGATGAAGAGCGGCGCCCCGGATGGGAGCGCGAGGCCAAGAGACGACGATACATCGGCGAAGGAGCCGTCGCCCAGGTTTCGAAAGAGGGCGCCGCGCTCTCCGCGAGCCACGTAGAGGTCGAGCGCGCCGTCGTTGTCGAAGTCGCCGAAAGCCGCGGCGGCAGGAGTCGTTCCGGCAAGTCCGGCGTCGTCGGTCACGTCGGTGAAGCCGGTGGGATCGCTTCGCAGCAGCCGGCCGCCGGCGTAGATGTCGGTGTCACCGTCACCGTCGAAGTCGACGACCGAAAGGGCGTTGCCGGCATCCCCGGTGCCGCCGCTGGGGATGTCCGCGCTCCCGGTCACATCGGTGAACCGAAGCGCTGACAGGACGGACTCCGAGTCGCGCTCGCTCCCGCCCATGCCTTCGCTGAACGTGACGACCGGAAAGCCCGCCAGCACGCCGCCAGGTCCGGCGAGATCACGCAGGCCCCGCTGGTAGACGGGAGTCGTGCGCATGACGTTGCGAAAGGGCCGCACGGCGTCCAGCGCACCGGAAGCGTCGCTCGCCCTGGCGGCCTGCAGAGCCGAATCGAAGAGATCCTGCCCCTCTACCGGGAACACGGGCACGATCTGGCGGAGCATTTCGAGGCCTGCCGCTGCTGAGTCGGGATCGTCCGCCATGAGGAGAGCCTCGATGTGCTCGATGCGCGCGGCGACGTTGCCGGGTTGACGCTCCACGAGGTCCCCCAGCGTGGAGGCCCGGCGGGAGACTGCCTCAGGGCGGCTCGAATCCGAATCGAGCGACGCCAGTGCGTACAGCGCCCGGGCGTGTCCCGGATCGACTGCCAGCGCTCCCGCAAGTTCCTCCCGCGCTTCGCCCCCCCGCTCGCCGGCGAGGAGAATATCCGCCATGACCAGCCGCGCATCCGGGTCGTTCGGCTCGAGGTCCAGGGCCCGGCGAACGGCAGTCTCGGCCTCCTGCAACCGTCCCATCTTCAGGTACACGAGCCCCAGATTGGCGAATCCGGCCGCCTCGCCCGGGGCCATTTCCACGAGCCGCTCGAACTCGGTTGCGGCCTGGCCGAGCCTGTTCTCTTCGAGGTGTGCGAGCCCGACTGCCTGTATGGTCAGCAGCGTCGCGGGGTCGGTACCGACGTCTCTGCAAGCCGTCATTCCCGCGATGGCGAGCGCCATGGCCATGATGAGCCTGACCCGCTTCATGCCGACTCCTCCAGCTATCCGGGTTCTTGCCGTACCGTCACCGTCGTACCCGCCGGCACGCGTCCAATGCGGGTGACCCTCCCGGTCCCCGGCCAACGTACCAGCACGCTGTCCGCCGCGAGGGCCTCCCCGAGACCGAAGACGAGCGGCCGAAGCGACGACTGGGAAAGATACGACGATCCCGTTGCCACGAAACGCCGCTGGCCGCGCCCCGCGGCATAGACGGTCACGAGTGCCCCGAGCGCGTCGCGATTTGGTGCCGCTCCCTCGAGGAGCACTGCGATGCCCGAGGCCCCGGCGAGGTCGTTGCGAAACAGCCTGGGTGTGCCATCGTTTACCGTCACCAGCAGGTCGAGGTCGCCGTCAAGATCGACGTCGGCGTAGGCGACGCCCCGCCCGACGAGCGGTTTCCCGAAATCGTCGCCCACCGCGGCGCTGGCGTCGTCGAACCCTCCGGAGCCGTCGCCCAGGAAAAGCTGTGGGCTTTGCGCGAAGGTCTGCTCCCGTCTCACGGCGTTGATGCCGGGCTCGATATGGCCGTTGGCCGCCAAGATGTCGAGGGTGCCGTCCAGGTCGAAATCGGCGAAGGCGACGCCAAAGGTCAGCGGCACCATGGTCGGGCGCGAGAGACGCGCGGCCCCGGCCCGGTCCTGGAAGAGATCGGTGCCAATCCTCGTGAACAGAGCGAGAGGCTCGTGCGCGAAGTTGCCGATGGCGATCGACCAGCGGCCCTCGCCGGTCAGATCGGCGACGTCGATGCCCATGCCCGCCCTGGCACGGCCGGCCTCGTCGAAGGCCACCCCGGCGCGGACGGCGATGTCCACGAAGGTGCCGTCGCCTTCGTTGCGGTAGAGGAAATTGCGCTGCGTGTCGTTGGCCACCACGAGATCCGGCCAGCCGTCCATGTTGAAGTCCGTGACGGCCACTCCGAGTGACTTGCCCTCCGGGTTGTAGAGGCCCGCGGCGACCGTGACGTCGGTGAACCTGCCCCCGTTCCCCGGATTCCGGTACAGACGGCAGGACTCTCCCTCGTATTGCTGGGGCGTCGCGTAGGACTTCGTCGTGCCGTCGATCGTGGTGAACAGGTCGGTCTCAGGCGTCCATTTCACATAGTTGCATACGTAGAGGTCCAGCCAGCCATCGAGATCGACATCGACCCAGGCCGCCGCGGTCGACCACGCCGGGGGCCCTTCGGGCGGGTTCCCTTCCACCCCGGTCAGCGTGGTGACATCGGTGAACCTGCCGCCGTCGTTCCGCAACAGGCGGTTCGGACCCACCGCGGTCAGGTAGATGTCGGGGTCGCCGTCGCCGTCGTAATCCCCCACGGCCGCTCCCATCCCGTAGAGCGAAAGGTCGAGGCTCGCGGATTCCGTGCGGTCCTCGAACCGCCCCCCGCCGCGGTTGCGGTAGAGACGCTGGGTGGGACGGTTCCCGTGCCCCTCATGTCCCGGCCACCAGTCGGAATTCACGAGCAGCAGGTCCGGAAGGCCATCTCCATCGTAGTCCAGGAACGCCGCTCCGCTGCCGAGCGTTTCGGGCATCCATTTTCCGCCGAACGCGCCCGTCTCGTGTTCGAAGTCGATGCCGGCTTCGGCGCCGATCCCGGTGAAGCGCAGGCGGGTCGTCACGGCTTCCTCGGAGCGGGTCGCGTACTCCCGATCCACATAGGCCGGCGCGTCGTCGGCCTGCGGATCCCCGCAGCCGCAGGCGACGCATGCGAGCAGCAGCGTGCCGGCCCGCAGCCCTGCCGGGCGCGTGCGGCGGGGGGAGCGCCCGCTCGCCCTCATCGAATGACCTCGAGCCGATGGATCCGGATCCGTTGCGCCATGGTGTTGGCTCCCGGGTGGCGCGCCCGGTATGCCCGCGTGATCTCCTGCGCGGATTCGTCGATCCCGTAGTAGAGGTACGCCGCCTCGGCGCGCGCCGCCGCCTCGTCGCGGCCCAGCGCGCGCAGTGACAGCATGCGGTGATAGTGGGCGACCCGGTCTTCCGGATCGATGTCGAGCACCCGGTCCAGCGCGACGAGCGCATCCTGGTAGCGCCCGTCCAGGAACAGCGTCCTGCCCAGTGCCCGCCAGGCGGCGCGGTCGTTCGGAAAGTCCCGCAGCACCCGCCGGTAGGCGGACGCCGCGTCTTCGTAGCGGCCGTCCTCCTGAAGCACCTGCCCCCAAACCCAGGCGGACCTCGGGTTGGCGGAATCGATCGCTTCGGAGCGTTCCAGGGCGGCGTAGGCCTGTGTGAGCCGTCCCTCGGCCAGGGCCGTGCGAGCAAGGTTGAGCGGTCCGTCGATCCGGCCGGGGGCCAGCGCTTCCACTCGGGCGAAGGCCTGGCCGGCACCACGCAGGTCGCCCTCCATCAGCAGAGCGATCCCGTAGTCGTTGTGGCGGGTCCAGTCCGGTTCCGTCGCAACCCGCGCCTGGGGAGGGGCGCCGGAAGCGGCCACACGGATGCGCACGGTGTCGGACGCGATCTCCGTGACCGGCAACTCGGGTGCAGCTTCGAATCCGGGGAACCCCGCGGGGTTCGACTCGAACGCGAAGTCGCTGTACGCGCGCTCGAATTTCCTCCACAGCAGGCGCGCCGTCACCGTGAGCGGCGAAGCGGCCAGCGCCGTCGGCAGGGTGAGCCGGTAGTGCGCGAGATCGGCGGCGCCGGGCCCGATGACGCTGGTGTATACCGCAGTGTGGATGTCCTGGGCGTTGCGCCGGTCGATCGCGTCGCCGTTCCGGTCGACGAGCACCGACTTGAAGGTGTGCGCGTTCGGATCAAGATGACCGTCGGACCCGACAAGACCGCTCGCGTACAGACGCCGGCCCACCGAGTCGGTGACCGTGAACTCGATCCATCCCTCGTTGGAGTCGTTGGTCCCTCCCGGGAAGGTGTGCCCCACGCCGAGATTCCGCGTCACCACGTCGAAGGTGATCGGCACGCCCGCCGGCACCATCGATCCTTCGGCCGCCAGCAGCCGGGCGGAGTCCACGCCCGGGGTTCGTACCGCGAAGATGTCGATCCGGAGCTTGTCGGCCCTCAGAAAATCCGCAATGCGCTGCAAGGTCGCGTCATCGCCTCTGAGAAAGGGGAGCGCGGTGTTCGCAGCGAGGAACCTGTGTGAGCGCACCATGCCGTCTTCCGCGGCGAGGTCGCCCAGCGGTGCGGGCTCCGGCGGCATGTGGCAGTCCTGGCATACCTGGCGTTCCGGAGGCAGGTAGAAGGTGCGCGCAGCGTTCAGGGACACGCCGCTGTCATCCCAGTTGTCGAACTCGTTCTGGCCACGCAGCCAGCGATATCCGTTGACCGGCTCCGTCAGGCCGACCTTGTGGCAGGTGGCGCAGTACGCGCTCTCTCGAAAGAACGGCTTGAGCATGCGCGCGCCGTGCACGCGGGGGCGCGCCTTGAGTGCAGCGTCGTGAAGGAAACGACCCGGCGACCCCTGGGCTGCCGCTGCGAAGACATAGGGGTCCGCCGACCGGTCCGCGATATTGTAGTTGCCGTTTCCCGTCCGGTCATGGATGCGGTCGATCGCGTGACACGCCAGGCATGTCAGACCCGCCTGTGCTTCCACCGTACCCCGGTCGATCTCGCCGGTCATCGCTCCTGTCAGCAGGAGTACGGGGTCGTGGCAGCCCGCGCACCACCTGCTCTTGATACGGCCCACATCGCTGCCGACCTCTCCGTTGGACGCGAGGTGACGTTCGATCCAGCGATTGGACTCCGTCGACTCGGAGCGCATGCTCCTGATCGTCGCCTCGTAAAAGGGATTGTTGAACGATGCGAACCGGTGCGCCGACTCCGACCACTGGTTGACGATGTCCTGGTGACACCGGACACAGCCCCCGGCTCCGATGCGCGTCTCCACCACGAAGCCGCGGGCGTCGGCCTCGGCTCGAACCGCCGCCGGGTCCGCGTCCGATTCGTCCGGCGCAAGAAAGCGGGTCGGCAGCATCCTTCCGGTCGTGGTTGTCACGGGAGAAGGGAAGAATGGACTCTCGGGGGGCACGGCACCCGTGGGCACCCATCCCGATGGCCCGAAATCGCCGTGCAGGAGCGCTGCCGCGTCGCGGTCGACGCCACCCGCCACCGACGCCCCGGCGACCGGGGCCTCGCGAGATCTGCCCGTGTGAACCGCCTCTGCACCGTGTACGACAAGGAACGCGAGGCTCGCGGAGGCGGCAGCGGCCAGGAACCGCGCGAAGCGAGCGGCGGCGGGCGGGGTGTGGCTCACCTGGCGATGCAGCCAATAGCCCGCGACGGCCAGGACGGCCATTCCGCTGTGCAGCCACCAGACCCAACTGTTGCCCTGGCTCGCGGCTTCCGAAGTGATGAAGAGCCCGCTCGCGGCAAGCGTCAGGCCGAACGCCGCATAGGACGCCCCGGTCCAGACGGCCCCCGGGTGTTGGCGCGGCCACACCCTGGGGAGGTGCGCCACGAGGAACGCCGCCATGATCGCCGCCAGCAGCAGCCCGGCGCCCGTGTGGGCGAGGAGGAGAGCCTGGTAGAAGCGGGGAAGATTCGACGCACCCAGGGCGAAGGGTTCCAGCCCCACACGGTCGGCCAGACGCACCAGAACCAGATAGATCGTGTCGGCGACCATGAAACCGGCCAGCGCCAGCGCGATCGACAGCAGCCTCTGCAATCCGGGTGGCAGGAGCGTCGGCAGCTTCCGCCGCGGGGCTGTCCGGATCCTTTTTCTCACGGGCCACTCCTGTCCCGGAATCGGGCCTGCCGGCTCGGACCTGGCATGATGGGCCGGAACGCCGGGTGCGTCGGGCGCTGTGGGGTTCATTATCCGTGGGGATTCGGAAATGGCGCAAGCGGAGGACCGCGTTCCCGCATACGAGCATTGACAGCCGGCGCATGAACCGCCTATCATATGGATCTATACCTGCCACCGGCGGGGAGTCGGTGAACCTCGACGGCGGCCGGTGCTGAAAATCAGGAAGCAGAGGACTGACAGCCTCTCACCCTCGTAGCCAGCGGGCTTCCGGGTCCCAGGTCGGCGGGCGCATGTGCGTTCACCGCCAGGTCACGAGGCCCGGTCTTCCGGGCCTTTTTTTGGTAGCCGGCGGATCCGTTTCGGAAGCGGCGAAGGGTGACGGGCGGCAAAAAACGGGGGCCTTGAGCCACCCCACGACAAGGAGAGTTCCAAGATCGCGGAAAGACGTGTCAGAGTGAACGAGCAGATCCGAATCAGCCCGATTCGACTGATCGCAGAGAATGGAGGACAGATCGGAATAGTTTCGCTGGACGAGGCGCGCGCCCGGGCCGCCGAACGGGGACTGGATCTGGTCGAAGTGGCCCCCGATTCGAGGCCGCCGGTGGTTCGCATGATGGACTACGGCAAGTACAAGTACAAGGCCGCGCGCGCCGCCCGGGAGGCCAGGCGAAAACAGCATACGACCCAGATCAAGGAAGTGAAATTCCGGCCGGGGATCGAAGACCACGACTATGAATTCAAGCTCCGCCACGCGCGGCGCTTTCTCGAGGAGGGGAACAAGGTCAAGCTGACCATGATGTTCCGAGGCAGACAGATCACGCATCCCGAGCTGGGGCGGCAGGTGTTGCTCCGCCTTACGGAGGACCTCGGCGAGTTCGGAAAGATCGAGCAGTATCCGAACTTCGAGGGTCGTCAGATGTCGATGATCCTCACCCCGGTGAAGTAGGGACGCGGGCGCCACGAGATCACCCTTCCTCAATCAACCAATGAGAGAATCCAGGAGGGACCCATGCCGAAAATGAAATCAAACCGGGGTGCCGCGAAGCGGATCCGGAAGACGGGGTCGGGGAAGCTGGCGAGGATGCGGGCCTACAAGTCCCACATCCTCACGAAGAAGAACCGCAAGCGGAAGCGCAGGCTTCGCAGCAGGACCACGGCCTCGAAAGCCGATGCCGGGCGGATCCGCCGGATGCTTCCGGGAACGTAGAAACATCCGGGAACATGGAAACACAGTTGTCACTGCCAGGAGAATAGACCGATGCCGCGTTCGACTCGCGCCGTCGCACGGAATAGGCGTAAGAAGAAGATCCTCGGGACTGCGAAGGGCTATTTCGGGGGACGCAAGAATCTGTACCGGACGGCCAAGGATGCCGTCGAGAAGGGGTGGGAGCACGCCTACCGGGACCGGAAGAAGAAGAAGCGAAACTTCCGCCGCCTGTGGATTACCCGGATCAACGCGGCCGCCCGCCAGAACGACCTGTCCTATTCGCGGTTCATGAACGGGTTGCGGCGCGCCGGCGTCGAGCTGGATCGCAAGGCGCTCGCCGACCTGGCGATTCGGAGTCCGGACGCATTTGCGTCGCTCGCCGACCGGGCGAAGTCGGCCCTCAACCGGTAGGGGGAAGCGGCGACAGAACCCCGCGGGCGACGGATCCCGCGGGTGCTTCCAGCTGCGCGCGGATTCGTGATCGAGGACCTGAGGAGGCTGGAGGCGGACGCCCTTGGGGAGGTGCGGGCGGCCGGCGATCCGCAAGAGCTGGAGGAGGTTCGCGTCCGCTATCTGGGCCGCAGGGACGGTTTGGTTTCGCAGTGCCTCAGGCGCTTGGGAGGGCTGAGCCCCGAGGAGAGGCCGGCGGCGGGCGCCGAGGCCAATCGCGTGAAGGGCGCCGTCGACCGGGCGCTGGAGGAAAGGCGGGCGGCACTGTCACGGGATGGTGTGTCCAGCGAGGATGCGCCGGATCTGACGCTGCCCGCGCGGACCGGCTGGCAGGGCACCATTCATCCCGTCAGCCGGGCCGTCGACGACATCTGGTCGATCTTCCGCAGCCTGGGATTCACGCGTGCCCGCGGTCCCGAGGTCGACACGGAGTGGTACAACTTCGTCGCCCTCAACACGCCCCTCGATCATCCCGCCGCGGACGAGCAGGACACGCTCTACCTGGCGCCGGGCCTGCTGCTGAGAAGCCACACCTCGCCGGTGCAGATCCGCACCATGGAGCAGTACCCGCCTCCGATCCGCATTCTCGCGCCGGGCATGGTCTACCGCAGGGACACCTACGATGCGACCCATACGCCCGCCTTCGCGCAGATCGAAGGGCTGGTGGTGGACGAAGGCGTGACGTTCGTTGACTTCAAGGCCACCCTGGCCGAGTTCGCGCGGCGCTTCTGGGGACAGGGCACGCGCGTGCGGTTTCGCCCGTCGTTCTTTCCCTTCACCGAGCCTTCCGCGGAGGTGGACGTCAAGAGGATCATCGTGCGCGAGGACGGGCGGGAAGAGGAGACCGACTGGATCGAGATCATGGGTGCCGGCATGGTCGACCCCGCGGTTCTGGACAACGTGGGGTACGACTCGGAGCGGTACACGGGCTGGGCGTTCGGGATGGGCCCCGCCCGGGTCGCGCTCCTGAGGCACGGGGTGCGCGACCTCAGGCTCTTCTACGAGAACGACATGCGCTTCCTGGGGCAGTTCAGATGAGGGCGGCGGCGATGGGCCCTCGCAGGGCTGGCCGGTGAAGGTCTCGTACCGTTGGGTCCGCGACGTGGCCCCCGGGATCGGGCTCGGTCCGGCCGAGGCGATGGAGCGGCTCGCGCTGCGCGGGGCGCCCGTGGAGGAGTGGGTCGATCTGGCCGAAGGACTGAAGGACGTCGTGATCGGCCGTGTCCTGGAGGCCGGACCGCACCCGAACGCGGACCGGCTCACGCTGTGCCGGGTGGCCGGCCCCGACGGGGAGGTCCCGGTGGTCTGCGGCGCGCCGGTGGTGCGGGTTGGGGCGTACTATCCCTTCGCTCCAGTGGGTGCGGTCCTGCCCGGCGGTTTCCGTATCGGGAAGCGCAAGATCCGCGGGTCCTACAGCGAGGGGATGCTCTGCTCCGAGCGCGAGCTCGAACTGGGCGAGGACCATGCGGGGATCATGCTGCTCGAAGGACGGTACGAAGTGGGTGCGCCCTTCGCGGCCTCGGTCGGGCTCGACGATGTCCGCATGGACGTGGAAGTCACCCCGAACCGGGGGGACCTGCTGTCGCACGTGGGAATCGCGCGGGAACTGCATCCGGAGGGCCAGGCCGGGATCGCGCTGCCGCCGTTTCCCGGCCGGGGCGAGTTCGCGGCCTCGTTCGCGCGCGGGGGCGGGGAAGCCTCTTCGGGCGGGTGCCGCATCGTGATCGAGGACCCGGACCTGTGTTCCCGGTATCTCGGTGCCGTCATACGCGGCGTGACGGTCGGTCCGTCGCCGCGCTGGCTGGCCGACCGCCTCAGCGCGGCCGGTGCCCGTCCCATCAACAACGTGGTCGACGCGACGAACTACGTCATGCTGGAGCTGGGCCAGCCCCTGCATGCCTTCGACCTGGAAAAACTGGCCGACGCCACCATCGTGGTCGGGCGCGCCCGCCCCGGGGAATCGCTGGTGACGCTCGACGACGGGCAGCGGGCGATCACCCCGGACATGCTCATGATTCGCGACGCCTCACAGCCCGTCGCAATCGCCGGCGTGATGGGCGGCCGTGACTCCGAGGTGTCCGGGCAGTCCACGGACATCCTGCTTGAATGTGCGCTCTTCGAGCCGCGGCAGGTGCGCGCGACACGCCGGGCACTGGCGATGTCGACCGACGCGAGCTACCGCTTCGAACGCGGGGTCGATCCGGCCACGATGGAGGCCGCGGTGCTGAGGGCCGTGTCGCTGATCCTCGCGACGGCGGGCGGGACGCTCGACGGGGAGATCATCGATGCCCACCCCCGGCCCTGGGTGCCCCCGGTCGTGGGGTTGCGGCCGTCCCGCGCAAGCCACGTGCTCGGCGTGGATTTCACACCGGACAGGGTCTCGAAGCTCCTGGTCCCCCTCGGCTACGCGGTCGAGGCGGCGGGCGCGGACCGGCTCGACGTGACGGTTCCCGGTCATCGCACCTTCGATACGCTGCGCGAAGTCGACCTGATCGAGGAGGTGGCCCGCACGCACGGCTACGACGCGTTCCCGGAGGTGATGTCCCCGGCACGGGCCGGCGCCGTCCCCGATCACCCCCTCTTCCAGCTCGAAGACCGGCTGCGCGGCCTGCTGGCAGCCAACGGGATCAGCGAGGCGCAGACACCCGCGCTCGGACCGAAAAAGCACGGGGACGTCGCGCTCCTGAACCCGATGTCGCGGGACGAGGGCTACCTGCGCCGGGATCGTCTCCCGGGGCTGCTCACGCACGTGGAGAGGAACATGTCCCGGGGCGTCCGCGACGTCCGCCTGTTCGAGATCGGGACGGCGTTCGCGCCTTCCGAGGACGGCCCCCCCATCGAGTCGGCGCGCGTTGCGGTGGTGCTCACGGGCGGGCGCACGCCCCCCCACTGGTCGTCCCGGGCCGAGCCCTTCGACGTCCACGATATCGCCGGCGTGCTCGCACTGATCGCTCGCGAGGCCTGTCCGGATGCCGCGGTCGTGCCGGCGGGTGGGCGTTCGGCGCGAGTGGGCAGCGGGCGCTCAGGGTCGGACGCGGCTGTGGGCTCTGACGACACCCCGGCCTGGCCGACGCCACGCCTCTTCGCGCCGGGGAGGTGCTACGAGGTCGTGTCGGGAGACGGCGAAGTGGTGGGTTGGGGTGGCCATGTACGCCCGGAACTGCTGGACCTTCCCCGCTGGGCGGGCGCGGTGGTGGGTGGCGAAGTCGTGCTTCCGGCGGTGCCCGCGCCCCAACCCGACGTGACCGCGCGGGACCTGCCCGATCAGCCCGCGGTCCAGCGGGACATGGCGTTTCTGGTTCCGGCGGGCACCGCTGCCGGCGAGGTGCTCGATGCCGCGAGAAGGGCCGCGGGCCGCCTGCTGGAGACCGGGGATGTCTTCGATGTCTACGAGGGTGAGGACCTGCCTCCGGGCACCCGCTCCGTGGCCGTGCGCTTGCGCTTCCGCGCCCGGGGACGGACCCTGACGGACAGGGAAGTGGACAAGACCTGCCGCCGCGTGGTCAGAACAGTAAAGGAGAAGACCGGTGTCGAACCGAGGAGGTGAGCGTTCGGCCGCATCCCACGTGCCGGCCCTGGCCCCGCTGGAGACGGCGGTGGAGCGCGCGCTCGAGGAGGTCCGCGCGGTCCGGGAGCGTGCCGCCCAGGCGGAGGCGCGCGCAGAGCGCAACGAGCAGTTGCTGCGCCAGTTCGTCGACGGGCGGGAGGATCCCGGCGCACTCGCGAGCCGCGTTGCGGAGCTCGAGGCCGAGAACGAGGGCCTGCGTGCCCGGATCGTGCAGGGACGAGAGGGTGTGGACCGCATCCTGGCCAGCATCCGTTTCCTGGAGGAGCGTCGATGAGCGAGTCGAGGGGTGGGTCCCGCAAGGCGATCCGGGTCCGGATCGCGGGAGAGACGTATACGCTGCGCACGGACGCGGACGAGGAGTATGCGCGCCGCTGCGCCGCACTCGTGGACGAGCGCATGCGCGAAATCGGCGGAGAGACCGGGCTGGATGCGAAGAAGACCGCGATTCTGGCCGCGCTCGCGCTCTCCGATGAGCTGTTTCGGCAGGAGGCCCGCACCCGCGCCCGTGCAACGGTCCTGGCGGGGAGAATCGAGAACGCACTGACAGAATAGCAGACACGGAAGGATCGAGCAGATGCCCGACACCGAGCACACCCGTCTTTCCCGCCGCGCCTGGCTGGCCGCTGCCTCCGGATCGGCCGCGTCCGGGCTCGTGATGACGCGCTGGGACGCGCTCAAGGCGGAGCCGCCCTCGGCTCCGATGCCCGTCCCGCCGCCACAACAGGTCCCCCCGTCGGCCGCCGACCCCACCCGGGTCCCGGGGCGGTTCGTCTCCGAGCTGGGGACGCGCGCCCCGGGCGAACAGCCCCGGCGCCTGTTGCGTACTCTGGCCCTGTCGAGTTCCTCGCGCACGCCGCTTCAGGATCTGCAGGGCACCATCACCCCTTCGGATCTCCACTTCGAACGCCACCACGCGGGCGTTCCCGACATCGTCGCGGAGGAGCACGAGGTCCTCGTGCACGGCATGGTCGAACGGCCGATGGTGTTCCGCATGGCCGACCTGAGGCGGTATCCACAGACATCCCGGATCTGCTTCATCGAGTGTTCCGGCAACGGTGGCGGCGCCTACAACCGCAGCCGCATGCCCACGGCCATATCCCCACAGCAGCTGGACGGACTGCTCAGCACGAGCGAGTGGACGGGCGTCATGCTGTCGACGATCCTCCGCGAAGTGGGCGTGCGGCCGGGCGCCAGCTGGATCCTCGCCGAGGGCCGCGACGCCGCGGTCATGTCCCGGAGCGTCCCGCTGGACAAGGCGATGGACGATTCCATGCTGGCCTACGGGCAGAACGGCGAGGCCATTCGTCCCGAGCAGGGATACCCCGTGCGGCTGCTTCTGCCGGGCTGGGAGGGCAATGCCCAGGTGAAGTGGCTGAGACGCATCGAGGTCTCGGACCGGCCGACCATGACCCGGGACGAGACATCTCGCTACACCGATCCGCTCAAGGACGGCACGTCGCGGATTTTCAGCTTCGTCATGGACGCCAAGTCGCTCATCACCTTCCCGTCGTATCCCTACGTCTTGCCCGAGCGCGGCTGGTGGGAGATCGAGGGGCTGGCCTGGACGGGACGCGGCAGGATCACCCGGGTGGAAGTCAGCACGGACGGCGGGCGCTCGTGGTCCGACGCGGTTCTGCAGCCGCCCGTGCTGTCGAAGTCCACCGTCCGCTTCCGGCACCTCTGGAACTGGGACGGGCGCGAGACCGTGATCCTCAGCCGTGCGACCGACGAGACCGGCTACATGCAGCCCACGGTTCAGCAGCTCTGGGATGCGCGAGGAGAGGGCACGGCCTATCACCACAATCATCAGCGTGCCTGGAAGGTCGCCTCGGACGGCGTGGTCACGTTCGGTCTGGGGGACTTGCTGTGACGCCCGGTCGCGGGGTGTCCCGCCTGGCGGGCGCGGGGACCGCGCTGCTGCTGGCCGCGTGTGCACCGGAACAGCCCTCGCCCGGGGCCGTGGTGGGCGGGACGCCCCCGGGCCAGGCAATGGCGGACGACGGCGGCGACTGGCACGTCGCGTTGCCCGAGGATGCTCCCGGCCGCTTCGGCTTCGGGACCCCGGCCACCGAAGACCGCGTGGCCCTTTGGGACATCGACGTCAAGCCGGATGGCGAGGGACTGCCGCCCGGCAGCGGTTCGGTCGCCGAGGGACAGGCGGTCTACGAACTCCACTGCCTCCAGTGCCACGGTCCAACCGGCACCGAAGGCCCCAATGACCGGCTGGTCAGCCCGGGTCCCTGGGAGCAGTGGCCCACCGGTCGCACCGTAGGTGGATACTGGCCCTACGCCACGACCCTCTACGACTACACGCGCAAGGCGATGCCCCAGACCACCCCCGGCGTTCTGAGCGACGACGATGTCTATGCCGTCGTCGCCTACGTGCTGCATCTGGGCGGTCTGGTGCCGGCGGACGCGGTGATGGATGCCGCTTCGCTCGCGGCGGTAGAGATGCCCTATCGCGACCGTTTCGTGCCGGACAACCGAACGGGAGGTCCGGAGATTCGCTGAGCAGCCCGGTAACAAGGCGCGTGCCGCGCCGAGGGCTGCGGGGCGCGTGGCCGGTGCTTGCGCCCCGATCGGTGCGGGAATAATGTAGGCGCAATCAAGGAAGTCCGCGGCCGGATCCCCCGCCGTGTTTGCCTTGTCGAATCAAGTGGCCGGACGATGGTTCGGCCCTGGAGAAAATACATGGATCCGCTGGGTATGTCCCTGGCGGTCGGCGCGGTTGCCGCGGCAATCCTCGGGTACTTCCTTGGGAGGAACCGGGAGCGCGCGCGGCAGCTTGAAGAGAAGGAAGCGGCACGGGACGAGGCGTCGCTGATCCGCAAGCGGGCAGAACAAGATGCCGACAACGTGCGCCTTGCCGCCGAGTTGCAGGCCAAGGAGGATGTCTACCGGCTCAGGGAGACCTGGGAGTCCGAAGAGAGCCGGCGCCGTGAGGATGTCGAGCGGGGTGAGCGCCGGTTGCTCAACCGTGCCGAGGCCGTCGACCGCAAGTCCGATCTCCTCGACCGCCGTGCCGATGGGCTGGAGGAGCGGGAAGCGGGTCTGAAGCGCCAGGAGTCCGAGGTCGCCGGGAGGGGAGCGGAAGTCGAGCGCACCCTGGCCGAGACGCGGACCCGGCTGGAAGCGCTCGCGGGGGTCACCGCAGACGAGGCCAGGAGCGAACTCGTCGCCGAGATCAAGGACGAGGCGCGCGCCGAAGCCGCCAACCGGGTACGCGAGATTCGCGACGAGGCGCAGCGGACGGCGGACCGCGAGGCGAAGCGGCTGGTCGCGATGGCCATCCAGCGCATGGCGGCCGACGAGACCGCCCAGCTGACCGTCTCCGTGGTACAACTTCCGTCCGACGAAATGAAGGGACGGATCATCGGCCGCGAAGGACGCAACATCCGTGCGTTCGAACAGGCTACCGGGATCGACGTGATCATCGACGACACCCCGGAAGCGGTCGTGCTTTCAGGGTACAACCCCGTGCGGCGCGAGGTCGCCCGCGTCGCGCTCGCGCGCCTGATCGAGGACGGCCGCATTCATCCGGCACGGATCGAGGAGACCGTCGCGAAGAGCGAGAAGGAGGTCGAGGTCGAAATGCGCGAGGCGGCCGAGGAGGTGCTCTACGGGCTGGGAATCCACAGCGTGCACCCCGAGATCGTGAAGGTCCTCGGGCGCCTGAAGTTCCGCACCTCCTACGGCCAGAATCAACTCGCCCACGCCAGGGAAGTCGCGCTGCTGGCGGGGAACATGGCAGCCGAGATGGGGCTGGACGTGCAGGCGACGCGGCGGGCCGGGCTGCTGCACGACGTCGGCAAGGGGCTGACGCACGAGCAGGAGCTGACCCACGTGGAACTCGGGTACCGGCTCTGCAAGCGATTCAAGGAGCCGGACATCGTGTTGAACGCGATCAAGGCCCACCACGACGAAGAGCCGCACCGCTACGCCGAGGCCTGGCTGGTGACCGCCGCCGACGCGATCAGCGGGGCACGCCCGGGCGCGCGCCGCGAGATGTTCGAGGGGTACGTCAAGCGACTCGAGAAGCTTGAGGAGCTCGCGACCGAACACCCCGGAGTCGAGCGCTGCTTCGCGATTCAGGCGGGACGCGAACTGAGGGTCATGGTGGAGCCGGAAAAGGTGTCCGACGAGGCCATGGCCCGGATTTCGGAAGCGGTGGCCCGGAAGATCGAGGGCGAGTTGCAGTACCCCGGTCAGATCAAGGTTGTCGTGATTCGCGAGACTCGGGCCATCGACTTCGCGCGCTAGCTGGAGCACCTTTCATTGTTCGGGGCCCGCGATCCCCTGATCGGGCCCGTAGCCACCAACACGCAACCGCGGAACTGGAGATTCATGTCGGCCAAGATCATTTCAGGGAAGGAAATCGCCGGGACGATCCGGGATGAGCTGAACGAGCAGGTCGCAGCGCTGGCAAAAGAAGGGCTGGTGCCCGGGCTGGCGACCGTGCTGGCGGGCGACGATCCGGCCAGCCGGCTGTACGTGGGCATGAAGAACAGGGCGGCAGCCGAGGCGGGCATTCACTCGCGTCAGATCACGCTGCCCGACTCGGTTGAGGAAGCCGAGCTGCTCGACCTCATCGCCTCGCTCAACGCCGACCCCGCGATCCACGGGATTCTCGTGCAGCTGCCGCTGCCGCGTCAGATCGACGAGTCCAAGGTCCTCCTGGCCGTCGATCCGGACAAGGATGTCGACGGCTTCCATCCCGTCAATGTGGGCCGCCTTTCCACGGGCGACCCGAACGTCCTCGCGCCGTGCACACCCCGGGGCGTGATCGAGATGCTCGTGCGCAGCGGGGTGGACCCGTCGGGCAAGCACGCCGTCGTGGTCGGGCGCTCGAACATCGTGGGCAAGCCCATGGCGCTGCTCCTGCTTCGCAAGGCGGCCGGGGGCAACGCCACCGTGACCGTCGCCCACAGCCGTACGCCTGACCTTGGCGCCGTGACGCGCGCCGCCGACATCCTGATCGCTGCGGTCGGGTGGCCCAACACCATCACGCGGGATATGGTCAAGCCGGGTGTGACCGTGATCGACGTGGGCACCAACCGCGTGGACGATCCGACCCGGGAGCGCGGGTATCGCGTGGTCGGCGATGTCGACTTCGAGGGCGTGAGCGAGGTCGCGTCGGCGATCACCCCGGTGCCGGGCGGAGTGGGTCCGATGACGATCGCCATGCTTCTGGCGAATACCGTGGAAGCGTCGATCCGGCAGAACAGCGGCGCGCGGTGAGCGACGGCACGCTCGATCTGTTTGCGGGTCGCGGACCCGCACACTCCGGTGGGCCCTCGTCCGCCTCGGACGCGGGGGCCGGCCCCTCCAGGGGACTCCGGGCTTCGGACAGGCCCGCACCTCGCGTCTGGACGGTCAGCCAGGTCAACCGGGCCGTGCGCCTGCAGCTGGAGCAGGGCCTCCCGCAACTCTGGGTTGCCGGCGAGGTCACGAACTTCCGGCGGCAGCGCTCCGGGCACTGCTACTTCACCCTGAAGGACGATGCCGCCCAGCTCCGCTGCGTCATGTTTCGGCGCGAGGCCGCCCGACTGCCCACGGACCCCCGCGAGGGGATGGTGGTCAAGGTCTTCGGGGGGTTCACGCTGTACGAGGCGCGCGGCGTCTATCAGCTCGTGGCGGCGAAGCTGGAGGCCGAAAGCGAAGGCGGCATGTGGAAGCTCGCGTTCGACCGTCTGAAGAGGCGGCTGGACGCCGAAGGACTGACCGACGCGGCCCGCAAGCGGGGTCTGCCGCCCTTCCCGGGAACGGTGGGGATCGTGACTTCGCCGACGGGCGCCGCCCTGCGAGACGTGATTGCGGTCACCCGCCGCCGGGCTCCGTGGGTGCGGCTTCTGGTACGGGGTACGCGCGTACAGGGCCGTGGGGCGGGCGAGGAAATCGCGGCGGCTGTCTCCACCCTGGCGCCGCGAGACGTGGACGTGATCGTGGTGGCTCGCGGAGGCGGGACGATCGAGGACCTCTGGGGGTTCAACGAGGAGGCCGTCGCGCGCGCAGTCGCTGCGAGCCCGGTGCCGGTGGTCTCGGGCGTCGGGCACGAAACGGATGTCACCATCTGCGACCTGGTGGCCGACGTGCGGGCCGCGACTCCCTCCGCCGCGGCGGAGGCGGTGGTGCCGGATCGGCGGGCCGTCGGCCGCATTCTGGACAATCTCGGGACCAGGCTGGGAAAGGGGCTCGCCGGGCAGGCGCGCTCGCGGCGCTGGCGGCTCGATCAGGCGCGCGACCTGCTTCACCGGCGCGGCCGCCGGCGGGTGGAGACCTGTCGGGATCGGCTTGTGAGAGAGCGATCGCTCCTGGCCGGGATCATGCGGGAGCGAATTGCGCGCCACCGGACCCGGCTCGCCCGCGGCGCCGCTGCCATGGAGGCACTGTCCCCCATGTCCACGCTCGCCCGCGGGTACGCGGTCCCGCTCGACGGCCGGGGCCGGCTCCTGCGCACGACCGCGGACTTTCCGCCGGCGCTGGACTTCGGCTTGCGCGTCGTGGACGGGGAAGTGGCGTGCACGGTGGCCGACGGGGCGGGTGGCGGACCGACGGCGACTTCCGGCCGGGCCGGCAGGGCTCGCCGCACCGGGAGGGCTCACCGTGCCGGCTGAGGGGGGACTGGACCGCCGCCTCCGGCGCATCGAGGAGATCGTCGCGTCGCTGGATTCCGATTCGGTCGATCTCGACGAGGCCCTCGCCCTCTTTGAAGAGGGAGTGGGTCACCTCCGGCGCGCGCAGCAGATTCTCCGGACGGCGGAGCTCAAGGTTGAAGAGCTGATCGGCGCCCAGGGGGAGGAGGCAAGGGAGTTCGAGGCCCCTGACCAGGGAGACCGCGATGACGGGGACCGCGACTGACCTCTCCTTCGCGGCCTGGCTGGACGACCGCAGACCGCGCATCGAGGCCGCAATGCGGCGCTGCATGGATGAGATGGCCGCGGTCGTGCCCCCCGGACTGCTTTCGGCCGTCGAGGACGGGGTAATGAGCGGGGGGAAGCGGCTGCGGCCGCTCCTGCTGGCTACCGCCTGCGAGGAGACCGGAGGCCGGCCCGGCGACGCGCTCTACGATCTCTCGGTCTCGGTGGAGCTGATCCACGCCTATTCGCTGATCCACGACGATCTTCCCTCCATGGACGACGCGCCTCTGCGCCGGGGGACGCCAACCGTCCACGTTGTCCATGGCGTGCACACGGCTACCCATGCGGGCGCCGTGCTCATCCCCTGGGCCGCCGAATGGGCCTGTCGCAGCGCTCGTGCGGCGGGGTGCACTGCGCTCAGGGCCAGGGGAATCGCAGCCCACATGCTCGAAGCGGCCGGGGCCGGCGGAATGATCGGCGGGCAGGCGCTCGACCTTCTCTCGGAGGGACGGTCGCTGACGGAAGAGGAGCTGGCGGCCCTGCACGGCCTCAAGACCGGCGCCCTCCTCGCCGCCTCGCTCGAGATGGGTGCGATGGCGGCGGGTGCCGGCGATTCCGTGTTGCGTGCGATCGGCGACTATGGCCGCGCGCTGGGGCTGGCGTTCCAGGTCATGGACGATGTGCTCGACGCCACCGGGTCGGCGGAAGTGCTCGGGAAGCGCCCTTCCGACGCGGAAATGGAGAAATCCACCTATGTTGGGCTGTTGGGCGTGGACGGCGCGCGCAGACGGGCAGGGGATCTCGTCGCCCGCGGACTGGCGGCGCTCGACGATGCGGGCCTGGCCGCGCCCCGGCTCAGACAGCTGGCGCGCTTCGTGATTCAACGCAAACGGTGACGACCTTGGCATTCCGGCAAATCGCGGTTCTGGGCAGAGACGGCGCGGACCCCGGCATCCGCGACGCCTTCGAACAGGTCGCCCGGGTCGCGGCCGAATTCGGCGCCACGGCGTCGCTGGAGCCGAATCTGGGATCCTCTGCGACCAATCCTGCCGAAATTGTCGCAAATGTGTCCGATTTTGTCGTATCCACGGATCCGCACGGCCACGTCACCGATCCCCCCGTCGACCTGGTCATCTCGCTCGGCGGCGACGGGACCTTGCTGCGCGCCGCCCGCTCCGTGTTCGGCCGGGGGATCCCCGTCCTGGGAATCAACATGGGGAGCATGGGATTCCTGACCTCCGTGTCCGGCCAGGCGATCGAAGAGGGCCTTCGGTGCGTGCTGGGCGGCGAATACTCGATCGAGGAGCGGCGGACGCTCGAGGCCGAGGTGCGCTCGCCGGAAGGGATCGCCAGGGCCGCGTTCACCGTTCTGAACGACGTGGTCGTACACAAGGCCGGTGCCGCCCAGGTGATCCGTCTCGACTTGTGGGTGGGCCCCGAGGACGATCCGGAGGAGATCGGCAGCTTCTCGGGCGACGGGGTCATCCTCGCCACGCCGACCGGGTCTACCGCGTATTCGCTGTCGGCCGGCGGCCCCATCATCGTGCCCGAATTGAACTGCTTCCTGGTCACGCCCATCCTTCCCCATACGCTCGCGGTCAGACCCCTGGTGGTACCCGGCGACGAGGAGATCACCGTGACCGCTCTGGACCGCCGCGAACCCCTTTTCCTGACGGTCGACGGCCAGGAGGGCGGGCCGGTCGGATACAGCGACCGCGTGGTGGTGCGCATGGGCGCGTCGCGGGTCCCGCTGGTCCGGCTGCCCGGCCACTCCTTCTTCACCACGCTGCGGCAGAAGCTGAGTTGGGCCGTCCGGCCGATCGACGGGGGGTGATTGGTCCCGTTCGAACATGGCGCCGCCCACTCGGCAGTCCCATTGTTCATGACCCATGTTCGTTGAGCTCATAATACACAACTTTGCTGTCCTCAAGGACTTGCAAGTCCCTCTTCAAGCGGGACTCAATGTCCTTTCAGGTGAAACGGGGGCGGGCAAGTCCATCGTGGTGGACGCGCTGGCCATCCTGCTGGGCGGCCGGGCGTCGTCCGGCGTCGTGCGTTCGGGCGAGGGGCGCGCCGTGGTCGAAGGCGTGGTCGACCTGCGTGGACTGCAGCCCGTCGCCGACTTGCTGGCTGAACTGGGAATGGAGGACGACGAGGACCAACTCGTGCTGCGCCGTGAGGTCCGCGCCGGGGGCCGAAGCCGGGGCTGGGTCAACGGATCGCCCGCGACCGCCGGAATGCTGCGGCGCATCGGATCGCTGCTGGTCGACATCCACGGGCAGCACGAACACCAGCGGCTCCTCTCCGGCGACTTCCAGCAGCAGGTCCTGGACGCGTTCGGGGGATGCATCGACGCTGCGGAACGCGTGGGGGAGGGCTTCCGCCGGACCGCCGCCCTGAGAAAGCGGCTTGCCGCTCTGGAGGAACGCCGCCGGGAACTGGAGAGCCGCGCCGACTTCATCCGTTTCCAACTCGATGAGATCCTTGGCGCGAAGCTCCACGCGGGGGAGGACGAGGAACTGCGCGTCGAGACGAACCGGCTGGGGCATGCGGACGAACTGGCGCGGGAGACCCACGCCTTGCACGAGCTGCTCCACACGGCGGAGGGCGCGGTCAGTGACCGCCTGGCGGACGCGGCGGCCCGCCTGCGGCGCCTCGGCGAGAAGGACCCCTCGCTGGGGTCCCACGCGTCCACGCTCGAAGACGCGTACCACCAGGTGTCCGACGCGGCCGCCGAACTGGGCCGCTATTCAACCGGGATCGAGCACGACCCGGCCCGGCTTGAGAGCATTCGCCAACGTCAGGCGCTCATTCAACGCCTGCAGCGCAAGTACGGCCCGACGCTGGCCGAGGTGATCCGGCGGGGAGAGAGCCTGCGAAGCGAGCTGGACGAACTCGAGACGGCCGACATGGACGCGAGCGCCTTGCGGGACGAACTGGAGCAGGCGGAAGGGGCCTGGCAAGCCGATACGGCAGAACTGTCCCAACGACGCGAGGAGGCCGCGGGACGTCTGTCCGGTGCGGCCGAGGAGATCTTCCCCGCGCTCGGATTGGAGGGCGGGCGCTTTCAGGTCCACTTCGAGGAGTTGCCGGCCCCATCGGCGAGGGGCCGCGAACGCATCCGCTTCATGGCCAGCATGAATCCGGGCTTCCCCCCGAGCCCACTCTCGCAGGTCGCGTCCGGCGGCGAGCTGTCGCGGGTCATGCTCGCGCTGAAGTCCGTGCTCTCGGACATCGACGATCTGCCCACTTTGGTCTTCGACGAGGTCGATGCCGGGATCGGGGGCATGGTGGCGGCCAACGTAGCCGACCGCCTGGCGGAGGTGTCCCGCGGACGGCAGGTGCTCGTGGTGACGCATCTGGCACGCGTTGCGGCGCGCGCCTCCAACCACCTCGTGGTCGAGAAGGCTGCGGTGGATGGCGCGGCGGTCAGCCTGGTGCGGCGGCTCGAGGGCGATGAGCGCGTGCACGAGGTCGCCCGCATGCTGGGTGGCGACGCCGGATCCGGTAC
>CAZRQE010000047.1:0-8925 GCA_964602175.1 uncultured Gemmatimonadaceae bacterium | reverse complement strand
GCCCGCTGCGACACGGCGGATACCTCGAGCGGACCCTCGGCCATGCGGATGGAGCCCGGGGGGAGATTCCCGGCCGCCCCGGCCATCCGCGCGATGACGTCCAGCTCCAGCGTGGTGCTGCCCGCCGGCACCGTAACCGATCCGGTCGGCCCGTACGAAATCCCCGGCCGCGTGTCCGACTCCGGTGCTTCGAGTGTCAGGTTGCCAGGCGTCAGGCGCACGTCGGACGGCGCCGGGGCAAATGCGAGCGTCACGGTGCCCGTCGCGAGCCGGTTCGCCGACGTCGGCAGTCCCGTGAACCAGGCGGTGGCGAGGGCGGCTCCCACCACAAGCGCCCACCTTGCGGGACGCCAGTGCCCGATCCTTCGAGCCGGGATCATCACCGACGCCGCGACCAGCCCGAGAAACAGGCCACTCATCTGCGCCGGGTACGTGTTCAGAAGCGATGGCAGCACCTGCGAGCCCGCCGCGATCGCCGGCGCGATTCCTGCAGCCACGAACAGCAGCAGCAGGATCCGCCCCGCGTCGGCTTCCTCCGGGCCGCCGTCCAGTCCCTCCGGGTCCCGCAGGCCCCGCCGCACGGCACTCCTGAACGCACGGGTACGGACTCGTCCCAGCATGGCGGCACCCACGTTGCCGACCGCGTCGACCAGACGGGGGTAGATCCCCAGGATCAGCGCCACCGTTCCTCCGGAAACTCCCGGGATCACGTCCGCCAGCCCCATGCAGAAACCGCGTGCGGAGTTGCCGAGCCAGTGCTTCATGTGGCTTCGAGGTTCCACCCCCGGACGTCGTCCAGGCGCGAGTAGCTGGTGAGGTCCAGGTGAAGGGGCGTCACCGACACATATCCGTCGCGGACCGCGCGGAAGTCGGCCTCGGGACCTCCGTTCCAGTGAGGGTCCCCACCGCCGATCCAGTAGTACTCCCGGCCGGAGGGATCGGGCGCCCGGATGATTGCGTCCCTGTACCTGCGCCGTCCCAGGTTGGTCACGCGCACGCCGCGCAGCTCGGAGGGAGGCAGGGACGGCAGGTTGACGTTCAGGAGCTCGTGCTTCGGAATCCCGTTGCCGACGATCTGCTCCAGGAGCCGCTTCACCACAGGCAACCAGTCCTCGACCTCTTCGATCCCCTGCCCCACGTATGAGAAGGCCACGGACGGGATACCCAGGATGGTTGCTTCCATCGCGGCGGCGACCGTACCCGAGTACAGAACGTCCTCGCCCAGATTGGGTCCGTGATTGATCCCGGAGACGCAGAGGTCGGGACGCTCGTCGAGGAACTCGTTGACCGCCAGGATCACGCAATCCGTGGGCGTTCCGTCGACGATGATCGCCCCGTCGGGTGTCTTGCGCCTGCGCAGGGGCCTGTGAAGCGTGAGCGCGCTGCTCGACGCACTCTGTTCGCGGTCCGGAGCGACGATGTTGACGGTGCCGATCCCCCGTGCGGCCTGGGCAAGCACGCGAATTCCGGGGGACAGGTAGCCGTCGTCGTTCGTGCAGAGAATGCGCACCGGAAGGGCCGGCGACTCAGGCCCGCGGCAGCGTCAGCACTTCGCGCAGCCCCGTGAGCTCCTCCTTGATCGAGGCGAGGACCGCGGGCTCGGCTTCGAGCGCGCGCGCTTCGTCCACCTTGCCCGACCGGCGCATTTCCTGGAGTTCCCGCTTCGCGCCCTCGATGGTGAAGCGCTTTTCGTAGAGCAAGTGCTTGACCAGGAGGATCGTCTCGATCTCCCGCATGCGGTAGACCCGGCTTCCGCCACGGTTCTTTGTCGGAGACAGGATGTCGAACTGGGTCTCCCAATACCTGAGGACGTGTGCCTTAAGTCCCGTCAGATTACTGACTTCACCGATGGAATAGTAAGTCTTGCGAGCGATCGGTTCCACAGTCAGCTCCCTTCCCCGAAGTTGAGTAGTTCCGGGTTTTCGGATTTTGGTTCCCTCGTCATGAGACGGTGCAATGCCTCCATCGGATCCGCGCCTTCCGCCACTATGCGGTAGACTTCGGCCGAGACGGGCATTTCCACGCCCAGTTTGTGCGCCAATTCGTGAACCGCCCGTACGGTCGCGACCCCTTCCGCCACCGTTCGCGCGTTGCCCATGATCTCGCTCATGGAGCGTCCCCGTCCCAGCTGTACGCCGACCGTCCGGTTGCGGCTCAGGCCACCCGTGCATGTGAGTACAAGATCGCCCATCCCGGCCAGGCCCGCGAACGTGGCGGGCTGCGCACCGAGAGCGACACCCAGCCGCGTCATCTCGGCAATCCCGCGGGTCATCAGCGCGGCCCCGGCGTTGTGTCCCAGCTCCAGCCCTGCGGCTACGCCCGCCGCCAGGGCAATCACGTTCTTGAGGGCGCCGCCCAGTTCCACGCCGACGACATCCGGGTTGGTGTAGACGCGAAAGCGATCGGTCTGGAACAGCGCCTGCGCACCCAGACAGGAGGCTTCGTCGCGGCTGGCAATCACGACCACGGTCGGGACCCCGGCGACCACCTCGCGCGCAAAACTCGGTCCGGACAGAACGCACAGCCGCCTCGACTGCTCCGCCGGCAGCGCCTCCGCAAAGATCTCGTCCATGCGGCGCAGCGTCGCCACCTCGATCCCCTTCGACGCGCTCACCACCGTGGCCTCCGGCGGGATCAGCGGCGCGGCCTCGGCGAGGACCGCGGCCGAGTACTGCACCGGACACACCCACACCACCGTCTCGGCCCGGCGCAGGGCCTGGGCCATCGAGTTGGTGACGGACAGGCGGGGGTCGAGATCGGCGCCATCAAGGTACAGCGCGTTGCGGCCGGTCGTGGTCACCGAGTCCACGACCTCGGGCTCGCGCGCCCACAGCCGCACCGCGGCGCCCGACCCCGCCAGGAGATTCGCGAGTGCAGTCCCCCAGGCGCCTGCCCCGATCACCGCAACCCTGGGCCGATGCGTCACGGGCTCTCGCCACCGCGATAGTGGTCGCCATCACTGCCGTCGCCACCACTGCCGTTGCCGCGGGCGCCCGTGCCGCCAGCCCCACCGCTGCCCCCGACGCGGGGCTCCGTCCCCGCCAGCAGGCGCCGGATGTTCGAGCGGTGGGCCCAGATCACGAACACCGCGATGAAGCCGAGAAAGACACGCACGGGCACGCCGAAGTCCGGCATCACGACGCCCAGGATTCCGACCGCCAGCGCCGCCGCCATCGACGCGACCGACACGGTGCGGGTTACCAGCATGGTGAGGAGCCAGGCCCCAAGCCCCGCGAGCGCGACCACCGGCGCCATTGCGATCAGTACGCCCCCGCTCGTAGCGACCCCCTTCCCTCCCTTGAAGCGGACCCAGAAGGAATAGACGTGGCCCACGATCGCCGCCCCGCCGTAGATCACCGGCCACGCCGCTCCGTCCTGCCCGTCGAGACCGGGAAACCACCAGACCGGCGCGAACCCCTTGAACACGTCGACGACCATCACCACGACCGCCGGCTGCCACCCCAGAACGCGGAACACGTTGGTGGCCCCGAGGTTGCAGCTGCCGAGCGTACGCAGGTCCTTGCCGTAGATGAACCGGCCGACCCAGAAGGCCGAAGGCACGGCGCCTGCGGCATATGCTGCCAGGGTCAAAAGCAGTGGGGTCGTCACGATACCTCGAATGAGCGGATCAGCGCGCCGGACCGGGCCGCTGCGACAACCCGACCGCCGGGCCCCACGACGTTAACCACAACGGGGTATCCGAATCCAGACTGCACGGGCGGGCGGCGCGGCCATACACAGGCGAATACGGCGCGGCCGCGCATCACTCGCCGCTCTTGCGCAGCCGCAGACGGATCGGGACCCCCGTGAAGTCCCACCTGGAGCGCAGCGAATTCACGATATAGCGCTTGTAGTGGGCGGGGATCTCGTCGGGAAGGTTGGAGAACACGATGAAGGTCGGGGGCGCGGTGCGGGCCTGGGTGGCGTACTTCAGCCTGACCGGCCTCCCCCGCGCGTGTGGAGGCGGCTGGCGGCGCGCGGCCGCCTCGACCGCCTCGTTGACCTGGGCGGTGCCGATATGCTGCCGGCGGCGCTCCGCCACCTCCAGCACCAGGTCGAGGGTCTTGCGAATGCGGAGCCCCGTCAGCGCGGAGGCGAACAGGAAGGGGACGTCCCCGAGAAACGGTGCCCTGCGCGCGGCCTCGCGCTCGAACGCAGCCGCCGTGTGCGTGTCCTTGTCCACCAGATCCCACTTGTTGCACACCATCACGACCCCGCATCCGGCGTCCCATGCCGTCTCCGCGACCTTGACGTCCTGCACGTGGAGCCCTTCGGCGCTGTCGACCACCACCAGGCAGACATCCGCTCCGCGCACCACCCGGGCGGTACGAAGGCTGCAGTAGTATTCGATGGAGTCCTTCATGCGCGCATGGCGACGCAGCCCGGCGGTGTCCACGAACGTCAGGTTGAGCCCGTGGTACTTCATGGGCAGGTCGACCGGATCGCGCGTGGTGCCGGGCACGTCGCTCACCACGACGCGGTCCTTGCCGAAGAGCCGGTTCACCAGCGAGGACTTCCCGGCGTTGGGCTTTCCAATCACGGCGACGCGCAGATCATCTCGCACCACGGGCCCGTCCTCGTCCGGGAGAAGGGGAACCAGCGCATCGAAGAGGTCACCGAGGCCCCGACCCGAGATCGCGCTGACCGGATGGGGCTCGCCCATGCCAAGCTCCCAGAAATCCAGGTGCGTCTGCTCGATGGGCAGGTTGTCGACCTTGTTCACCGCCAGGAGGACGGGCTTGTCGGCCCGGCGCAGCACTTCGGCGAGCTTCTGGTCCAGCGGGTGAACCCCCGCCCTCGAGTCCACCAGAAACACGACGACGTCGGACTCCGTCACGGCGGTCATCGCCTGCGCCCGGATCAGCCGGTCGATCGTGCGGTCGGAGCCCTCCACGACGCCGCCGGTGTCGACGAGGAAAAAGTCCCGTCCGGTCCAGTCGGCCTGGCCGAAGTTGCGATCGCGGGTCACGCCGGGCGTGTCGTCCACGATGGCGACCCGGCGCCCGATGGCCCGGTTGAAGAAGGTGGACTTCCCCACGTTGGGCCGCCCCACGACCGCGACGACGGGAAGGCTCATGACGAGGTCAGCGTCTCGACGACCTCGACGCCGCTCCGGACGGTCGCCGGGGACAGCCGTGCTGCCACCTCGGAGAGCGGGACGCCGTCGATGAACAGCCCTCCGTCGTTGAGCGCCTCGCCGGGCAGCAGAACGAGGTCCCCGCTGGTGGAGCCGGATACCGCCCGGAGGATGTCCGCGCCGGACAGAAGCCCCGCAATGGTCACGCTGGGGCCGAAGTACCGGTTCTCGACCACGAGAACGTCCACGGTGCATTCCATCCGCGTCGCGATCGCGGGCGACATGCGCTCGAAGAAGGGGCCCATGGAAGTCCCGGTGACGATTCGCACGCGCTCCACTCCGTCGATCGGGGCCAAGCGGTCCTTGCCCGCCTCGAAGCCGTCCAGGAGCGACCTGAGCGCACCGACCCCGTTTTCCAGCAGCGGCCAGTCGTCATAGTAGTCGCCCGGTGGAACCTCCCGGCCCGCGATGAGGAAGAGTTCGTCCGCCGCATAGCACCAATGGTGTCCGCGACTCGCCAGCGCCCGCTGCCGGATCCCGTCGGTCTGGAGGATCGCGGTCTCGGCCTCGCCGGCTTCGAGCAGACGCACCGGACGGTTCAGGTTGTAACGGGTCAGGCCGACCGGGACGACCGACAGGGTCAGGACACCGTCGCCCAGCGCGTACAGTTCCCGTATGGTGCGGTCCAACTCCGCGCCGTCGTTCCACCCGGGACACAGAACCACCTGCGTATGTACCTCCAGTCCCGCGTCGAGCAGTTCCGTCAGCTGTTCCATGATCAACCCCGCGCGCTCGTTCTTGAGAAGCCGGACGCGGACGGCGGGATTGGTCGCGTGCACGCTGACGTACAGGGGCGAAATCCGCTGGTCCACGAGCCTCCGGAGACCGCGGGGACCGAGGTTGGTCAGGGTGACGTAGCTGCCGTACGTGAAGGACAGACGGAAGTCGTCGTCGCGCAGCCACAGCGGCTCGCGGGCGTCCGGGGGATTGCCGTCGATGAAACAGAAGACGCACTCGTTCGCGCATTCCCGGATCTTGTCCCGTGCCGGCACGATCCCGAGACGCTCGGAAGGGTCGCGCGAGACCTTGTAGACCACTGAACGGCCGTCCGGATCGATCGCCTCGAACTCGATCTCGTCCTCGGCGGTTCGGAACATGAAGTCGAGTCCGTCGCGGACCCGTTCCCCGTTGACCGTCAGGATCCGTGTCCCGATCCGGAGCTCAAGCGCCTCCGCGATCGTTCCCCGGCCGATCTCCCCGATTCGTACCACGTGCCGCAGCCCTTCGCAGAAGCCGGCGCGCGTTCCCCCGGGCCGACCCCGGCATGCACCCCTTCGGTGCCGGGCAGGGCTCGGTCAGCGGCGCGTCAGCGGTGCCTGGAGAGCATCTCCTGGAAGAGGATGTGACTTCGCACCGGCTCCCACGTGTACCTCGTGGACAGGCTGTTCACGGTGACCAGCGTGGAACTCGCGATCAGGGGCTCGAGAAGCTCGACCGCCGCCTGCACGTCGCCGAGTTCCGCATGCGTCTGCGCCCAGCGGCGTTGCACGGCGGGGCGTTCGTCATCGCTGATCGGCATCGACATCGCCTTTGCGAGGGCGGCGCGGGCATCCGCCGTGCGGCCGGCCCGAGCCAGGTTGCGCGCGTACTGCCCTTGCCAGTTCGCCTGCGCGTCGGGGTTCGCGAATTCGAGGGGATTGCGATCCCAGGCGGCCACGAGTTCGCCCCACAGAACCCGCGAATCGTGCAGCCGGCCGGCCACCCTGTGCACCCAGGCCTTTTCGGCGAGGCAGGCGCATCGATACTCCGGATCGGGGTGATCCGGCGCGAACCGCAGGATCATCTCATCGAACTCGCCCCCCAGAAGCAGGGACGGGAAGTTGTTGGCTACCGACGCGATCTGCTGCGGCGACATTCGGATCCGCTGGCGGGCCTCGCGAAACACGCGCTGCATGCCGTTCGAACCCCTCCCCGCGGCCAGCGCCTGGAAGATCATCTCGGTCACCCAGGCGTTGTCCGCCTGCTCCAGGGCGCCCGTTGCCTTGTCCATCAACTCCGCGGCGATGGAGAAGTCACCCAGCAGGCGGGCCGCCGAAGCGCCGCGAAGGACCGTGTTCACTTCCGCGCCCATGGCTCGCGCCGCCTCAATCCGGCGCGCAAGTTCCTCCGCGGAAGTCTGGGCAACGACCGGCGTGGCCGCGGCTAGAAACAACAGGCTGGCTACCAGTATTCCACGGCGCATGTTCACCTCCGGCTGAGTTCGACCTTTGGGCTCCTCGTCGGATGCCTGTCTGACCCGTCCAAGGTAAGCCGAACCCGTGACTTGGCGCCACAGGCCACGGACGAGGAGCGGCCGGCCGGCCGCCGGGAAGCGGCTTTCAGACTCCCCGGCGGCCGGGCAAGCGGGAGACGGGACTCGAACCCGCGACCCTCAGCTTGGGAAGCTGATGCTCTACCAACTGAGCTACTCCCGCGCGCGCCCCTTCCCGGCCGGGTCCCGAAGTCCTCAGACGGGGCTTACCACCTCGTAGTAGTACCCCAGAACGCTCTCCTCACTGGTCAGGTCGGCGCGGAACAACTCGGCGGCCCCCTGGGACGGCGCGGTGACCCGGATGTCGATCGCCCCGATTTCGGCGCCGTCCTCGCCGTTGAAGTGCACCCGAATCGTGACGACCGTGCCGGGGTCGAGCGTGTTGTTGACGAGTTGTCCGGAGACGGAGCCGCCTCCGGCCGTGCGAGGCGCGAGCGAACTCCCCTCGATTCGGAAGGCGAGCCCCTCCCGGGTCTGGAGTATCTCAACCGCCTCCTGACTCTGATCGGTTTCCACGAGCCCCTGGGCCAGGATCGTATAGCTGTCGGGGTTGTACCCGTCGAGTTCCACAAGTCCGCGCGCAACCGGAATCAACTCCTCCCAGTTGCCGGCCTCGTAGAGCGACTGCGCCAGGTTGAACACTGCGTCGCGGTTGTCGGGAGCGACCTCCGCCACCTGCCGGAACGCCTCGGCGGCGCGACCATACAGTTCCTGCGTGGCGCCCGGCTCCGACGCAGCGTCCGCGGCGCCATACAGTCCGACGCCGATATTGAAGAGTTCCCGCATGCCGAGTTCAGCGGCCCCGGACAACAGGTTGTCGTAGATCGCCTGCGCGGAGTCGGCCATCCCGGCCTCGGACAGCACCGACGCCAGGCTCGACAGCGCCGCGACGTCGCCCGGATTCCCTTCGAGGAAGCGCTCGTATTCGCCAACCGCTTCGTCGTAGCGTCCCTGCTGGCTCAACAGCATCGCCCGGTTGAAGGAGACGTTCATCTCGCTCTCCGCCCAGCTTGCCGCGGTCACGCTGTCCGCTTCCTGCATCCGCGGTCCGCGGATGATGGCCAGCGCCGCACCGAACGCCTCGATTGCGTCGTCGATCCGACCGACCTGGTTGTACGTCACGGCAAGGTTGATCAGCGCTTCGGGGCGCTGACCCGGGAAGATCACCTCGGCCGCCTGCAGGAATCGTATGCCCTCCTCGCTGTCGCCGGCGTCGAGTGGCCCGATCGCCGAATTGAAGAGTGCGATCCAGGCGGTCTCCCGCTGGATGCGGACGTCCTGGTCGTATGGCGGATAGAGTTCCGTCGCCATCTCGAAGAGCGTGTCGGCCGCCACATGATCCCCCAGCCCGACCTGTGCCCTGCCCGCCTGGTAGTAGCCGAGCGAATTCGTCGAGTCGTCCAGGATCGCCGCCATCGCCGCTGTCAGGGCTTCCTGGAAGCGAGAGGGGTCGCCAAGCGTCTCCGCCTGGGTCAGGAACAACTCCGCGCTCCGGGTATCGTCGTTCTCCCGGGGAGGAAACCCCTCCTCCTCCCCG
>CAZRQE010000046.1:0-19244 GCA_964602175.1 uncultured Gemmatimonadaceae bacterium | reverse complement strand
CGGCAACGTGGCGGCTTCCGCGGCGGCGGCCACGATCCGGATGCATCACTCCTTCATCAGGCTCCCGGAGCTCGGGGAATACACGCCGCGTGCTCACAATTCGCGCGCCGGGTACGGGGGACTCTCCTTCCAGGACTACTCGACCCCCCTCGGCGAGCCGATGACGAAGCGCTTCATACGCCGGCACAGGCTGGAGAAGAGGGACCCCGCGGCCGCGATGAGCGAGCCCGTCGAACCCATCGTCTACTACCTCGATCCGGGGACCCCGGAACCCGTGCGCTCGGCGCTGCTGGACGGTGCCCGCTGGTGGAACCAGGCCTTCGAGGCCGCCGGTTTCATCGATGCCTTCCGGGTCGAACTGAGGCCCGAGGACGTGAGCAGCCACGATGTGCGCTACAACGTGATCAACTGGGTGCACCGCTCGACGCGGGGGTGGAGCACGGGCGGCTCGGTCACCGACCCGCGCACCGGCGAGATCCTCAAGGGCAACGTGACGCTCGGCTCGTTGCGCGTGCGCCAGGACTACCTGATCGCCGAGGGACTGCTGGCCCCGTACGAGAACGGCGACGAGAGCGCGGACGACATTGCCGAGTGGGCGCTGGCCCGGATTCGTCAGCTTTCCGCACACGAGGTCGGGCACACGCTGGGGCTGTCGCACAACTACTACGACAGCGAGGCGGGGAGGATCTCGGTTCTCGACTACCCTCACCCGCTCATCACCCTGGACGGCGACGGCTTCGAATACTCCGAGGTGTACGACACGGACATCGGCGAGTGGGACAAGGTCGCGATCCGCTACGGCTACGAGGTCTTCCCGGCCGGCGCGGACGAAGCGGCCGAGCTGGAGAGGATCCTCGACGAGGCCTGGGAGGAGGACGTCCGCTTCTTCACGAACCAGGATGTTTCGGCACACGCGCGGGCCGATCAATGGTCGAACGGGACGGACGCCGGGGCCGAGCTGGACCGCATGCTGGATGTCCGCCGCGCTGCCCTCGACCGCTTCGGCGAGCGGGCGATTCGCGCCGGGCGTCCCATGGCGCAGATGGAGGAGGTGCTCGTGCCGCTTTACCTGCACCACCGCTACCAGGTCACTGCCGCCGCCTCGGTGCTCGGGGGCCTGCACTACACGTACGCGGTCCGCGGCGACGGGCTCGATCCGGTCCGGCCGGCGTCGGCCGCGGAACAGCAGCGGGCGCTGGATGCGCTCGTGCGCGCGCTTCAGCCCGCCGAGCTGACCATTCCCGAGGGTGTGCTGGCCGAGCTGCCGCCCCGGCCGTCGGGGTACGGGCGGACCCGGGAACTCTTCCCGCGCTACACGGGACCGATGTTCGACGCGATCTCCCCGGCCGTCGTCGCGGCGGCGCACGTGGTGGACGAGGTGTTGAATCCGAGCCGCGCGGCGCGGTTGCTGGAGCAGCGCGTTCTCGACGCGTCGCTCCCGGGGCTGGGCGACGTGATCGGCGCCCTGGTGGACGTGGGCGAGCCGAACGGCGGCGATGGGCCGTACGAGGCGGAGGTTCGCAGGGCGGTGGGGCGGGTGGTCGCCGACGGACTGATGCGGCTTGCCGATGGTGCCCCGATGTCGCAGGTGCGCGCGGTCGCGGCCCGGCACCTCGGCCAACTGGGGTCGACGGCGGCCAGTCTCGCTTCGCAGGACGGCGCGCAGGGGGCCCATTTCGCGCTCCTGGCCCGCGACATCCAGCGCTTCGAGGATCGTCCGTATGCGCCCTGGACGCCGGTGGCGACGCCGAACGCGCCGCCCGGAGCTCCGATCGGGATGCCCGCGATGGACTGGGTCGGAGACTGGGTTCGGGACTGGACCCGCTGGAGCCCTACGCGAACCGGTCGATGACGACGACGCCAAGCACGCTGTAGTCGTCCATTCCGGTCAGGACATCCACGCCTTCCTCGAGGGAGACGGTTCGCGTGACGAGCTTCGCGGGCTCGACCGAGCCGGCCGCGACCATGCGCAGGATGCGGTCGTACTCGTGGGCCTGCAGCCCGTGGCTGCCAACCATCTCCAGCTCCCAGGCGATGACGAGGTCCCACGGTATGCCCGCATGGCGATGCTCGGCCGTCATGAGCCCCACCTGCACGTGGCGCCCCCGCCTGCGCAGGCAGGCCACCGAGTTGAAGCAGGTATCCCGGTGACCCAGCGCGTCCAGCGACACGTGGGCGCCGCCGCCGGTGATGTCACGGATCTCCTGCACCGGGTCCGCGGATTCGGAGGCGTTGACGGCTTCGACCGCGCCCACCCGGCGCGCCATCGTCAGGGCGTCGTCGCGGATGTCCACCGCGACCACTCGGGCGCCGAGAGCGGCCGCGATCATCACCGCGGCCAGGCCGACCCCGCCGCATCCGTGAACGGCGACCCAGTCGCCCCCCGTCGCCCGCCCCTGGGCCTGGACCGCCCGGAACGAAGTCGCGAACCGGCAACCGAGGCTGGCGGCTTCGACAAAGCCGACATCGTCGGGCAGCGCCGCAAGCGTGAGGTCCGCGTGCCGGAGCGCCACCCGCTCGGCGAACCCGCCCCAACCGTGGAACCCCGGCTGGAACTGGCGATCGCAGACCTGCTGGTTGCCTGCCCGGCACTGCCTGCACCGCCCGCAACCGGCGATGAAGGGTACCGACACGCGGTCACCCGTCTTCCACCGCCTGACTTCGCTCCCGACGTCCTCCACCACCCCCGCGATCTCGTGCCCCGGTACATGCGGCAGGACGATGTCCGGATCATGTCCGACCCACCCGTGCCAGTCGCTCCTGCAGATGCCGTTGGCTGCGACGCGCAGCACGACCCCATCGGGCTGCGGCACGGGGTCGGGAAAGGTCTCGATGGTGATCGGACCTCGGTATTCCCGATAGATGGCAGCTTTCATTTTGATCTCGCAGGTTGGGCCGGAACCCGGCGATTTTGTTTGTCCCCTTCCATTCCGAAGCGTTTTCCATCACAGTGATACGCGGGAACTCTTCAGGGATCAGCGGTTTTGGGGAGTTTTTGGCACAGAGCAGGATGATAGTGTAACTGAAGCGCGACGCGCTCGTCGGTGCGTCGTACCGGTCCGAATCCCGCGGCACGCGCGGGCGAAGGCAAACCACCCCAAAGGAGCAAGAGCAGATGAACAAGTCCGAGATGGCCAGGAAGGTCGCCGCAAAGTCTGGTTTGACCCAGGCGCAGGCTGCGGAGGTCCTGGAAATCGTGTTCGACCCCGCCATCGGCGTCGTTGCCGACGAACTCGACGCCGGCGGAAAGGTCTCGATCGGAGGTTTCGGGACCTTTGAGGCCCGTCATCGAGGGGCCCGCAGCGGCCGCAACCCGCGCACGGGCGAGAGCATTACCATCGCTGCGAAGAGGTATCCCGCGTTCAAGGCCGCCAAGGGGCTGAAGGACCGGATTTCGTAGGATTCGGAAGTAGCGGCGCCGGAGGACTCCGGCGACGTTTTTCGTAGGGATTGGCGGAGCTCGCCGATGGGCAGGCTGCGCCGCAGGAAACGGGGAGGCGGCTGCGGAAACCGGAGCCGCCTCCCCGACGTTGTATATTGAGTGGACGCTCCTTGATGGACGCGATTGTGTTGCCCTATCCACGGACCGCCAAGTGACGGAAGTCGTTGCTCCCGCCCTGATCGGCCAGTTGGTGGTCTTCCTGCTGTTGCTCGCGCTCACCTGGGTGATCTTCAAGGAGTTTGCGCGCATCGCTCTGCGGGTTCTCGTTCCGGCGGCCATCCTCACGGGCGTGGCCGTATGGCTGGGTCTGCTCGACAAGACGATGGTGGGCGACGTGCTGGTGGCCCTGGGGGAGGGCGTGATCACCGGGATTCGGACGGTAGCCGACTGGATTGCCGTGACCGCGTTCTCCGGCTGATCCGCGAGGATTCCGCGCCACACGCGATGAGGCTCCGCCCAGGCACGGTCGCGGTCGCGTTCCTTTGGGGGTGCGCTCACGGCCCGGCCGTCGGCGAAGCGGCCCTCGATCCGCTGGGCGAGTATGAGGTAACGCTGTCGTCCGAGAGCCTGGTTTCCGAAGGAACGATGTCGATCGAGGGGGAGCCGGGCGCGTATCGGGGCACGTTGGTGGCCGGACGCATGACGGCGCGCATCGTCGGAGTGGAGGCGGGTGTGAACCTGATGCATGTCACCGCGGCCGTCGAGTCCGGCAGGCTGGTGCTGAGGCTGGCGGGCGACGAATCGTTCCTGGCGGGAAACTGGGTGATGGGGACGCGCCGCGGGACGGTGACCGCAACCCGGGTCCGGTAGCGCGACTCGGCGCTCAGGCCTGACCGGGCGGGTCGGCCGGACCGGTGTCGACCGGCACATCGTCACGTCCGCCCCACTCCGACCACGATCCGTCGTAGATCGCCACGTTCTCGTGGCCGGACCGGGCCATCATCCAGGCGAAGGCGCACGCGCTCGTCCCCGAGCCGCAGGTTCCGATCAGTTCGCGAGCGGGATCGATGCCGGCCTCGCGGAGTATCCGCGCAAGCTCGTTCCCATCGATGGCCAATCCCGTGCCGGAGTCCACAAGGCTGGTGTAGGGGAGGTTGCGGCTTCCCGGAATGTGGCCGCCACGCAGGCCCGCTCGCGGCTCGGGTGCGGTTCCGGCGAAGCGTCCCGGCGGACGGACATCGACGATCTGCCTGTCGGCGGCGCCGATGGCCTCGGCGATATCGTCCAGCGAGCGAACGAGGTGTGGGCGGGCGACGGCGGTGAAGGGCGCCGCCGCTTCGAGCGTTCGTGCGGCCGGGCCCGCTTCGACGGCGTGGCCGGAAGCCAGCCAGTGGCGCAGTCCGCCGTCCAGCACCGCCACGCTGTCGAACCCGAAATAGCGAAACATCCACCAGACCCGGGCAGCGCTGAGGTTGACGCCCGAGCCGTCGTACACCACCACGCTGGACGTATCCGATACCCCGACTTCTTCGACGCACCCCGCAAAGTGCTCCGGGGCCGGAACCGTGTGCGGCAACTCCGCCCCGGGGTCGCTGCAGCGGTCGATGTCGAAGTACCGCGCTCCCGGAATGCGCGCGTCCTCGAACTCGCTCAAGGGATCACGGCCCGAGCCTGGCAGGTACCATGATCCATCCAGCACGACGAGGCCTGGCGACCCCAGGTGGTTGGCCAGCCAGGCGGCGGAGACGGCGGGTCCGGGGATTTCCAGGCTGGGGCGGGCGGCGGAATCGTGCATATGTCGATTCTAACCCGACGTGGTCCGGATCGTTAGAGTATGTGACATGAGCAACTGGACGCGGCTTGCCCTGTGCGCGCTTGTGGGCGCCTGTGCGTCGGCACCCGCGGATCCGAACCCGAACTGCGAGGCGGGGGACGGCGGGATCGGCTACCCCGAGGCCTTGCTGCGCATGGGCTGCGATGGGGAGTTGCGGCCGGGCCGAGCCAACTGGGCGGTCGCGGATGGCGTGGTTACGCTGGATTTCGATTCGGTCTCGCAGGGACTCATCGGCAGGGATCTGGTGGCACGGTGGCCGCCGCTGAACCAGCCGCCCTGGATCGGTCATCGGGTCGAGGACGTTGTCGTTTCGCGCAACCGCGTCAGCGTCGCGTTCCGGGATCCGGCGCCCGGCATCGCGCGGTTGTTTGCGGATCCGAGACTGGCGGGTCCGGCTGCGATCGTCGGGGATCATGACGTGCGGGACGCAATCGACGGCGGTGAGCGCGGAATACTCACCCGGCACGGTGCCTCGATCGAGTACGCGAGATCCGTCGGGATCCCGGTCCGCCTGGTGGCGTTCGACCGCGCCTACCTTGTCGCGCTGCCCGGGACTGCGGAACCGGCCGACTCGGAAGCGCTGGCCGCGGCGGTGGGGGCGGACTGGGTCCGATGGGGTCCCTCAGGAACGCGGCGCCGTTCCGCGCTTGCCTGGGGCAGGATTGCGGCCGAGTGCTCGCCGGCGTCACCGGACCCGGCGGCCGACCCGGTCGCTTCGACTACCGGCGGGCCTGCTCGCGACACGAGTGTAGGTGCCCGGTCCGTGAGCTACCCGGAAGGCGACCTCGCCGCACGGCAGCTTGCGGAGCGCCTGGCCTCGGCGGCCTTGCGGGGCGGCGAAACCGCGGCGGTGCTGGCCGCACTCACGGGTGCTCGCGGCCGCTTGACGGTGCGCGCGGCGCGTGCCGCGGGCGCGGGACGGGCCCCTGGAGATGTCGCCGCTGTGGTGCGCGTGCCGGCCGGCCCCGTGCACCCGTGTTCCCTCTACGCGGAAGCTGTGCAAGGGCTGGCCGGATGGGGCGCCGGGGTGACTGGAGACGGACTCACCGTGCTTGTTGTCGGCGAGACGGGCGCCTTCGCCATCGGGGACGCAGCGAGGGACCTCCGATGAGTTTTCGAACCCGCCTGGTGATCGGTGCGCTCGTCGCCGCATGGGTGCCGGTGCTGTCCCTGGGGTTGGTGATGCGCTCGGTCGGCGCCGATCGGCTGACGCAGGCCAACGAAGGGAGGATGGAGGAGCGCCTGGACCGTATCGTGCGGAGCTGGGAGCGTGACACCGACCGGATGGGCGAGCGCCTCGACGTGTTGGAGCGCCTGCTGTCCGAGGACAATGCGGCGCGGATCGCGCTCCGGTCGGGGGAGGCGGGAGCCCTGCAGGGGGCCGTGGGGCGTTTTGCCGCATCGAGCGGGACAACGATCACGTATGTGACCGATCCGGAAGGGACGATCCTGGCGGCCAGTCACTTCCCGGGCGACGCGGGGCGGCACGATCCGCATCTCGCCGCTCTGGCGGATCGGGTGGCCGGCCCGGTGGTTGCGCGCGTGCCGCTGCCGACCGGCGACGTCACGGCGTTGGTCCGGGCGCGCCGTCTCGATGTGGGCGGGGTCGGCGCCGTTGCGATCGTGGGGACCGAACTGGGCGGCCTCGCGGCCGTACAGGGTGACAGCGAGGTGTCGCTGCTCGCCGTTCCGACCGAGGGAGCGGATACGGCGCCCCGCAGGATTGCTGGAGACGGATCGGTGACGGCGGGGGCTGCGGAGTTTCAGGGCCGCCGCCCGGTCTCGCGCGTGGCGTGGCAGGGTTGGGACGGCGGGACCGACATCGCGCCTGTGGACCTTGTGGTCGCGTGGCAGGATCCGCTGCTGGCGGCCATGGTGCGTTCCCTGGACAGGGCCCTCTTCTTCGCACTTGCGGGCTCCGCCGTACTGGCGCTGCTCATCGGGATGGCGATGGCGCGGCGCCTGTCGAGTCCGGTGGAGAAGCTGGCGGCCACGGCGCGGCGTGTTCACCTGGGGCGGCTTGATGTGGCCTTCACGCGCGGCGGAGCCCGCGAGCTGGATCGCCTCGGGTTCTTTCTCAACGGAATGCTGGGACGGATCCGGGAGGGGCTGGCAAGGGTTCGTGACGCCGAGAAGCGGGCGACGCTGGGAGAGCTGGCCCGGCAGGTCAATCACGACGTGCGCAATGGCCTCATCCCGATCCGCAACGTGATGCGGCATCTCGACGAGGCGCATCGGACCGGTGCCGGCGCGCTGGCGGAGACGTACGAAGCGAGGGCCGCCACCGTGGCCGAGAGCCTCGATTATCTGGGCGAGCTGGCGGACCAGTACCAGGCCGTGGCCGTCCACGGGGCGCGGGAGCGCTCCGATCTTCGCGCCATCGCCCATTCGGTGGTCGAGGCCGGGGCGGGGTCGGAGGACGGGTTCAGGTTGGTGCCGACGCTGGGAACCGAGCCTGCGTGGGTGGAGATGGACAGCGTCTCGTTGCGCAGGGTGATCGAGAACCTGATGGCGAATGCCCTGGCGGCGGCCCGCAAGACGAACGGCGAAGTGCGGATCGGGGTCGAGGCCGTTGGCGACTCCGCTCCGTCTGAGCACCGCCTATTCGTTGAGGATGATGGGCCCGGCATTCCCGCGGAGTTGCGCGCCCGCGTGTTCGAACCCTTCTTCACAACCCGTTCCGAGGGAACCGGCCTTGGCCTCGCGATTGCACGCCGGCTGGTTGCGGATGTCGGTGGCCGGATCGTCCTGGAGAGCGATGCCGGGCAGGGAACGCGAGTCGAGATGATCCTCAGGGCGGCTGGAGAGGAGGTGCGATGAGTCCGCTGGTATTGATCGTCGACGACGTGAAGCCGCTGGCCGAGCAGTACGCGTATGACCTCCAGCGCCTTGGGGACTTCAGAACGCGCGTTGCGGCGGGAGGCTCCGAGGGGCTCGACATTCTCACCCGGGAAGCCGTGGATTGCGTGATCCTCGACCTGGAGATGCCGGGACTCGACGGCTTCGACGTGCTGAGGTCGATGGAGCACCGGGGAATCGAGGTGCCGGTGATCGTCTATACCGGCACAGGCAGCTTCGACCGGTGCGTGGAAGCCGTGCGTCTTGGGGCGTTCAGCTTCGTGGACAAGTCCGAGCCGATGGAGCGCGTCGTGCACGAGGTTCGCCTGGCGCTCCGCCAGACCGATCTCCGGGAACGGCTTGAGGACCTGGAGGGCGAGGGCCGGCGACCGACGCTGATCGGCGATAGCGGGCCCATGGCCGACCTCCGTTCCGCCATCGGGAAGCTGGCGGACATTCCAAGCCCCGTGCTGATCCTGGGCGAAAGCGGGACGGGCAAGGAGCTGGTGGCCAGGGAGTTGCACCGCCAGAGCCGACGCAGCGCGGAGGCGTTCGTGGCCGTCAACTGTGGCGGCATGGCGGAAGGCTTGGTGGACAGCGACCTCTTCGGCCACGACCGGGGCGCCTTCACAGGGGCTGTCAAGGCAAGGCGGGGGGCCTTCGAGCGCGCATCGGCGGGAACCCTGTTCCTGGACGAGATCGGTGAACTGCCGGGAGCGCTCCAGGCACGGCTCCTGCGCGTGCTGGAGGGGGGCGAGATCACCCGGCTGGGTGGCGAGGATCCGATCACCGTGGCAACGCGGGTCCTGGCCGCGACCCATCGGGACCTCGACGCCGAGGTGGAAGCCGGAGCGTTCCGGAAAGACCTGTTCTACCGCCTCAATGTGCACGTTGTCCGAGTGCCTCCGCTCCGGGAACGCGGCGGGGACATCGGGCTGCTCGCCGACCATTTCGCGGCCGTGCTCGCGCCACGCCTCGGCCGGTCGGCGCGTCCGGTATCGGCTGCGGCGCGCGAAGCCCTCCGGGCACGGGACTGGCGGCGCAACAACGTGCGGGAGCTCCGCAACACGATCGAGCGGATGATCATCGCGTCGGACCGACCGCTCCTCGATGTCGAAGACCTGCCCCCGGACCTGGGGCGGCACGGCGCGCCTGGCGGCGACGCGCAGCCCGTGGCTTCCGACGTGACCATCGGCGGGCAGGGGACCTTTCGGGAGCAGAAGCGGGCGGCGGAGCAGGTCATCGTGCGCCGGGCCCTCGAGACCCACGACTGGAGGATTGGCCGTACGGCGGCAGCGCTGGGACTGGCCGATCATTCCAGCCTCCTCAAGATCATGAACCGGCTGGAAATCCGCCGCCCGGGGCGCCCGGATACCTGAAACGGGCCCATCGCGGTGGCGCATCGGCCACGGTCGAACCCGCCGCTCGTGTCCAACCGGACACGATGAGGACGGAGGCCGACAGGCCGCGGACCCGCACGCATGTGCCCAACTCGTTCCCGTGCAACGCCTTGAGGGCGAAAGCGCCGCCCTCGCACCACTTGGCCCGCTCGTTGCGCCTACCCGGACCAAACGCAACCGCCTCGCGCCGCGAACCGGGAACGATTCGGTCAGTAGCGGCACGGGGCCAGGCTTCGGGAGGGCCGAACAATGAAGTACACGATGACGGAGCGGGATCGGTCGGAGGCGTTGCTGCGCTGGAGTGCCGTGGGACTGGCGCTTGCATTCTTCGCCGGCGTAGCGGCGTGCACGGGCGGGGACCGGGAAGTGCCTGCGGGCGAAGTGGCGATCGCGGAGATCGAGACGATCAGTGAGACCGAGACGTCCACGACGTTCGGGACGACCGCGGCGATTCAAGAGGAGCGGGTGCAGAGTCAGGGGGACGCGGCGCCGGACGTGAGCGCGCCCACCCCGGACGCCTCGCCACCGGTCCCGGACGTGCCGGCACCGGTCCCGGACGTGCCGGCACCGATCCCCGATGTGCCCCAGGAGGATGGAAGATCGGTCGCACCTTCAGACCGCTACTCGCTGGGGATTGCGGCGTGGCGTGGGGGCGATCCGGAAGGCGCCGAGGAGCACCTGCGTGCGTGGGTGGCGCACAGGCCCGATCACGCCAGGGGCCGCGTGAACCTGGCGCGGGCGCTCATCGAGGTCGGCCGGCCCTACGAAGCCCGGGAACACGCCGGCATCGCGATCGACCTCGATCGCGCGTCGTCCGCGGCGTGGCGCACCCTGGCCCGCGCCCAGGCCGAGAGCGGTGATTGCTCGAGCGCGCTTGCCAGCTATGAAGAGGCGTTGCTGGTCGACCCGGAAGACGTGTGGGCACTGAACAACATGGGCTACCTGTTGATCGAACACGGCCGCTTCGAGGACGCCATCGGGCCTCTGGCGCTTGCCGTTACGCTCGACGGTGCCAACCCGCTGTTTCGAAGAAACCTGGTGGCGGCCCTGGAAGGTGCCGGCAGGGACATGGACGAACTGGACGCGTTTGTGACGGGCCAACTGGCGGAGCGATACATGCGTGAGCGGGAGGTCCCGCCCGGCGACGATCCCTGGCCGCACGGGCGGGGCCTGTAGCCAGCCGGCCTGCGTCTCCGCTACCCTTGGTGCCGGGTGCCACCGAACGCAAGGGGCGAGGGGCGTGACGGAGAAGAGGAAGCTGAAGCGGGAGAGGGTGTGGCAGGAGGCGAGGGCGATCATCTGGCGGTATCGCGGGCGGGTCGCCTTCGGCCTGCTTGTCATGGTGATTGGTCGCCTGGCCGGGCTCGTTGCGCCCGCGTCGTCGAAGTTCCTCATCGACGATGTGGTCGGCCAGGGGCGGACCGATCTGCTGTTGCCGCTCGCGATCGTGGTGGGAGTGGCAGCGCTCGTGCAGGGGGGAAGCTCGTTCGCGCTGTCCCAGATCCTGGGCGTCACGGCTCAGCGCGCCATCACGGAAATGCGGAAGACGGTGCAGGCCCACGTCGCGCGCCTGCCGGTCAACTACTTCGATTCCACGAAGTCCGGGGTCCTGATTTCGCGGATCATGACCGACGCCGAGGGCATCAGGAACCTCGTCGGCACGGGGTTGGTGCAGCTGACCGGCGGCCTGGTCATGTCGGCCACCTGCTTCGCCATCCTCATGTACGTCAACTGGGTCCTCACCCTCTTCACCATGTCGATCCTGCTCGTGTTCGGCGGCGCCATGGCCATCGCCTTCAGGCGCCTCCGACCGCTGTTCAGGGAGCGGGGCCGGATCAACGCGGAGGTGACCGGCAGGCTCGGCGAGAGTCTGGCGGGCGTGCGTATCGTGAAGGCATACACCTCGGAACGGACGGAAGACAGGATCTTCGCGAAGGGGGCGCACCGGCTGCTGCGCAACGTGGCCAGGTCGGTGACCGGAGTCTCGGCCGTCACGTCGTTCTCCTCGGTGATCATCGGGCTCATCAGCGTCGTGATGATCCTCGTCGGGGGCCGCGCGATCGTCACCGAAGCCATGACCCTCGGCGACTTCGTCATGTACCTGATCCTGACGGGGATGATGGCGGGGCCGCTGGTGCAGATCGCGAGCATCGGCACGCAGATCACCGAGGCGTTCGCGGGCCTGGACCGTATCCGGGAGCTGCGCACGATGAGCACCGAGGCGGACCGGGACCTGGGCAAGAAGCCGCTGGGACTGATCCAGGGATGGATCTCGTTCGAGAACGTGTCGTTCGCGTACGATACCGATGTGCCCGTTCTCCGGGACGTCTCGCTGGACGCGCCACCCGGCACGACGACCGCGCTGGTCGGATCTTCGGGGTCGGGAAAGAGCACCCTGGCCGGACTGGTGCTGTCGTTCAACGCGCCGGATTCGGGCCGCGTGCTCGTGGACGGCCGCGACCTGGCGGAGATCCGGCTGGACGAGTACCGGCGGCACGTGGGCGTCGTGTTGCAGGACAACTTCCTCTTCGACGACACGGTCGAGTACAACATCCGCTACGGGCGCCCGCGCGCGTCCCGGGAAGAGGTCGTGGAGGCCGCTAAGCTGGCGCACTGCCACGAATTCATCACCGGCTTCCCGGACGGTTACGACACCGTGATCGGCGAGCGCGGCGTCAAGGTCTCCGGCGGGCAGCGGCAGCGGCTCGCAATCGCCCGCGCGATCCTGGCCGATCCCCGTATCCTGGTACTGGACGAGGCCACGTCCAGCCTCGACTCGGAGAGCGAGGCGCAGATCCAGGAGGGCTTGCGGGCGCTGCGGTCGGGCCGCACCACCTTCGTCATCGCGCATCGGTTGTCCACCATCCGCAGCGCCGATCAGATCCTGGTGATCGAGGAAGGCCGAGTGGTCGAGCGCGGCAGCCACGACCAGCTCATGGCCGCGGGCGGACGCTACCGGGACCTGCACGACCGCCAGTACAGGATCGAACTGAACCGGTTCGTGAATCCGGGCGAGGAATTGCGGCCCCTCATGGGGCGGGAACCCGGCGGGGCATAACCGCCGCTCGGAGGCGGAGGCTGCAGGACGGCCGGAAGCGTGTCGGCGGGGCGTGTGGTAGATTGGCCGAATGGACAACGAAGCCGAGGGAGGCCGCAGCACCGCCGCGGACGCAGCCGGTACCGCCGCGGACGCAGCCTCCGACCGCGAAGCCGGATTCGAGGTAGGCGAGGACTATCGCCGCTTCTCGCAGCGAGACGACATCTTCTGCCGCTCGTTCTGGGATCCCGAAGTGCGCACGCACCGTTCGGACATGTTCTACGAGACCTACAGGACCCCGCGGATGACGTGGCGGTCCGTGGACGGTTTCACGCAGCGGGACTACGCGCTGCGCAACGCCTCGTGGCACGTCACCGACATCTTCGCCGAGCTCAAGGAGGGTGCGGACCGGCGCGAGGGCTTCCTGGACCCGTACACGGTCATGCGCGACGGGCCGGGCTGCGCGCTTCCCGTGGAGTCGCCGGAGGAGATGGCAAGGGAGGTCAAGCACGCGGCCCGCACGCTGGGCGCCGATCTTGTCGGGATCACCGGGTACGACGAACGGTGGATGTACACACACGCCTACAGCCGCGAAGGGGAGGTCGAGAAGCCGCAGGAAATACCGGCCGACCTCGACAATGTCATCGTCATCGCGCAGTCCATGGACCTGGAGGTCCTGCGCACCGCGCCATCGGCGCTGAGCGGCACGGCGACCGGCGCCACCTATTCGCGCGACACCATCGTCCTCCTCGCCATTGCCCAGTACGTCACCAACCTGGGGTATCGCGCGGTGGCCAGCATGAACGATTCGGCGCTGGTCATCCCGCTGGCGATCAAGGCCGGGCTGGGGGAATACGGGCGCCACGGTCTCCTGATCACGCGCGAGTTCGGCCCCCGCGTCCGCATCGGCAAGGTCTTCACGGACATGCCGCTGGCGCACGACCGGCCGGTGCGCTTCGGCGTCCGGGAGGTGTGCGACATATGCCGCGCCTGCACCGAAGGGTGTCCGGCCAGGGCCATCGACGGGGGCGAACCGTCCAGGGTCGTGCACAACCGGTCCAATATCCAGGGCATCCGCAAGTGGACCACCGACGCCGAGAAGTGCTTCCGCTTCTGGGCCAACCAGAACACGGACTGCTCGATCTGCGTGCGCGTATGTCCCTACAATCGAGATTTCCGTGGTTGGCGGAACCGGGCATGGCGGTGGCTCGCCGGAACCCCGCTGAGGCGCCTGGCCCTCTGGATGGACCGCGTTAGCGGCCGCGGCAAGCGCCTGAAGCCGTCAAGGTGGTGGCACGCGGCGACCTAGCGCTGTCTATTGACTGTTGAGGCGGTGGGAGGCGCAGGACGCTGGTCGGCACGGGGAGGCCGACCCGGGACGCGCTCCGCACGAATGAAAGGCGGCATGATGAAGAAGTATCCGATCGAGATGTATGCGACCGTGTTCGCGGCGATCTGTGCCCTCGCGCTGACCGGGTGCGCCCCGGCCGGCAGCGGCGATGGCGAGGCCGCTGACGAAATGGCCGCCGGGGAAGAATCCGCGGCTGTTCAGTCCACCGTTCAATCCGAACTGCTGGGGGACCTGGCGAACCTGACCGAAAAGTACGTGGGCCTCGCCGAAGCCATGCCCGAGTCCGCCTATGGATGGCGTCCCGGCGAAGGCGTGCGTTCCGTCTCGGAGGTGTACATGCACGTAGCGGCCGCGAACATCGGGCTCGTGGCCCGGGTCATGGGCACCGATCCGCCGGTGGGGGTGGAAGCCTGGTACGGTGATGACCCGGAGTCGATCACCGACAAGCCGACCGTCGTGGCGGCGCTCGCGGCGTCCTTCGACTACATCGGCGAGGCCCTCGAAGCGACGGCCGATGACGCCTGGGGACAGGGTGTGGACCTGTTCGGTCCGACGAGCGTGCGCGGGGCGATGACCTTCACCCTGGCTCATTGCCATGAGCATCTGGGCCAGTCGATCGCGTATGCACGGGTCAACGGCGTCGTGCCCCCGTGGTCGGCCGGAGGTTGAGCACGAGGTGGGAGATGACGGGCATCCATGACCCGCTGTCGGACATGAATTGATACTGAAAAGCCGGAGTTTGGACGGCGTCGGCCGCTTTTCGCTGGCGCTGGTCCGCTTCTCCGACGATATTGGTATGGTGTAAGGGAACAGACTCGCGCCAAGCGCTGCATGCGACAATTTCGGACAGAATGCGACAGAATCGGACATATTGCGACTTTTTCGGACAGTTTTGGCTCTTCCAACCCTCTTTCCGGGAGGCTGCACATGCGTAGACGCGACTTCTTCATCAGGGCCGGAGCGGTCTCGGGCGCTGTAGCCGGCGCCAGTGCGTTCGGGGGACTCGGGAGCCCCCTCCAGGGACTTGTCGGTGCTCCGGGGCGGCGTCTGAGCAACGGGGCGGTGCGCCTCAACTCCAACGAGAACCCGCTGGGCATATCGCCCGCAGCGAAGGATGCGCTGGTGGAGGCCATCGTGCTCGCCAACCGCTATCCGTCGGACCAGCAGGGCGAGCTGGTCTCGAAGCTGGCCGCGGCCCACGAGGTTGCCGAGAACCAGGTCGTGATCGGCACGGGGTCTGCGGAAGTGTTGCAGATGGTGGTGCAGGCGTATGCCGCGCCGCGCGCCAGGCTCGTCATGGCGGACCCCACCTACGAGGCGGTGACGAACTACCAGCGCACCGAGGCCTATGAGCTCGTCAAGGTGCCGCTCACCGCGGACCACGCGCACGACATCGGGCGAATGCGCGAGGCGGCCGAGAGCACGGGACGCCCCGCTCTGGTCTACCTCTGCAACCCGAACAACCCGACGGCGACGATCACGCCCAGCGCGGAAATCGACGCCTGGATCGCCGAGGCCCCCGAACACGTCTTCTTCCTATCGGACGAGGCGTACATCGAGTATGTCGACGACGAGCGCATGTGGAGCTCGCTGCCGTGGATCGCGAAGAAGCGCAATGTGGTCGTCGTGAAGACCTTCTCGAAGATCTACGGGCTGGCCGGGCTGCGCATCGGGTACGGGATCGCTCACCCCGATACCGCCACGCGACTGATGGACTTCGCCTCGCGAAACAACGTGAACCAGCTGGCCATAGCGGCGGCGGGGGCGTCGTTCCGGGACGAGGCGCTCATCGCCAAGAGCCGCCAGGTGAACCGGGAGTCGCGGGAAATGGTCGAAACCACGCTGGACGAACTCGGGCTGGAGTACATGCCCACCCAGGCCAACTTCCTGATGCACCGGATCAGCGGCGACCTGCCGACCTATCGAAATCGCATGGCGGAGGAGGGTTTCCTCGTGGGAAGGGATTTCCCACCGATGCTTGACTGGAACCGGCTGTCCTTCGGCCTGCCCGAGGACATGGGCCGGTTCTGCGAGACGCTACGTACCTTCCGCGGAAAGGGATGGATTTGAAAATGAAGAAGAAACTGCTCCTCCTCGGGGCGCTCGGTGCGCTGCTTGCCCCCACGGCGGCTGTCACGCAACAGGGAACCCTCGAAGGCACGGTGACCATGCAGGGCACCGGCGCCGCGCTGCCGGGCGCGCAGGTGTCGCTTCCGGACCTGAACCTGGGTGCCAACAGCCGCGCCGACGGCAGCTACACGGTCTCGAACATTCCGGCCGGCACGCACGATGTCGCGATCATCCTGATCGGTTATCAGACCTATCGGACCCAGGTCACGATCACCGCAGGCCAGACCACCCGGCTCGACGCGGCCATGATCACGGCCGCACTGGAGCTCGAGGGGCTGGTTGCCGTCGGAAGCCGCGCACAACCGCGCACGGTGACCGAATCGCCCGTACCCGTCGACGTGATCCCGACCACGGACATCGTGCAGCAGGGCGACACCGACTTCGCCAACCTGCTCCGCAACGTGGTGCCGTCGTTCAACGTCAACATTCAGCCGATTTCAGACGCGGCGACCTTCGCGCGGCCCGCCAACCTTCGTGGCCTGGCGCCGGATCACACGCTGGTGCTGATCAACGGGAAGCGCCGCCACCGCACGGCCGTCATCACCTGGTACGGCAACGGCCTGGCGGACGGCTCGCAGGGTCCCGACATCGCGCTCATTCCCGGACTGGCGCTCGAGCAGGCCGAGGTGTTGCGTGACGGCGCGGCGGCCCAGTACGGCTCCGACGCCATCGCGGGCGTGATGAACTTCGTGCTCCGCAACGACCGCTCCGGCGGCTCGATCGAGTTCAAGAGCGGCGGACACCTTTTCGGTGACACCAGCAACCGGGTGGACCGTGGCGTCCTGCCCGGCGACGGCGACATGTACACGCTGTCCGGCAACATCGGGCTTCCGCTCGGCGAGACCGGATTCCTCAACCTGACCGGCGAGTACGGGAACGCGCTTCCCACGGACCGCAGCGTCCAGCGCGACGACGCGATCGCGCTCATCAACGTGCAGAACAACACCAGCGTACGCGACCCGGCCCAGATCTGGGGATCGCCCGAAGTGTCCGACGAGATCAAGCTGTGGGCCAACACCGGCTACGTCTTCGGTGACCAGATGCAGTTCTACGGCCACGGCAACTACGTCAGCAAGACGGTCGAGGGCGGCTTCTACTTCCGGAACCCGAACACCCGCAGCGGCGTGTTCGGCACCAGCGACGACGACGGGGCCTTCCTGCTGGTGGGCGATCTGCTCGACGCGCAGGACGGTGTGCTCGACGGCTCCGCGGGCTGTCCCCGCGTCGCGGTTTCCGGCGGCGTGGTGACAGATCAGGCCGCGTGGCAGGAATTGCTGGCCAACCCCAACTGCTGGACCTTCCAGAAGATGTTCCCGGGCGGGTTCACGCCGCAGTTCGGGGCCAACGTGCTGGACGCCTCCGCCGTCGCGGGCCTCAAGGGCGCGGGCGAGAAGCTCTCCTGGGACGCCAGCGCGGCCTGGGGCAAGTCCAACATGGACTTCTACATGTACAACACGGTCAACTCGTCGCTCGGGCCGGACCAGCCCTGCGCCACCGACCAGAGGCTTTCGCCGCACGTCCCCGACCAGCCGTGCACCCCGTACTTCAACCCGGGCATCTACGACCAGCAGGAGACCAACCTGAACGTCGACCTCTCCTACGCCGCGAACGAGAGGGTCAACTTCGCCGGCGGCGCGGAGTTCCGGAACGAGCGCTTCGAGATCGTCCCGGGCGACCGGGCGAGCTGGACCGAGGGTCCGCTGGCCGCCCAGGGCTTCACCCCGGGATCGAACGGGTTCACCGGCTTCGGTCCGCTGACCGAGGGCGTCTGGAACCGGAACAACTTCGCGGTCTACAGCGACCTGGAGATCCGCGAGCCGGAGGGTGCGTGGACGTTCGGCGTGGCGGGTCGGTTCGAGAACTTCTCCGACTTCGGCAGCACCATCAACGGCAAGGTGGCCGCCCGCGTGAGCGTGTCCGAGGCGTTCGCGCTGCGGATGAGCGCCAGCACCGGCTTCCGGGCCCCCACGCCCGGTCAGTCCAACGCCTTCAACATCTCCACGATCTACGACCCGGTCATCATGGACCTGACGAACAACGGGACCATCCCGTCGACCTCCGATCTGGCGATGGAGTACGGCGGCGAGCCGCTGACGCCGGAGACCTCGGTCAACCTGGCGCTGGGCGGCGTGGTCGAAAGCGGCAGCCTGAGCATGTCCTTCGACGCCTATCAGATCCGCATGTCCGACCGGCTCACCTTCACCCAGGACTTCAGCCTGAGCCCGCCCGAGATTGACCGGCTGCTCGCCGAGGGCATCATCCGCCCCGGCGGCGTGCTCGCCCGGTTCCGCTTCTTCATCAACGACTTCTCGACGAAGAGCGAGGGAATCGACTGGGTGGCCGCGTACCGGGCCGCTGGCGGCGACGGTTCCGCCACCACCTTCAGCACCGCGTGGAACCTGAATCGCACCGTGGTCACCGATCACAACCCGCAGACGCTGAGCGCGGGCCGAATCCGCATCCTGGAGGAAGGCCTGCCGAACCTGCGCGGCAACATCTCGGTCAACCACGACTTCGTCGGCGGCACGCGGGTGCTGGCACGGATCAGCCACTGGGGCGGCTACTACGACGGCGAGCAGCCGTACTACGAGGGCAGCTCCGCCAACACGATCGACTACCCGTCGCGGAACCTGGTCGATATCGAGGCCGCCCACACCTTCACGGACAGCTGGACCCTGACGGTCGGTGCCCAGAACGTGTTCAACACCTTCCCGCAGCAGTATCCGGGGGCCGCGGCCGGCGTGGGCAACACCTACGGCCAGTTCACGCCGTTCGGCTTCAATGGCGGGTTCTACTACACGAGGCTGGGCTACCGCTGGTAGGCTGACCTCACGGGCTGCCCGGGGATCGGACCGGGGCACCTTGAGACGCGGCCCCGGGCCGGCGTTGATGCCGGTCCGGGGCCGTTGGCTTAACTTGTTGGCCGAATAATGAGCGAACCACCCAATTCCCCTCCCATCGGCCGGGTCATCGGCACGAATCCGGCCACTTCGAGATGAACCTTCCCGCGAGCCGTCCGTTCATCGGTGTCGAACCGTTCGATGTGTCCCATGGCGCCGGCTTTCGCGCGGATGAAGAGTATGAACACACGGTTGAGTGCCGGGTGGTGGAAGATGGAGGACATTTCCGCATTCACCGGCCCACGGACGCGGGCCCACCGGTCCACCTCGGCTTCGTGGACGGGGTACGCCGAACCGAGGCGCACCTCACGCACACCAGCGCGGTGATCTTCTCCGGCGGACGGCAGGTGCGGCTCCGGCCCCACCCCGGGG
>CAZRQE010000045.1:0-6352 GCA_964602175.1 uncultured Gemmatimonadaceae bacterium | reverse complement strand
CGGCGGCCTGGCCATGCTGATCCCGCCGTCTTCCCTGGGCGTGCTGCTCGGCAGCCTTGCTGGACTGAACATCGGCGCGCTGCTGATCGCCGGCATTATTCCCGGCCTGGTGCTGGCGGTCGGCTACAGCCTGGTCATCTATCTGCAGGCGCGCCTCAATCCGGACAGCGCGCCCAGTTACGGCGTGCAAAGGGTTCCGATCAGGCGCCGCGTCCAGCTTCTGGTGTTCAACATTCTGCCGCTGGGGCTGGTGGTCTTCTGCGTCGTGGGTTTTATTGTGCTCGGCTGGGCAACGCCTTCGGAGGCGGCAGCCTTCGGCGCGCTCAGCGTGGCCGCGCTTGCGGCTTTTTCCCGCAAGCTCACGGTCAGGGCGCTGCGGGCCGCCCTGGCCAGCACGGTTCGAATCTCCGGCATGGTGTTCCTGCTGATCCTGAGTTCATCGGTGTTCAGCCAGCTGATGGCTTTCTCGGGCGCCAGCACGGCGGTGGTGGAATGGTCGATCGCCCTGGAGGCGGGACCGTACGCGAAGTTGCTGCTGATGTTCGCGCTGATGCTCGTGCTGGGCATGTTCATGGACCAGCTTTCGATCATGCTGCTCACCATCCCGGTGTTCTTTCCGCTGGCCACGCTGATGGGCTTCGACCCCATCTGGTTCGGCGTGGTGGTGCTGCTGGCCCTGGAGATGAGCCTCACCACGCCGCCGTTCGGGCTGCTGCTGTTCCTGATGCAGAGCGTCGCTCCCAAGGGCACGACGCTCGGACAGGTCATCCGCGCCGCCTTGCCCTACCTGGCCTGTGACGCGCTGCTGCTGGGCGTGCTGATCCTGTTCCCCGCAATCACCCTCCGCTGACGGGAGCTATTCGGTGGGCTTGGTGAGCTTGTAGAGCAGCCGGTCGGTCTTTCCCCGAATCGCGGGATCGAACACCATGATGCTGTGGTCGTCGTCCGGATTGCGCAGCAGATCGGAACTCTCCATCTCGAAGCCGGCGGCCTCGATAATCGGCAGCGCCGTGGCCACGTTCAGGCGATGCAGCTGGGTGTTGTCCTTGTCCGGGTCGCCGTAGTGGTCGATCACGCCGAGCACGCCGCCCGGCTTGAGCAGGTCCTTGACCGCGGCCAGCAGGGCCGCAACGTCCTCGTCGCTTCCGAAGTTGTGGCGGTCGTGCAGGTTCAGCGCGGTAAGCGCGGCGTCCAGCGACCCGGGCTCCAGGCCCGTGTCATCTTCGTCGCGATCCAGCCGGATCACGTTCGGGAGCCGCTCGTCCGCCAGCCGGGCGGAAATCGCCTTGTCGTAGGCGTTGTCGTTGAAGCCCAGCAGCATGGGAGGATTCTGGGCATAAACGGTGCCCTCAGGTCCGACGGCCACCGAAAGCACCTCGGTGTACCAGCCGCCCGAAGCCAACAGGTCCATTACGGTCATTCCCGGCTCGACACCGAGAAAGGCAAGCACTTCGGCCGGCCTTCTGGCCTCGTCCCGCGCCTTGTCCGCATCCGAGCGGCCGCTCGCGGCCAATTGTTCCGCCAGGTCGGCGGATGCAGACATCGAGAACAGGGTCATCAGGGTCACACCAAGCAGTTTCTTCATTACGGCTCCTCCACCCCATGATCGGGGGCCGCAAAGTGTAACGCGTTCGTGACGCACAGGCCCGGGCGCGAAACGCAGCCTGGTTTGAATCAGGACTGCATCAGCTGGCGGACGAGGTCGGCGTTTTCGAGGGTTGAGATGTCCTGGTTGATTTCCTCGCCGCGGGCGATGGAGCGCAGCAGGCGGCGCATGATCTTGCCGGAGCGGGTCTTGGGGAGGGCCTCGACGATGCGCAGGTCGTCGGGGCGGGCGATGGGGCCGAGCTGTTCGTCGACCCAGGCGCGCAGTTCCTTCTGGCGCGCGCTGTCGTCATCGCCTGTCGGCGCGGCGCCCTTGAGCACGACGAAGGCGAAGATCGACTCGCCCTTGATCTCGTGCGGGCGGCTCACGACCGCCGCTTCGGCCACCGACGGATGCGCCACCAGCGCCGACTCGACTTCCATCGTGCCGAGACGATGCCCGGACACGTTCACGACGTCGTCCAGCCGGCCCATGATCCAGAAATAGCCGTCGGCGTCGCGCCTGGCGCTGTCGCCGGTGATGTAGCAGTCGTCGCCGAACTTTCCGAAGTAGGTCTCGCGGTAACGCTCGCTGTCGCCCCAGATGTTGCGCAGCATCGACGGCCAGGGGTGGCGGATCACCAGGTAGCCGCCGCGGTCGGGCTCGGTGATCTCCTCGCCGTTCTCGTCCACGATGGCGGCCTGCACGCCGGGCAGGGGCTGGGTGCACGAGCCGGGCTTGGTGGAAGTGACGCCCGGGACCGGCGAGATCATGATCCCTCCGGTCTCGGTCTGCCACCAGGTATCGACGATGGGGCAGCCGCCGTTGCCGATCACGCGGTGATACCACATCCAGGCCTCCGGGTTGATGGGCTCGCCCACCGTGCCGAGCAATCGCAGCCGACCCAGGTCGTACGCACCCGGCCACCGGTCGCCCCACTGCATGAACGCGCGGATGGCCGTCGGGGCCGTGTAGAAGATGGTGACCCCGAGATCCTCGCAGATCTTCCAGAACCGCCCCTTGTCGGGCCAGTCCGGCGCCCCCTCGTAGATCACGACGGTCGCCCCGGCCGAAAGCGGGCCGTACACGATGTAGCTGTGTCCGGTCACCCAGCCCACATCGGCCGTACACCAGTAGACGTCATCCTCCCGCAGGTCGAAGACCGTTCTGGTGGTGGCGTGGACCTGCGTCAGGTATCCGCCCGTGGTGTGGACGACGCCCTTGGGCTTACCCGTCGTGCCCGACGTGTAGAGGATGTAGAGGAGGTCCTCCGCATCCATTTCCTCCGGGGGACAGCGGTCGCTGACCCCGGATGCCACGTCGTGGTACCATTGATCCCGGCCCTGCACCATGGTGAAGTCCCGATTCGACTCGAGCCCGCCACGGGCCACGACCACCACATGCCGGATGGAAGAGCACCGCTGGACCGCCTCGTCGGCGTTGCGCTTGAGCGGCACGACGCTCCCCCGCCGGTATCCGCCATCCGCGGTAATCAGCACTCCGGCTCGGGCGTCGTTGATCCGGTCGGCGAGTGAGTCGGGGCTGAAGCCCCCGAAGACGACCGAATGAACCGCCCCGATCCGGGCACAGGCGAGCATGGCGTACACCGTCTCCGGGATCATCGGCATGTAGATGGCAACGCGGTCGCCTTTCCTGACGCCGAGGTCCTTCAGCACGTTGGCGAACCGCCCCACTTCCGCCCCCAGCTCCCGGTACGTGAGCTCACGCCGCTCGCCGGTCTCCCCTTCCCAGATGAGGGCCGTCTTGTCCTTCCTGGCCCCGTCCAGATGACGATCCACGCAGTTGTAGCACACGTTCAGCCTGCCCCCCACGAACCACTTCGCGTGGGGAGGGGTCCAGTCGAGTACCCGGTCCCACCGGCGGAACCAGTGAAGCTTCTCCGCCCAGCGGGCCCAGAAGGCCTCAAAGTCCTCCGCTTCGTCGTAGATCGCCGGATCGGCCACGAAGGCGCACGAAGCGAACCCTTCCGGTGGAGCGAACCTGCGGTCTTCGGTCAGAAGCGCTTCCAGGGCCACAGGGTCGCTCATGACCGCGACCCCCCGCTCCTTCCCAGCGCCGACCTCAACCGGCGTCGGAGTTCGACTCCGGACATCGTGCCCAGGGTGCGCCGCGCGGTCTTGAGGGAGTTCCAGCGCACGTCGGCCAGGGCAACCCGGCGACCGCCGCCGTCCTGTTCCGCGCCTTCGAGCAGCAGGTAGAAGCGTCCCTTGTAGTCGCCGCCGCCCTCTTCGGCCACCGAGGCCACCCACGCGTTTCCTCGGTCATCAACGAACTGTCGCACCGGCACTCCTGATTCGGGGAAAGGTCTCGAATTGCGCCACCATTATAATGCGATGGCGAGTCGGAAGAAGGCCGCGTGCTCCGACGTCCCGGCCCGGTCCGGCATGCGCCGGCAGAGAGCAGTCCGCGGATTCCGGTTCGGGGGCACTACCCCGTTTCGCCCGGCTGCAGCCGCCCCTTGTGCCGCAACTCGGGGAACTCGTAGTACATCACGCCTTCTTCGGTGATGTCGGAACGGACCCTGAAGCCGTCGTCCATCCCGATCATCAGCTTCTCGGCCGCCTCCAGGCTGAGGTCCAGCTCGGCGGCAACCTCCGTGACCGTCACGACCCCGCTCCGCTCGCTGGCCAGCATGAGGACCTTTCGGCCCAGTCCCTGGAGAACCGCGCGGCGGCGGTTCTGCAGGGCCTGCCAACCCCACAGGAACATCCCGGATCCGCCCATCCCGAACATCGAACCCGTGAGGACGAGCTGTGGTTCGAATCCATCGGCGACACCAGTGACGATCATCAGGATGGCCAGTACCCCCAGCGCAACCCCGAAGACTCTCCGGCCGATGCCGCTCGGAGGCAGCGGGCCCACGACCGGATTTACGCCGGTCCTGGGAGACGCTGCCAGCGGTGCCGGCCGCTCCGGTGCCTCCAACCGGCCGGACTGGAGAGCCTTCTCCCATCCCAGGCCGCAGTCCGGGCAGACGAGGTTGCGGCGATACGCCGCGTAGTAGATCAGTCCGCCAATGCCGAAGGTCGGAAAGCTCACGCCCGCGAGCAGCGCAGCGTGCAGCGGCTTGCGGAAGTACGGGATGCCGTCACCGCGATAGCCGCAGCGGGCGCACTCCCGGACGCCACGGACGCGTTCCCGCGGAGCGGAAGCCGGACGCCGCACCACCACAGCACCGCACGTCGGGCACCGATCCTCCCCCTGGAGAAGATTCTCGCCACAAGTCGAACAGCGCATCAGTCCCATATCTCCCTGATCGGCATCAGTGCCGACAACCATTCATCGTGTTGCTGCACCACATTCGTACCCGAACCCTACGGAAACGGTTGGCCGCAGGAGTCAGGACGCAGAGCGGCCAGCCCCGGACCCACCCGCCGAAACAGATTACATTCACAGGAGTCCAACGCCAAGAATGTCCCTTCTCCGAGAGTCGATGAAGATTCGTTCCACCGTGCACGGCGCCTTGCCCCTGCTGGCAGCGGTTGCGACCCTGGCGGGTCCGGCTGACGCGCAGCTGATCCCCTCTTCCTATCGCTTCATCGAAGGACGCCAGGAGGTCTCCATGATCTCCGGCTATATGCCCGCCGATCCCGGCAGGTACGACCTGGGCCCGCGCTCGGGTCCGGTCCTGGGGGCACGGTACGCGATCGAGGCCGCCGGCCCCATCTTCTTCGAGGGCCTCCTGACCTATTTGCCCACCAATCGCGCGGTCATCGATCCCCGCCGCGCGAGGGACGACTGGTCGATCGGCGAAACCCCCGTTCACCTCGTCATGCTCGACGCCCGAATCGACTTCAGCCTTACCGGGCGGCGGACCTGGCGCCGGATCAGCCCTCATATCTTCCTTGGAGGCGGACTGGCGGCCGACCTGGCGACCGAGGGCGAACGGGAACGGGAACTGCTCCCGGAGGACCTCTTCGATTTCGGAACGGCCTTCACCGCGAACGCCGGCACCGGATTGAGGGTGTCGCTCACCTCGAAGCTGATGCTGCGCGCGGATGCAAGCACGACGTTCTGGAGGATCCTCACGCCGGGCGGCTTCCAGGATCCCAACAAGCGGCCACCGACCGAAGGCGGCCAGGAGAGCGGGCAGCTGGAACAGCGGCAGTGGGTTGCCGGCAGCGCGCTGACGCTGACTCTCGGCTGGCGGTTCTGATCCTTCCGGGCGTATGGCCGACTTCGAGCGCCTCCGGGCCGACTGGCTCTCCCTCGACGAGGCGCTCGCGCGGATCCTGGCTCACGCTTCGCCGATGCCGGAGATCCGGATGGATCCGGTGCGCGCGGTGGGGCGGTCGCTCGCCCGCTCCGTGCAGGCTCGGGCAACGCTTCCTACGTGGCCGAACAGCGCCATGGACGGTTACGCCGTCAGGAGCGACGAACTCGCCGAACGCATTCCGGCGGAGGAAGTTCGCCTCCCGGTAACGGGGCGCTCCTACCCGGGGTCCGTACCGCTGGAGGGCATCGAGCCCGGCGCCGCCGTTCGCGTGATGACCGGGGGGCCGCTGCCGGTTGGCTTCGACTCGGTGATCCGCGTGGAGCATACCGACGGCGAGGACACCCCCGGACATGTGGTTCTGCGCCGTCTCGACGATCTGGGCAAGCACGTCCGGGGGGCGGGCAAGGACATGCGTGCCGGGGACGAGACCGTTTTAGCGGGAGCGGTGGTCCACTCCGGGACGCTGCCGGTGATTGCGGCCAGCGGGTGCGAGCAGGTCTTCGTGTTTCGGCGGCCCCGCGTGGGAGTTC
>CAZRQE010000044.1:0-20539 GCA_964602175.1 uncultured Gemmatimonadaceae bacterium | reverse complement strand
GGGTGGCGGCGGCTCGTCGCCGCAGAGGCCCATCCGCCCGGGACACAACGCAAAGGAAGCGAGCACACCCAGCTTCCTCGTGCGGAACGTGGTGTGGCCGTCACCCGCCAGGCTCAGCGAGAATGCTCCCACGCGAACCCCGCTGAAGTCCATCTGCACGCCGGCATTGAGGTCGAAGCCGTTGAACTCCGCCATCAGGTTGAACCCGCGGCCCCCGTCCATGCCGACGTGTACCGTCGATCCGGCGAAGAGTCCTCCGGAGCTCCTCTGCGCGTAGAAGTCGAGGTCGCCGCCCGCCGAGAAGAGGCCGGCTCCCCAGCCCAGGGTCAGGCTGACGAAGCTGGCGTCCGAAGTGGGCAATATGGCCGTGCCGACCGCATAGGGACTCAGGTTGCTGTTGAACTCGTCCCCCTGCCCCTGGGCCTGCCGGGTGCGGTAGTCCGGGTGGCCGAAGCGTGGCGGCTGGAGGTCATCGACCCAGCGCGCGCCGAACGAGGGTGAGGACAGGTACCGGGCCCCGACCGCGAGCTTCAGGTTCTCGGAGGTCGCAGGCAAAAGCGAAATGCGGCCGAATCCGCCGAGGATGTTGCCGCCGTTCGTCTCGTCGTCGAAGTGCTGGACCGTGGCGCCCACTTCGACGCGGTCGAAAAGGCCGAGCGTGAAGGACATGTCGGACAGCCACTTCTCGTACGCGCCGCCCCGCCGTCTCACCTCTCCGTTTTGCTTCAGCAACAGCGTCTGATCAATGGAAATGCCGAATCCCGAGTACGTTGCGATGAACGTCGAGTGTGGCAGCACGGTCGCGACCGGAACGTCCAGTATGCCGGAACCGTACCGGAGGCTGCTGGGCATCTTCGTGGTCTGTGCCGCGCCGTCAGGAACCACGAGGAAGAGTGCGAGAAAAGCGAATGCAGCAAAACGGAATCTGAACAGATTCATGGTAGCTGACCCCTGTGGCTGAGAGAGGGAGGGGTGGCTTAAAGCTACCGCGTGCGCCAGCCCGAACGCAATGGCTCAATCGTGCCCGGGAGGCGCGAACGACTTCCGTCAGCCGAGGGTCGGCAACCGGTCGGTTTCGAGCTGTGGACCGTTCAGGTTCCGGTACACGGGGACGTGTCCGGACGAACCGGTGGCAGGCGCGCAATCAACCGACGTCGCGTATATTCAAATGTCTCTGGACGTCACGTTACAGCGAGGGCCCCTGTCTTGCTCCACGAGTTGGCCATCCTTGCCGCGCTGGCCGCGGCACCCGACCAGGAGGCGGGCGTCGCACGCCCTTCGCGCACCGCCGCCCTTCCCGATCGGCCGGTCGCGGCCACCTACAACGGTTACGAGGGGCAGACCAACGTCGTCGCCCCCCGCCTGGCCGACCCGGAAATCAACCTCGACGGGCGGCTGGACGAGGCGGCGTGGGACAACGCGGCGCTCCTGACCGGATTCTCGCAGTACGACCCCTCCGAGGGCATTCCGGCCACCCAGAACACCGAGGTGCTGCTCCTGATCTCGGACGACGCCATCTACTTCGGCGTGCACGCCTTCGACGACGATCCCGGGCGCGTCCGGGCCACGCTGGGCGAACGCGACACCTTCTACCGCACCGACGACTACATCCAGTTCATCCTCGACACCTTCAACGACCAGCGGCAGGCCTACTCGATCGTGGTGAACCCGCTGGGGGTGCAGCAGGACGGACTCTGGATCGAGGGCAGGGTGGGGCGCTTCGGGCGCAACTTCGGTCCCCCGATCGACTGGAACCCCGACTTCGTCTGGGACTCCGAGGGCCGGGTGGAGGATTGGGGATACGCCGTCGAGGTCAGGATCCCGTTCAAGAGCATCCGCTTCCCCGAGGCCTCCGAGCAGGCATGGGGGCTGCAGGTCTTCCGCAAGATCCAGCGCCTCGGGTTCGACGAGTCGTGGGCGCCGGTCACCAAGGACGTGGCGAACCGGCTGACGCTTTCGGGCTCGCTCGACGGGCTGCGCGACCTCGAACGCGGCCTCTTCCTGGAGCTGAACCCGGTGCTCACCGGGACGCGCCAGGGGACCTATGACGCAGGCGCAAAGGCATTTACGCGGGGGCCGGTGAGCGGCGAATTCGGCTTCAACGCCAAGTACGGCCTCACCTCCAACCTTACCCTCGACGGCACGTACAATCCCGACTTCAGCCAGGTGGAGGCCGACGCCGGACAGATCGCGGTCAACGAGCGTTTCGCGCTGTTCTACGAGGAGAAGCGGCCCTTCTTCCTGGAGGGGACCGAGATCTTTACGATGCCCAAGAACCTCGTGTACACCCGCAGCATCGTCAATCCGGTTGCGGGGGCGAAGTTGTCGGGGAAGGCGGGCAGCTTCCAGCTGGGATATCTCGGCGCGGTCGACGAGGTTGCGGGTTCCGGTGAGCCTGCCCGGAGGCCCGTGGTCAATCTGCTGCGGGCCCGGCGGGATCTTGGCAGCGCGTCCACGCTGGGCATGGTGTACACCGACCGCACCACCAACAGCGACGAGTACAATCGCGTGCTCGGGATCGACGGCCGCTTCGTGCTGGCGCGGCGCTACACGGTGACGTTGATCGGCGCAGGGAGCCGCACCGCGGTCGTTGGATCGGGTCCCGAGACGGGGAGCTATCTGTCGTTACAACTGCAACGGGCGAGCCCGACGCTCACCTTCAACATCGACTTCGAGGACGTGGCCCACGGCTTTGACGCGGGCAGCGGGCTGATTCCGCGCGTCGGCGATACGCGGCTGCAATCGCGGCTCGAGTACAACTTCCGGGGCGATCCGGGCGCGCTCGTGGAGCAGTTCCGGCCGGGGTTCGACGCCAGTGCGTTCTGGCACCACGACTCGTTCTGGCGGCGCGAGGTGTTCGAGGAGGCCGAGGTCCGCTACGGGGTCACGACCTCGTTCCGCAACAACATTACCGTGCTGCTGGCCGCCACCGCGCGGCGCTACGATTTCCGCGCCGCCGACTACGACGGCCTGTATGTCGACGACGGCCGGGGCGGCGAGGCGCCCTTCGTCGCCGACCAGGACCCGTTCGGACTGTTGCACGGCGTCGGCGGGTTCTTCTGGGTGAACAGTTGGGACGTGCTGCGGGGCCGGGTGCGCTGGGGCTACAGCCAGGACGCGGTGTTCGACCTGCGCTACGGGGTGCCGATCGAGGTCGGCACCGGCTGGGACGCGGACATCGCCGTGTACGCCTACCCCACGCGCCACCTGTCGGCCGAACTCGGGTTCCGCTACCAGAACCTGGTCCGCGACAGCGACGGCACGCTTGCGCTGGAGGCCGTGATTCCGCGGGTCAAGACCCAGTATCAGTTCAACCGGGCGCTCTTCCTGCGCGCGATCGTGGAGTACGGGGCCCAGATGCGCCGTGATCTGGTCGATCCGGCGACCGGACGCCCGCTGCTGGGTTGCGGCTCGAGCGGCTGCTCGCTGCGCGGCGGCTCGGACGCCAACGACTTCGGGATCGAGACGCTGCTCAGCTACGAGCCCACGCCCGGGACGGTGTTCTTCCTCGGCTACTCGCGGCAGATGGAGGACACCGGGCGGCTGCGCTTCCGCGACGTGCGGCCGACCGCGGACGGCCTGTTCGCGAAGGTGAGCTATCGGTTCCGGCGGTAGCCAATGACGCTGGACGTCCTCGGCAATCTCGGCGAGTTCGTCGGCGCCATCGGGGTCGTGCTGTCGCTGCTGCTGGTGGCGCGCCAGATGAAGCGCGGCGTCGAGCAGACCAGGCGCAACACGAGGAGCGTGCGCGCGGCCGCCTTCAATTCGATGGTCGAGAACAGCATCCGCCTGCTCGAACACGTCTTCCGCGACCGCGAAATGGCCGATTTCCTCGCGAAGGCCACCGCCGATCCGGACGGGCTGACACCCGGCGAGCGGCTGCGCTGGGACGCCTACATGACCGCGATCTTCCGCCACTTCGGCAACCTGATGTACCAGTGGGAGACCGGGGCGATGGAGGACAAGATGTGGCAGTCCTACCGTCGCTCCTTCAAGGATCATCTGGAGGACGAAGCCTGGATGAACTGGTATCTCGACCATCCCCATCTCTTCGACCAGCGTCTCGCGGACGAGGTGCGCGGCATTCTGGAGGATCTGGCGAGTGAAGGGGTGCCGCACGCCGTGGCGTGGAAGGAGGGCGGGGGCCGCGTGGGGTTCAAGGCGTCGCTGGGGGTCGTGACCGAGGGCTGAGGGGGGCGAGCGCGCGGTCTCGGGGCTGCCCGCCCCGTCTAGCCGGCGGCCCCGGCCTTCTGCAGCCCCTCGATGTCGATCTTCCCCATCTGGAGCAGCGCTTCCATGACCCGCTTCGGGTCGGCGCTGATCAAGTCGCCCATGTTCGCGGGGATCACCTGCCACGACACCCCGAAACGGTCGTTGAGCCAGCCGCAGTAGCCTTCGTGGCCACCCTCCGACAGCGCGCTCCAGTAGTAGTCGATCTCTTCCTGCGACTCGCAGTTCACGACGAATGAGATCGCCGGGGTGAACTCGAACATGGGGCCGCCGTCGATGCCCTGAAACGCCCGCCCGGCCAACTCGAAGACCACGAACGAGTTGCCGTCGGCCGGGCCGGCTCTGACCGTCGAGACCTCCACCACCCGGGAATCGGGAAACAGCGAGACGTAGAACTCGGCCGCCTCGACGGCGCCGTTCTCGAACCAGAGGCAGGTGGAGATGCGGTCAACCTTCGCCATTGTGTCTCTCGCAGTCATGGGGGATGTGGTTGTGTGACAAGTTGGTCGTTCGCCGCGGGAGTTCAAACCCCGGCCAGCGACGCAAGCTCCCGTTCCTTGTAGCTTTGGAGCGCGCATCGGGCCGCACGGTTAGATTTCCGACGGTCTGTGGGGCGTCCAAAGACTGGGCTGAGGCGATGCCATTGGGAGCGACACAGGAGAACGCCATCCGTATCCCCGACGCCTACCTGCCGGGATACCGGGCTGCGCGCGAGCACCATCCCGAACTCGCGGACGCCTATATCCGCTACACGACGGTGGGTGATCCGCTCGGGGATGCCGTGGTCGAGGACCTGGCGGACCTGCCTCCGAACGAAGTCCACGCGGTCCTCTCGAGGGCGCTGGACGACCCGGCAGAGCTCGCCGGCGCTCCCGATTCGCTCAAGGCGTTCATCGGCGAGGCCAACGACATACCGGACTGGTATGACAGCGGACTCGCCCGGGTCGCGTCGCGCGCCTTTCTGCGCAATTCGGACATCGTGCTCGCCGCCCTGGTGGGCGGAAGCATCGTGGAGGGGTTTGCGACGCTGATCAGCAAGTCCTTCCGGATTCGGGGCCGGGTCACGCAGTCCGGTGTCCGCCGCCTCAAGCAGAACGGCATGCAGCTCGTCGAGCAGTACCTTCCCGGAGGCATGGACCCCGGGGGCGACGGATGGAGGCTCACGCTCAGGGTGCGGCTGGTGCACGCCCAGTCCCGACGCCTGCTGGCCGAGTCGGATGAGTGGAATTACGAGAAGTACGGCACGCCGCTCAGCGCCGCCCACATATTCCTTGCCGGAGCCGCTTTTTCAGGCCGGCTCATGCAGCATACCGCGTCGCTCGGAGGCGATTTCACCCAGGAGGAGCGCGACGCATACGTCCATGTCTGGAAATACACGGGGCTGCTGATCGGCATTCCCGAACCGCTTCTCTTCGACGACGAAGCCTCTGCGGTGCGCGCTTTCAAGGTAGGCTTGGTGTGCGAACCTCCCGCCGACTACGACGCGATCATCATGGCCAACAGCATCGTGAACAGCGCGCCCGTCATCGTCGGCATCACCGATCCGACCGAGCGGCGGAAGGCGGCTCGGGTCATCACGCAGGCCTGCCGGGAACTCATCGGCGATGAACTCGCCGACACTTTCCTGTTCCCCAGGCGCCGCCGGAAGGTGCTGCCCTGGATGCGGTTCAAGAACCGGAGCCGCCGGGTCGTCCGGAAGACGCTGCCCGGGCTGGCGAAGAAACAGGACCTGGCCCGGTTCGAGTACCTCATGAACTTCGCGAGCCTGGACAAGTGGGCGTACTCGTACAAGCTGCCCACGACCCTCTACGACGAGGACTCACAGGAATGGTAGGGCCTGCAGTCCCGGTCAGCCTCGCCTGACGCCCCTTACGACACGTACTCCCTGAGCCTGTCCACCTCGTCGTGGTCGCCCAGGACGATCAGGTCGTCACCGGCGTCGAGCCGCATGTCGGCCCTCGGGTTGAAGAGGATGTTCTTGCCGGCGCCGCCCTGCTTGCCGACGGCGATCACGACGAGCCCGGTCCGTTCGGGAATCCGCGCCTCCTTCAGCGTCTGTCCCCGGATCTGCGAGCGTCGGCCGATCGTGGCCTGGTCGATGTGCCGCGAGAGGTGCACGCCGGTGGTAGTCACGTCGAGGACCGAGGCGACCGACGGCCGGGTGAGCAGCGAGGCCACCCACACGGCCCCGGTCACGTTCGGACTGACCACGTGGTTGGCGCCGGCCTGGTACATCTTGGCGGTCGTCGACTTGCCCTCGGCCCGCGCGATGACCAACAGCTTCGAATTCAGGTGACGGGCCGACAGGCAGACGAAGAGGTTGTCCGCGTCGGCCGACAGGCAGGTGACCAGCCCCATGGCCTCATCGATGCCCGCCCGTCGCAGCACCCGGTCCTCGGCCGCGTTGCCGTCGATGATCAGCACGTCGGGATCGACGTTGCGCAGGGACTCGCTCGCCTCGGGGTCCCTCTCGATCACGACGTAGTCCTTCTTCGCGCCGATCAGTTCCACGATGACCTGAGTCCCCATTCTTCCGGCCCCGCACACGATCACATGGTCCTTCATGCGACGAATCCTCCTCATGGTTGCACGCTTCCTGTATGTGTTGCGCAGGTCCATCCTCACCATCGACGTCGTGATCAGGGCGAACCACGCCGCGAGCCCCGTGAGGCCGCCGATAAGCATCAGCACTGTCCAGTAGCGCCCGGCCTGGGTCAGCGGATGCACCTCGTGGTAGCCGACGGCGGTGATCGTGATGATCGTCATGTAGAACGAGTCGGCCCAGCCCCAGCCCTCGATCCACGCGTAGCCGACGGTCCCGACCCCTACCAGCAGGAGGAAGAAGGCCACGACCATTGCGACCTGGGAACCGCGAAAGATCATGGACGCCGCTCGAAGATCAGATCGCGCACCCGTACGCCCGTCACCGTGAAGCCGGTTACCCGTCCCGCCCCGTCACGCACGAAGCGCACCTCGGGCAGGAACCACTGGTCGCCGGCGAATTCGTCCTCACCGGTGGGCGTCAGCACGCTCGGGTCGTTGCGCCAGTGGCCGGCGACGAGACGTCCCTCCGCGTCGACCTCCAGGTCGTAGGTGCTGTCCAGCTCCGGACTGCGGTAGCTGCCCTCGTACTCCCGCAGCTGGTCGGCGGTCAGGCTGGGACCCTCGGCGTCGGGCTCGGGCTCGGGGGCTTCCGGCGCCTCCGCCATGAGGTCGCCGATGTACACCTCGGCCACCCTGCGCGCGCGCCCGGCCGGATCGCAGTCCGAAACGTTGCAGAAGACGGCGATCGAGAGGTTCTGCTCCGGGAAGCGCGTGAAGTTGGTGCGGTAGCCCACCCACGAGCCCCCGTGGCCGAAGGTCGTCAGCCCGCGGTACTCGCCGACCGACAGCCCGTGCGCATAGTCGAGCGTGTCGCCGTTGGTCAGCACGCCCGGCTGCACCATCGTTCGCAGCATCTCCTCGCCTCCCACCTGCGCGGTCTCGTAGTTGCGCATCCAACGGATGAAGTCGTCGATCGACGTATGCAGCGAGGAGGACGCGAGCGCCGTCAGCTGGTTCGGCAGCCGCTGGAAGCCCGCGCCCGCGGCTTCGCCCTCGCCCAGGCCCTCGGCCAGGCCCATCGGCGCGTACGACTCCGCCCGTCCGGGCACGATCTCCAGGTAGTCGTCCGAAAAGTGTGTCCGCGTCATCCCCAGCGGCCCGAAGATCCGCGACTCGGTGTACTCGCGAAACGTCGTCCCCGACTGCACCTCGATCACGCGCGCCAGAAGGTTGTACCCGGTGTTCGAATACGCGTACTCGGAGTTGGGCGGGAAGTTGATCGCTTCCTGCCGGTAGAGCATGCGCAGGATCTTCTCGAACGAGATCACGTCGGTGAAGCCGATCCCCCCGAGCGCCATCGTGTGCGGCCAGTCCCGGATCCCGCTGGTGTGATGGATCAGCTGCCGCGCCGTGACGGGGACACCGAAGTCCGGCAGCTCGGGAACGTAGCCGCGCACATCGGCGTCCAGGTCCAGGTTGCCTTCGGATTCGAGGAGGAGAGCGGCCATGGCCCCGAACTGCTTGGATATCGACGCGATGTCGAAAACCGTTCCCGGGGTGATGGGAATGCCGTGATCCATGTGCGCGGTGCCGTAACCCGCGCGATGCACGACCTCTCCACCCATCAGGACCGCCACGGCCGCGCCGGGACGGTCGCCTTCCAGGTCGGCGAAGATGGCGTCGATGCGGGGATCGGCGGGGCCGTCCGAGGGGGCTGGCTGTGGCGCGCATCCGGCGAGCAAGGCGGCCGGGAGCGCGGCCAGGGCGGCCGTCGCCAGGAGTGGGTTCCGGTTCATGACAGCGACTCCTGCGTGTCGAGGGACGTGGACACCGGTTGCCACGGTGGCGCGAGCCCGCGGGGATTGCAATAGCCGCGTGGGTCGTGATGGCCGTGCGTCCCCGCCCCGGGCCGCGCGTCCCCCGCTCCGTGCCCGGTCAGGCCGTTGCTACAAGCCCTTCACCAGCCGGTAGCGCACGATGTAGTCGACCTCGAACTCGTCCTGCTCGGTGCCCCACACGAAGTCCGCGCCGATGTGCCTGACCTGCAGGTCCGCCGGCGTGAAGGCGCGGGCCATGGGTGCGCCGCCGTGGTCCAGGATCCACCACTCGCTGACGGCTTCGCCGGTGTCCAGTTCGACGGGATCGAACCGGCGGACCCAGATGTTGCCGTTTGCGTCCAGCTTGGTTTCGCCGACCGGGGGCACGTAGGCGGGCTTGTAGGTGGCGTCGCGAATGCGCTGCTCCAGGGCGCCCCTGGCGAGTCCCGGCTGGTTCCGGCTCATGAAGTCGAACATGCCCTGGGTAACGGCAACCACGGCGGAGTCGATTCGTTTCGCCGCAAGCGGTATGGGCGAGTACGGCACACGGACCGCGAAGACGGTGTCGCCGGCCAAACCGATTCGGGTCAGTGTGAAGACTGCTTCGCCCTCGCCGGTCCAGGCGCGTCGCTCGGTCACCAGGAGTCCATCGTCGGCGACCGTGTAGTCGACGCCGTCGCCGAAGGCCTGGATGCCGAAGGTCCCGCCTCCGTCCTCCCTGAGGAGCGCGAGACCGTCGCGGGGCTCGTGCGGTTGCATCCAGATGGTCGTCAGGGTTCCACCCTCCGCGTCCATGTGCACGAGGGCGGTTTCCGTGATTTCACCGGTGGCGACCTCGTGCGACCAGGCCGGCTCCCTGCCGAGGAAAGTGCCGTCCCGAAATGGTCTGGACGGGCGGGGCGGCGAGCCTTGCGGGCCACCGATGTCGACCTCGGGCGACGCTCGGCCGAGGAACTCCCCCGCCTGGTCGAAGTAGCTGGCGTGAAAGCCCCAGGAATCCCAGACCCACAGCGAATCGCCGAAGAATCCCATGCCCCCGGGCCGCTGGAACTCGCCGGGGCCCTCGCCCTCCCTTCCGATCAATCCCGACGGGGTGCCGTCGGCCGACCAGCGCCGGATGGAACCTTCCTGCCAGTGCAGGGAATAGAGGAACCCGTCGGGGCCCGGCACCAGGCTCGCCACGGGACCGAAGACATACTCGGGATCGTCGACCGAGCCGATCCTTACCTCGGGGCCCGCGAGGGTCCAGGGATCCCCGGTGAAGGGGTTGGGCGCGGTTCCGGGGTCGCTTTGGCACGCCCCGGTGACGACCAGCGCGAGGAGGAGTGTTGGGCGCCATGCCCCACCCATGAGCGGAAACTCGCGCCTTGGCGGCGTGTTGGCCATCAATTTGCGACAATTTCGGACAATATTACGACAAAAACGGACATTGGCCATATTATCTACCATGATCGAAGTCATCGGGAAGGTCAGAAGGCGCCCTGCGTCAGTATACACCCCCGCGACCGGGTGGTGCCTCCTTTTCACTCTGTTCTCGCTCACCCCGAGCGCCGCCGCGGCCCAGGCCGGCCTGGAGGGCACGGTTCGCCATGCCTTGACGGGCGCGCCGCTGGCCGGCGTGCAGGTCGGTCTGCCGGCGCTCAGCCTGGGCGGGCTCACCGACCCGGGCGGACGCTACGAAGTGTCGGGCATCCCGGCCGGCACGCACACCGTGGAGTTCGCCAGGATCGGCTTCGGCACCGAGGTCAGGGAAGTCACCCTCGCGGACGGCCAGACCCTGCAGCTGGATATGGCACTGAGCGAGACCGCGGTCGCATTGGAGGGGCTGGTCGCGGTGGGGAGTCGGGCGCGGCCCCGCACCGTCACGCAGTCGGCCGTGCCGATCGACGCCATCGCCTCGCAGGACTTCATCGACCAGGGCGACACGGACCTGAACGACCTCCTTCGCACCGTCATTCCCTCCTTCAACGTCAACCCGCAGGCCGTGGGGGACGCAGCCCGGATCATCCGGCCCGCCAGTCTGCGCGGACTGGCTCCCGATCACACGCTCGTGCTCGTCAACGGCAAGCGGCGCCACCGCGCGGCGGTGATCACCTGGATCGGCGGCGGGTTCGCGGACGGCGCCCAGGGACCCGACATCTCGTCGATCCCCGCGATCGCGGTGCGCCAGGCGGAGGTGCTCCGCGACGGGGCGTCGGCCCAGTACGGCTCCGACGCGATCGCCGGGGTCATGAACTTCACGCTCAAGGACGCGTCTTCCGGCGGAAGCATCGAGTTCCGCACGGGCACGTTCATGGAGGGCGACGGCGAGTCCTACACGCTGGCGGGCAACATCGGGCTCCCGCTCGGCAACAACGGCTTCGCCAACCTCAGCGCCGAGTTCGGCGCCTCGAACCCGACCAGCCGCAGCGTGCAGCGCGACGACGCGGCGGCGCTGATCGCGGCGGGCAACACGCATGTGCGTGACCCGGCCCAGATCTGGGGGGCGTTCGACATCGACAACGACCTCAAGCTGTGGGGCAACTTCGGGCACTTCGTCCGCGACGGTCTGCAACTCTACGGGCACGCCAACTACTCGGCCGAGACCATCACCGGCGGATTCTTCTTCCGCAACCCGAACACGCGGGCGGGGGTGTACAGCCTGGACGGCGGCAAGACGCTGCTGGTGGGCGATGTGCTCGACGCCCGCGACGGCGTGCTCGACGGCTCGGCCGGGTGTCCGGTGGTGAACATCACCAACTGGGTCCCGGACCCGGTCGCGCTGGCCCGCGTGTTCGAGGACCCCAACTGCTTCACCTTCCAGGAACTCTTCCCCGGCGGGTTCACACCCCAGTTCGGGGGCGATGCAATGGACGCATCGGTCGTGGCGGGGGTCAAGGGACAGACCCGGGGCGGTCTGCTGTGGGACGTGAGCGTCAGCGCGGGGCGCAACGCGATCGACTTCTTTATCGACAACACGGTGAACGCGTCGCTGGGTCCGGAGTCCCCCTCGTCCTTCGACCCGGGCATCTACCAGCAATCGGAGCTGAACCTCAACGTCGACCTGAACCACGCGGTGAACGACGTGGTCAACGTCGCCGGCGGCGCGGAGTTCCGCGACGAGCACTTCAGGATCGGACTCGGCGAGGACGCGTCGTGGGTGATCGGGCCCTTCGCCGCGCAGGGCTTCAGCTCCGGCTCCAACGGCTTTCCCGGCTTCAGCGATATCGCCGCGGGGGATTGGCACCGGGTGAACTTCGCCGTGTACGGGGACCTGGAGATGCGGAGCCGGGACGACCGCTGGACCCTCGGTGCCGCGGTGCGCACCGAGCGCTTCGCGGACTTCGGCACCACCGCGAACGGGAAGCTGGCCGGGCGGCTCGCTCTGGACGAAGCGCTGGCCGTCCGCGGCAGTCTGAGCACCGGGTTCAGGGCGCCGACGCCGGGGCAGCAGAACGCCTTCAACGTGACCACGGGGTTCGACCGGACACTGCGGGAACTGGTCAACAACGGCACGATTCCCTCGACGTCCAGGGTGGCGGAGGTCGCGGGCGGCAAGCCACTCGACGCCGAGAAATCGGTGAACGCCAGTCTCGGTGTCGTGGTCGACGCGGGTGCGTTCACCGTGTCGGCGGACTACTTCCGGATCGCGCTGTCGGACCGGATCGCGCTGAGCCAGGTGTTCTCGCTCGATCCGGCGGACGCCGAGCGCCTCATCGCGGAGGGGATCACGAGCGCGCGCAACCTGGCCAACTTCCGCTTCTTCACCAACGAGTTCGACACGCGCACGCAGGGGGTCGACGTGGTGGCGTCCTTCGCGCCCGCAGGAGTGGGCGGCGAGGGCGGTGCGGGCGGCACCGAGTTCAGCCTCGCCTTCAACCACACGAACACGCGGGTGACCCGCTACAACCCGCAGGTGCTCGACGAGGTGCGCATCCGGCAGCTCGAGGATGCGCTGCCCGGGACGCGCTGGATGGCGTCGGCGCGGAGGACCCTTGGCGGCGCCTCGGCGCTCGCAAGGCTGAGCTACTACGCCGGCTGGTTCGACGCGCGCGACGATCGGGCCTATCCCGGCGAGTACCTCGTCGACCTGGAGGCGTCCTACCCTGTGACCGAGGCGGCGAGCGTCACCATCGGTGCGCAGAACGCGCTCAACCGATACCCCCTGGAGAACCCCGACGCGGCGGCGGTAGCGGGGAACCGCTACAGCTCGCAGACGCCCTTCGGCGCGAGCGGCGGATTCGTGTACGTGAAGGTGGGGTACCGCTGGTAGGAGGCGCCCGGCGGCGTCAGGCGCGGTCCGGGTTGGGCGGGCTGGTCTCCGGCGGGCTGCCCTCACCTTGCGCCCCGCTGGCCCTTCGTGCTCCGTCCTCCCGGTGCTCGCGTATGAAGTCTCCCGTCCCTTCGGGCAGGAAGAGGTTGTCCGAGATCTCCGCGATCTCTTCGGCCTCCCGCCAGGCCTGCTCGAGCAGCCAGAGTTCGCCTTCCAGCGCGCGCCGCTCCTGTTCCTCGTGGAGCGCCATCTCGAGCGCCAGCTTGGTGGGTTTGGGCATCTTGTTGATGTAGCCGGGCACGCCCTTCTTGTCCTGGAAGCGGTCTCCGGCGGCCACGTCGAGCAGGAAGCGCTCCGGGTGGCCGAGCGATTCGATTTCCGTCACCGCGTTCTGAACCGTCTCCTTCGTGCCGCCCATCGAGTTCATCCTGGGCAGGATCGACCCGGCGAAGCGGCGGGCCTCGGGGCCCTCGTGCCAGGTCTTCTTCTTGCCCTTGCGGACCTGGACCTTGAAGCCGAGATCGTCGTCGGACGGACGCACGCGCGTGCCCAGCAGATCCTGGCGCTTGAGCTTGATCGTCCCGCCACCTTCGGGGTGCAGCTTGACGAGCGTGCGGGAGTTCATCCACATGTTGACGAAGCTGCCGGACTGGCTGAGCATGAAGCCGCTGAAGATGCCCGCGGCGGCTCCCCCGACCATGATTCCCCCGAACACGGCGACACCGGCGGCGCCATACAGGATCGTCTTTCGCCGCCGCCGCCCGAACTGGTCCCCGTAACGCCACGCCGCGAATTCGGGGCGCATGGGTTCACCGATTCGGACCAGCGTCAGCCCCTCGGGATGGCGCGCGAGCCCGATGTTGTCGGTGGAGACGCGGATGCGGGTGTCCCGGAAGATCCGCTCGCAGTCCTCAACCGCCTCCCAGCGCTCTTCCAGCGGCGTGAGGTTCCAGCGCTCGCACTTCCGGCACACCACCCAGAGCCGCCCGCGCACGGCGTCGAATGCCAGCCTGCGGCCCACAGGGAACGATTCGATGACCTCGTTCGCGCCCAGGGGCTTGCGGCAGAACATGCAGGACTTGTACACGTTACCTCCCTCTCCGCACCGCTTCCGCAAGCCCGCGGGTCGTTCTCGCCTCCAGGCCGCCCGCACCGCTCAGCGCGGCCGGCAGCGCCCCCTCCCAGTCCTGCAGGATCCCGCGGATTCGCCCGGATGCGCGCTCGGTCACTACGGTCAGCGCGCGCTGGTCGTTTCTCTCTACGGTAGCCGCGCCTTCCGGTCCCATGAGCATGATCCGTTCGAGCGAGTCCGCCCACTCGGGTTCGATCGGCACCGTGAAGAAGAAGTACCTGTCGCCGAACTTGTCCTCGCCGGGGGTGAAGTCCAGGGAAAACAGCGCGCGGCCCTCGGAGCCGATCCCCCTGATCCGGTAGGGGCCCGACCTTTCGGGCAGTTGTGCGCGGGCGCGCATCGAGAACGGCGGCTCGACCCTCGGTTCACCTCCGACCACGCCGCCCCACAGCACGAGTACCTCGTTGCGCGGGCCCGTCGCGGCCTGCGCCGCCCTCGCCGCGTCCCCCTCGGTGCGCTGCCGGTGGCTGATCACCCGCCGGAAGTGGAAATCGCTGAGCCATCCCTGGTCGTAGCAGTACCCCATGATGTCTCTGCGGACTTCCGGGGACAGCACGGACCCGTCGCGGAAGTCGTACCCCCACATCCCGATGCTCCCGTCCCGGTACGGGTACCCCGTGTCCACGTTCGGCGGGTTGCCGCAGGGCGCGTGGTTGAGGCTGACATTGTGCCCGATTTCGTGCGCGATCTCGGTGGCCCAGGCCTTGCCCATGCTCGCCCACCCCGGGACTCGGGCCCGCCCGCGGACGTACCCGTTGACGCTCGCCGCGGCCCCGTAGTAGTAGCCCGTGGCTCCGTCCGACGTCCTCAGCGCCTCGAGTTCGAGCACCAGCCGCCACTGATCGTCCTCGCTTGTCAGATCGAGCGAAGTGACGTGCGACTCGCGTGCCCGTGCGCGGAACTGCGAGAACGGGAACGCGTGCCTGAGCAGCCCGAGTTGAGGGCTGTCACCGTTGATGCCGCGTGTCCACGCCATCACCGACGTATCGGGTTGCAAGGCCTCGAGAACCGGGACCACCGTGAGCTGCATCGGGGGCACCTCTACGACGCGGAGCGAATCGGAGCCCTCCGCGGGGAAGCGCGTTCCACTCTCGGGAGCGAACGGCACCGTGCCCGCGGGGTCCACCTCGACCACCATCCGCACATTCGGCGCGATCACGCGTGCGGGGATCACCGCGTTGTACGACATGCCGAGATCGCTTTCGTCCGCTTCGCCGGGAATGCGGTCGTCGGAACGCACCATCTCCACGCGATGCACCTCCGTGCCCGCGCGCGTGAATGCGGCGACGACCACGGGCTCGAAGAAGCCCCGGGGCTCCTCGGCGGTCAGGAACACACGCAGGAGCGCCTCGCGGTTCGCCACCAGCTGGACGCGCCCCGACGGACTTTGGACCGACTGGGTCAGGTAGACGATCGGCAGCGACACCGCCACCTGCTCGGGGTTCTCGCAGACCGGGCCCGTCGCCGCCGGAATCGCGCTGAACCAGGCCTGGAAGCCGGCCGACGGGGAGGCGCAGAGCCCGGTCCCCTCGAAGTCGAGAACGCGGAGCTCTTCCAGCCGTGTGAGCGCGAACGGCAACGGGCCCGAGAGCCCGGAGTTGTCCGCCAGACCCAGCTCGGTCAACGCCGCCAGCCAGGCCAGGGTGCCGGGCAGCTCGCCGGAAAGATCGTTCCCCTCGAGGTCCACCCTGCGCAGTGCGGTGAGGTTCCCGATCTCGCCGGGCAGCGATCCGGTCAGGCCATTGCCGGGCAGCGCCACCTCCACGACACGGTCGCCTTCGGTGGTCACACCATGCCAGTCTCCGAGCGCAGCGTCGGTGCCCCACGCGCCCCGGTTCGCCCATGCGGGTCCGCCGCTCAGGTCGTGCAGCCCCTCGAGGGCGAGGCGTTCGACCTGCGCGGTGTCGCATTCCGTCCGGTAGCCCTCCGGGATGCCGCGCAGCCACTCCTGGAACTCTTCGTCGATCTGCGCGCACAGGCCGGTCGCGTCGTACGAAAACCACGCCAGGGATGTCAGTTCGAGCAAGCTCCTCGGAAGCAGGCCGGTCAGCTCGTGGTTGGCGTCCAGGTACAGGCTCTGGAGCGCGCGCATCTCGCCGATTGCCGGCGGCAGGCGGCCGGTGAAGCGGTTGCCCGCGAGCCACAGGCGGGTCAGCGCCCTGAGACCTGTCAGCGCGTCGGGAATCGTCCCGCTCAGTTCGTTGTTCTCGGCGCGCAGGTCCTCCAGGTTCGCGAGGCCGCCGATTTCGTCGGGGAGCGGGCCGGTGAGCCCGTTCTCGTGAATCCACAGGGTCTCCAGCTCCGACAGCGCGCCGAGCGAGGCGGGGACTTCACCGGTCAGTTCGTTGTCGTAGAGATACAGCCCCTCCACGGTGGCCAGCTCGCCCAGTTCCGGCGGAATCGTGCCCGTCAGACTGTTGCGCGAGACCGACAGAACCTGAATCGAACCCAGGTTCGCCAACTCCGGCGGGATCGTGCCGGTCAGTTCGTTGCGGCTGACGCTCAGGTACGTGAGGCCGGCCAGGTTGCCCAGTTCCGGCGGCACCGCTCCCGACAGCTGATTCCAGGCCAGCAGCAGCCTCCGCAGGGAGCTCAGGTTCCCCAATTCGGGAGGGATGGCGCCGGACAGTTCGTTCCTGGCGACCTGAAGCGTGTCGAGGCGCGGGAGGGCACCGAGCTCGCCCGGGATCGCCCCGCTCAGGGTATTGTCGCTCAGGTCGAGCATGGTGAGCTCGCCAAGCTTCCCCAATTCGGCCGGGATCGGGCCCGTGAGCTTGTTGTCGTTGAGGACCAGGCGCTGCAGGTGGGCCAGATCGCCGAGCTGTGGGGGCAACGTTCCCGAGAGGTTGTTGTCCGGCAGAGCCAATTCCGTCACGAACCCGGCCGAGTTGGTCCTCACGCCCTGCCACAACCTGATGGTCGTGGGCGTGTTCCAGTTCTCCTTCTCGTCCCAGTGCGTGCGCCCGTTCGTGGCATTGTAGAACGCGATCAGCGCGGCCCGGTCGGCCGTGTCTGTCTCCTCCGGCGGCGGAGGCGGGGGCGGGGCAGTGGTCTCGGGGTCGTCGGAACAGGCTGCTGCGACCAGGACGGCCGGTACGAATCCGCGAGCGCGTGACATCCGGCGTTGCATCTTCGTGCTCCTCACTCGAAGGTTCAGCGGGTATGGCTGGCGGCGAGCCGGTGTCCGTGGCGACTGCCGGTCCCGCAATTGAGGACCGTGGCAAGGCACCGGTCAAGCAACCTACACCAGGAGAAGCCGATGGAACCGCAGGCGGCCGCACTGATCAACGATCCCATGGGCGTCTTCGCCTTCCTCGCCGGCATTGTCGCGCTGGTTTTCTGGGTTTCGGAGCTGCCGCGCTGCCGGAAGCTCTTCGAGGTCGTTCCCCCGGTCATCTACGTGTATTTCCTGCCGATGCTGGCGACGACCGCCGGGATTACGCCGGCGGCCTCACCGCTCTACGACTGGACGGTTCCGTACCTTCTCCTCTTCGCGCTGCTCATGCTGATGGTGTCGGTCGACCTCGGCAGCGTTGCCAGGCTGGGTCCGGTCGCCCTGTTCATGGTGGCGGCCGGCACGGTGGGCATTGTCGTGGGCGGGCCGATTTCGCTCATGCTCTTCGGCGGCATGTTGCCGGAGGATGCGTGGACGGGGTTCGCGGCGTTGTCGGGGAGCTGGATCGGCGGGACGGCGAACATGGTGGCGATCGCCGAAAGCGTGGGGACTTCACCCGACGCGATGGGACCCGTGATCGTGGTCGACACGGTGGTCGGGTATGGCTGGATGGGCGTGCTGATCGCCCTGGTGGGACTGCAGGGCCGCTTCGACCGCCGCACGAAGGCGCGCACCGACGTCATCGAAGACACCAACCGGCAGCTCGAAGCCATGAGTAGCGAACGGCGCCCGCTCACCCTCCGCGACGCCGTCGTAATGATCGGATTCGGGATGGCGTGCGCGGTGGCGGCGCAGCGGCTGGGGCAGCGGCTTCCCGCGGTAGGCGACCCCACGATCATCAGCAGCACGACATGGGCCATCCTCATCGTCGTGACCGGCGGGCTGGTGCTCTCGTTCACCCGGCTCAGGAAGCTGGAGACGGTGGGCGCCTCGCACCTGGGCTACACCGCGCTGTACCTGCTGCTCGCCGGGATCGGGGCGCAGGCGGACCTCCGGGCGGTGCTGGACGCACCCGTGTACCTCCTGGCGGGCGCGGTCTGGATTGCAATCCACCTGGGCATACTCCTGATCGCGGCGCGGATCGTGCGGGCTCCCTTCTTCTTCGTGGCGACCGGCAGCATGGCCAACATCGGGGGGGCGGCCTCGGCGCCCGTCGTGGCGGGCGTCTATCACCGCGCCATGGCGCCGATCGGGCTGCTGATGGCGGTGGCCGGGTACATCCTGGGGATCTACGGCGCGCTGTTGTGCGCCTGGCTGCTGGCGCAGGTCGGGGGCTGAGGGCGGCCGGAGTCGCGGTGGGCCGCCATGTACCGGACCTGCATGTATTGCAAGAAGGCTCTGGGCAGCAACGAGGTCGTCGAGGAGTTCCCGGTCGGACGCCGTCTGGCCTTCGACGCGCAGAAGGGGCGGCTATGGGTGGTGTGTCGCCGCTGCGAGCGCTGGAACCTCACTCCGCTGGAAGAGCGCTGGGAGGCGGTGGAAACGTGCGAGAGGCTCTTTCGGGGCACGAGAGTCCGTGCTTCCTCCGAGAACATAGGGCTGGCGGAGCATCCCGAGGGATTGGAGCTGGTTCGGATCGGCAAGCCGCTGAGGCCCGAGTTCGCGGCGTGGCGGTACGGGGACCAGTTCGGCCGGAGGAGGCGGCGGAGCATCGTGCTCGGAACGGCGGCTGGCGTCGCGACCGTTGGCGGCCTGGCGCTCGGCGGGGCATTGGGAGGGCTGATTGGAGTGGGTGGCGCCGCGACTGTCGGGAGCTGGATCAACAACTGGAGGCAGCTGGGTCCGTCAGCCTGGTTCCGGCCGGACGATGGACGACTCAGGTGGATGAACAGGGCCCGCATCAATCGCGCTCGACTGGTGCCGGCCGACGATGGTTACGGCTTCAGTGTTGAAGCGAAAGCCAGGGGCGTGGTATCTGACGAGGAGCGGTTCGAGGGGGAGGACGGAGTGCGTGCTCTCAACGCGATCCTGCCGAGCGTCAATGCCGGGGGCGGTGCCCGAAAGACGGTGCGGGACGCTGTGTCGAGGATCGCCTTTGCGGGGCAGCCCGACCGGTTCGTGAGGCGCCTCGCCCACGGGCGGCCATCCCCCTATTCCCCGGCTGGCGTACAGATCAGCACGCTGACGAAGCCCACCCGCCTGGCGCTCGAAATGGCACTCCACGAGGAACAGGAACGTAGGGCGTTGGAGGGTGAGCTGTGGGTGCTGGAGCGAGCATGGCGGGAGGCCGAGGAGATTGCGGAGATATCGGACAATCTGCTGGTGCGGAAGAGTTCGGAGGACTTTATCAAGGAGCACCGGGACGAGCGCTAGGGTGGACCCCCCGAGGGCTTGGGGGCGCGCGTGAGCACGCTCCGGCGGCTGCCACTGCGCCTGCTCCGCTGGGCCGCGCTCGCGGTCGTCCTGGCGATTGTCCCGTTCTTCCTCCTGATTCGGGGCGGCGCGTTCGCCTACCAGTACTGGGGACTCGGTCCATGGGCGTCGCTGGCGGTGTCGGCCGCGGCGACGGCGCTGCTCCTGGTGCTCTACGCCTGGGCCCTGGGCCGCCGCCTCGGAGCGGGGAAGGGGCTCAAATGGCTCATGACCCGGGGTGCAGCGGCCCTGGCGGTCGCATACGTCGCCTATTCGGTCGTCTACGTGGGCAGCGCCAACGTGAAGTCGGAAGAGGTGCGCGCCGAGTACGCGGCGCTCCACCCGCTGCTGCGCCTGGCCGCGAGCGCCGTCATCCTTGCCGACCAGGGCGCGGTCATCACGGACGCGAGCCGCACCCCCGAGTTCTACCGCCGGATGGGGCTCTCACCGAACGAGTCGTCGCTGCACTTTCGGCAGGACGACGGCTTCGTGCACGCGCTGGACCTGCGCACGGTCCGCCGCCCCGAGTGGCGGAACCGCGCCGTCGAATTGACGTTCCGGGCGCTCGGCTTCAACACGCTGCGTCACGTGGGGACGGCGGACCATCTGCATGTGTCGGTGCGGTCGCCGGGATAGCTGGCAGGCTACTCCCCGTACTGCCCCTCAGTTGTGCTCGTGCCCGGTCTCGTAGTGCCGCGCCAGCGCGTCGCCACCGAAGTCGTTCTCCAGGTCGCGCCACACGGAATGCACGTGGTTGGCGTTGCCCTGGGTGTTGTCGTATTCGATGAGGAACGAAGCCGCGTGGACGCGGTAGTAGTGGCCCTCTCCGTACTCGGTGGAACCCGCCCAGGCGAAGTAGAGCTCGTCCGGCGAGATCTCGTTCTGGATGCGGGCCATCCAGGCGTGCGCGGCGGCAGCGTCCATGTTGCCGACGTACTCGCCGATCACGCCCAGCATCACGATCACGAACCCGTTCAGAAAAGAGAGGAGTACGACCAGCGTCGGCCAACCGGTCACCTGTGAACCGACCAACAGCG
>CAZRQE010000043.1:0-24633 GCA_964602175.1 uncultured Gemmatimonadaceae bacterium | reverse complement strand
GCGGGGGGGTGGGGGCGGCCCCGTCGTGGGATCGGCGGCGTGGACCGCGCGCCGTGCGACGTCCCGGGACGTGGTCGCGGGCCTGAGCGTCACCCTCCTGATCATTCCGCAAAGCATGGCGTACGCGGAACTGGCGGGTCTGCCCAGCGTCCATGGCCTGTACGCGTCGGCGCTGCCCCTCATCGCGGCCGGCCTCTTCGCTTCGTGCCCGTATCTGCAGTCGGGTCCCGTAGCACTGACGGCGCTGCTCACCCACGGTGCCCTCGTCACCATTGCGGCGCCCGGGAGTCCGGAGTATGTGGGCGCGGCCGCCCTCCTCGCGCTGATCGTGGGAGTCACGCGGCTGGCGATCGCCCTGGTACGTGCCGGCAAGGTCACCTATCTGATGTCGCAGCCGGTGGTGAGGGGATTCACCTCGGGTGCGGCCATTCTTATCCTCCTGTCACAGTTTCCGTCCGCGCTGGGCCTGACGGCGTCGGGGGAGAGCGGACTGGTCGGCAACACGATCCAGGCGCTTGTCGGGCCCGGTGCGTGGAATGTGGCCGCCATCGTGCTTACGGTGCTCACCGTGGCGATTACGCTCCTGGCACGCAGGATCCATCCGTTGTTTCCGGGGGCGCTCGTGGCGGTCCTGGGCGGCGTCCTCTTTGCCACGCTGGCCGGCTACCAGGGACCGATCGTGGGGACCATTCCGGGGTCGCTGCCGCCGATCAGCTTCGCCTTGCCGTGGAGCCTGGTGCCGGCGCTGTTCGTACCCGGCGTGGTGATCGCCCTCGTGGGCTTTGCAGAGACCACGGCCATTGCCCGCAGCTTTGCGACCCACGACCGTGCACGGTGGAGCCCCGACCGGGAATTCCTGGCTCAGGGAGCCGCCAATGTTGTCTCGGGGATCTGCGGCGGCATGCCTGCGGACGGCTCGCTTTCCCGCAGCAGCCTCAATCACCTTTCGGGAGCCGGGACCCGTTGGTCCGGGGCCATCACGGGCGTTGCCGTGCTGGTGTTCCTACCGTTCGCGGGCGTGTTGTCCGCCCTCCCGAAGGCGGTATTGGCGGGGATCGTGATCGCGGCGGTGGGCGGCCTCGTGCGCCCGCGCCTGCTGATCAACGTCTGGACGCTGTCACGGATTCAGGCGCTGGTGGTGTGGTTCACCCTCGCGCTGTGCCTGCTGCTCGCCCCCCGGATTGAGCAGGCCCTGTTGCTGGGCATCCTGTTGTCCCTGGCGATCCACGTCTGGCGTGAACGGCGGGCCGGCTTCGATAGCTGGATCGAGGACGGGGTCCTGCACCTCGAGGTCAACGGCATCCTGTGGTTCGCGTCGGCGCCGCGGCTGGAGGAAGCGCTCATGGGCAGGCTCACGGACGCGGGCAGGGTATCCGAGGTGGTGATCCACCTGGAAGGCTTGGGGCGAATCGATCTCACCGGGGCTCTTGTGCTCAAGCGAGTGGTTGAGGAGACTCGGGCGATGGGGATTCCCTCTTCATTGAGGGGTGTGCCGCCACAGGCCCGTGCGCTGATCGACAATATTTTCGGGATGCCGCCGGCCACATACCTGTAGGAGGCAGGAAATGAACAAGCTGATTCTCGCGCTGATCGCGACCGGAGCATTGGCCCAGGATCCGGCCGGCATCCATATCTCCAGCGCGGACATTGGGGCCACAATCGCCAACGCCCCGGAGGGAAGAGTCAGCGACCAGCAGATCCGGCACATCGACGCGGGCGGATACAACGTCGGCATCGGGGTTGTCCAGCGGCCGCCTTCCACATCACTGGGCGCCATTCAGCATCACAACCAGACCGAGGTCTACTACGTGGTGTCGGGGCGCGGGACGCTGGTGACGGGAGGTGTGCTTTCGGGGGGCCGCAGGCTGGACCCGGAGGGGACCGTGGTGCGGACGCTCACGGGCCCAAGTTCGGTGGGTGGCATCGACGGTGGGGAAAGCCGCGAGATCGGTCCGGGCGATATGGTTATCATACCGGCGGACTCGCCGCACGGCTTCAGCGCGATCACCGAGACCATCACCTATATCGTCGTCCGGGTGGATCCCGAGCAGCTTGTGGAGCTCAAATAGGAGGAGCGCATGCACGACAATAGCCACGACGGCGACGGCGAAAACGCTCATCGGCACGATGACCACCACGCTGGTCACGACCACCATCATCACGACCACCATCATCACGACCACCAGGACGTTCCGCCGGACATCTCCCTCCGGGTCAAGGCGCTGGAATCGCTCCTGATCGAAAAGGGCATGGTCGACGCGGCCGAGCTGGACGAGATCGTCGATTCCTTCGAGAACCGCATCGGACCCAGGAACGGCGCACAGGTGGTCGCGCGGGCGTGGACCGACCCCGCCTTCCGGGACCGGCTGCTGGCGGACGGGACCGCGGCGATCGGCGAGTTCGGCTACCTCGGTGGCCAGGGTGAACACATGAAGGTGGTCGCCAACACCCCCGACGTGCACAACCTGGTGGTCTGCACGCTGTGTTCGTGCTATCCGTGGCCGACGCTGGGCCTGCCGCCGAGCTGGTACAAGTCTTCAGCGTATCGGGCGAGGGCCGTGATCGAGCCACGCGCAGTGCTGCGTGAATTCGGTCTCGAGCTTGACGACCATGTGGAAGTGCGCGTGTGGGACAGCACTGCCGAGATCCGCTACCTGGTGTTGCCGGAGCGGCCCGGGGGCACCGAGGGCATGACCGAAGAGCAACTGGCCGCACTTGTCACCCGCGATGCCATGATCGGGGTCGCGAGTGTGGCGGCACCGGAGCGGAGCGACTCGTGAACAGCATCCACGACATGGGCGGGATGGACGGGTTCGGTCCCGTTGTACGGGAAGACGACGAGCCGGTGTTCCATCATCGGTGGGAGGGGCGGGTGTACGCGCTGACCCGGGTGGTCAAGCCCTGGCTACGCGGCCGCAAGTTGCCGGGCTTCCGATTCGTTCTCGAGAGCATTCCGCCCGCGGACTACCTGCGGATGTCCTACTACGAGCGCTGGCTTCACATGGTGGTCACGCGCCTGCTCGCCGGAGGCCTGGTAGCCGGGTCCGAGGTCGAATCCGGCAGGCCCGACCCCGACGAGTCCGGCCCTGAACTGCTTCCTCCCGAGGACGGTTCCCTTGGCTTCGCACTCCTGGACCTGGATGTCCACGCACGCTTTGCACCGGGCGACCGAGTGCGTGCCCGGAACCTGAATCCGCGTGGCCACAACCGGCTCCCTCGATACGTGAAGGGCCGCCTTGGCACGGTGGTCGAGGACTACGGTGTATACGCGCTGCAGGACAGCGACGAGAACGGCCAACTGCCGCTGGACGACCCGCAACACGTCTACTCGGTCCGCTTCGCAGGGCGGGAACTCTGGGGTGACCGGTCGGGCGCCCGCGACGCGGTCTATGTGGATCTGTGGGAAGAATACCTGGAGCCGGCGTGATGAAAACTCCACCACGTGCCGACCGCGAGCGCCTCGCGGAACTGCCCCCGCTGCCACGCGATGAGGAAGGACCCGTCTTCGAAGCGCCGTGGCAGGCCCACGCTTTTGCCCTGGCCGTGAAGCTCTCGGAATTGGGATATTTCTCCTGGAAGACCTGGGCACGGACGCTCGCGGAGGAATTGGCAGCCGCGGATGCGCGAGGCGACCCCGGCGACGGAACCCGATACTACCATCACTGGGTCGCCGCGCTGGAGCGGCTGGTCGCCGGTCGCGATCTTGTCAACCTGGCGGCGCTCACCGAACGCAAGGACGCGTGGGCGGAAGCCTACCGCCGCACGCCGCATGGGCAACCCGTGGAACTTCGCGGCAGCAGCTGACGGCTGCCCCCTCCGGTCAGTAGGCGATCGCGTAGGCCTCGCGGCGCGGATCGGAAGCCGCCGTAAGCGTGCCGTCGCGGTCTCGCACAATCATCTGCGCGCCGCCGAAGGTGGCGGTCCAGCCGTGCACGACCTCGACCTCGTGGCCCAGTTCGCCCAGGTGCCCCAGCACTGAAGCCGCAACACGGTCCTCGAACGCCACCCGCAGTCCGCCGTAGCTGCGGAAGCGGGGCGCTTCGATTGCGGCCTGTGGGGTCATCCCGAACTGCACGAGGTTGTTCACGATCTGAAGCAGACTCTGCGGCTGGCTGTCCCCTCCGGGCGTTCCCAGGGTGAAGGCGAAGCTGCCGTCGCCGTGGACCGCCATCATCGGAGTAAGCGTGTGGTAGGGCCGCTTGCCCGGCGCGATGACGTTGGGGTGTCCGGCCTCCAGGTTGAACAGGGCGCCGCGGTTGTGCAGCACCACCCCCGTCTCCGGCTCCAGCAGCCCGGAGCCGAAGCCGGCGAACAGGCTCTGAATCCAGCTGACCGCGTTGCCCCATTGGTCGACGGCGGTCAGGTAGACCGTATCCCCGGAGTCGTCGCGCGATCGCCCGGCGACGAGCGTGGCGGGCACCACTCCTGGCGCGCGCTGCTCGGCCGCCCTGTCCGGGTCGACCATCCCCGCCCGCCGCGCCAGGTAGCCGCCGTCCAGGAGATCGCCGAGCGGAATGTCCGTGAACTCCGGATCCGCCGCCCACTGGTCGCGGTCCGCGAAGGCCAGTTTCTTCAACTCGATCAGCGTGTGCAGGTACGCCGCGCTGTTGTGACCCATTGCGCCCACGTCGAACGACCTGGCCATTTCAAACAGCTGCAGTTGGGCGATCCCCTGGGTGTTCGGGGGTAGAACGAGCATCGTGTAGCCCTCGAAGTCGCCACGCAGAGGCTCCACCCAGGTCGTCGCGTGTGCGGCCAGGTCCGCGGCCCGCACGTAGCCGCCCTCCGCCTCGATGAAGGTCGCCAGCCGCTCGGCGACGCGCCCCCGGTAGAAGCCGTCCTTGCCGCTTCGGGCGATCAGCTCCAGCGTCGACGCGAGCGCCGGATTGAGCAGAAGTCTCCCGACCGGCGGCGGCTCGCCATTGGGCATGTAGAGGGCTCGTGCGTGGTCGTTCAGCGCGCCCGACTGGGCCCGGATGTCGCTGGCGAGCCGCGTGGAGACCGGGAATCCGCCCCGGGCGTACCCGATCGCCGGCGCGAGCAGTTCGTCGACGGGCAGTGTGCCGAAGCGGTCCGCGGCGTCCACCCACGCGGCGACAGCCCCGGGCACCGTAACCGAGAGCGGTCCGTTGCCCGGCACCTCGTTCAGTTCCCGTCCGGCGAAGAGCGCCGGCGTTGCCAGGTCCCCGGCGCGCCCGCTGCCGTTCATGGCGTGCACACGGCCGCTCTCAGCCTCGTAGTAGAGCGCGAACGCGTCGCCGCCGACGCCGTTCATGTGAGGCCGTACCACGGCCAGCACGCCCGCCATGGCGATCGCCGCATCCATCGCGTTGCCGCCCCGGCGCAAGACGTCATGGCCCGCTGCCGCGGCGAGGGGATGGCCCGCCGACACGGCTCCGGTGATGCCGCGCACGTCGGGACGGTTGGTTGCCGGGAAGTGGACGTCGCCGGATTGCGGTCCGCCGGCGCTCGATTGCGTCGGGGGATCGGCGGTCTCGCAGGCTCCCGCCGTCACCAGGAACGCGGCGCCGAAAAGGAGGGACTTTGCGACGGGACGGCGTCGCGCGGGCAGGTTTCCGGGCAGTTTCGGCATGCGGTCATGGTCCTGGGTGGCGGTGGGATCTCGTTTTCGCGTTGGAGGATGGCAATAGACACAGTCCAGCGCCAGTTCACGTGCCGACCGGCCAGGGGTGCCGGGCAGCGCGGCGACCAAGACGGGATCACCGTTGGCGGACAACCTCAACAGCATGGTTCCGCGTCCAATCACAGGACTCGCCTACCGGCCTGCCGAGACCGGGGTCACCGTGGGCGCGGTCAACCGATTTCGCCCCCCAAACGGACCTGCACAGAGGCAATCCGACCATGTCAACAGCCCACCCGCTCGCTTCAGCCACCTTCCTGCTCGCACTTGCAGCCACCGCCCTTCAGGCCCAGGACGTAGTCGAACTGCCGGACCGTGACCGACTGATCGAACCCGACTTCGAGGAGGTCTACCGCGTCGGAGTGCTCGACGGCGAGTCCTGGGAGATGTTCGGCCGGATACGCCGGGTGGCCTTCGACGCGGAGGGCAACCTGTATGTGTTCGACGCCTCGGACGCGATGGGTTCCGATCTGCGGGTCCTGGTGTTCGACGCCGCAGGCGGCTTCACGCGGGAGTTCGGCTCTTCGGGGCAGGGTCCCGGCGAATTCAACCGGCCATCCGGCTTCGCCGTGCTCCGCGACGGAACCGTTGTGGTCAGCGATGCCGGCCACGGCGCCTACCAGGTATTCGACCGTTCGGGGGTCTTCCAGCGGATGGTCCGCGCTGGCGACGAGCCGGGCAGCACGCCGGGGATCCTCGGAAACGTTCAGCCCGACCCGCGGGGCGGAGCCGTCTTCGTCGGAGGCTACGGAGGAGGGCCGGGCATCAGCTTCAGGACAGGAGGCGCGGGAAGCGGCATCGCTCCTCCCGTTTCCCGTCCGGTCGTGCGGATTGGACTTGGCGACGAAGTCGTTCAACCGGACACGGTGGTCGACGGATGGCTGCCTCCGCGCGACGAGCTCGACCTGCCGACCGACGTACCCGCTCAGCTTCGGGACATGATGGGAGGAATGAGCCTGCCCACCCGATTCGAGCCCAGGCTGCTGGTGGGCACCCTGCCGGACGGAGGCATCGTGCACTCCGATTCGTCCGCCTACGCGCTCAAGGTCACGCCGCCGGGCGCAACGGAGGCCGCACGAGTCATCCAGCGCCCCCTGCCGCCGGAGCCCTTGACGCCGGAAGTCCGGCAGGAGTACGAGGAAAGAGTTGCGGCCGCGCGCGAAGAGGAAGGCCAGGCCCTCGCCGCTACGGGTCTCAGAATGGTGCAGTTTCAAAGGCGCGGACAGGGCGGCAATCCCACCCCGACGGCGACCTTCCAGCTGGAGCAGCGGTACTACCACGAGGTCCCGGTGCTGCGCGGCCTTGCCGTCACGTGGGACAGCCGCATCTGGGTGCAGCGCCGGGGCGAGCTGCCGGAGAGCGACGGACCCATCGACGTGGTGACGGCCGGGGGAGACTACGTCGGCACCTACGCCACGGACGCCACCCGGATGCCGGACGCGTTCGGCCCGGACGGACTGGCGGCCTTCATCGAGCTCGACGATTTCGACGTGGCCCGCGTGGTGGTGCGGAGGCTGCCGGGCGACGTTCGCTGAATCTCCGCTCCTGGCGGCGGACATGCCCGTGTTCGCATTGTTTCGGGTGGAGGAGGGCGGAGGCTCCGACACAGCCGGAGACCGGCAATGACCGGCAACACCAGGAACGCAGCCGCGGACGATGCCGCGCCCTCCACGCGGTTCGGTGTGGGATGCATGGTGACGCCCCTTCGCCGCGTCGCGATGCGCCGCCCCGGCCGCGCGACCCTGCAAGCCGACCCGGCGCGCTGGCACTACGCCGGCCCGCTGGACGCGGAACGCCTCGTGCGCCAGTACGACGCGTTCGCCGCACTGGTCGCGGATTCGGGCGCGGAGATCGAGTGGATCCCGGACGCCGACGACGGGCTCGCCGACGCCATCTTCGTCTTCGACCCATCGTTCATGACTCCGGCGGGCGCGGTTCTGCTCCGGCCCGGGAAGGTGCTGCGCCTCCCCGAGGCAGCGTCGCACAAGGCGCTGCATGCGCGGCTGGCGGTGCCCGTCATCGGGGCCATCGAGCCGCCGGGCACCGTGGAAGGCGGTGACCTGGTATGGCTCGACGAGCGGACGCTGCTGGCGGGGCGAGGTCTCCGCACCAATCAGGCGGGCATCGAGCAGCTGGAGGCGATTCTGGCCCCGCTCGAGGTGGAGGTGCATTCGTTCGATCTTCCCCTGTGGCAGGGCACCGCCGCGTGCCTGCACCTGCTCTCGGTGATCAGCCCGCTCGACCATGACCTGGCGCTGGTCTACCCCCGGCTGTTGCCGGTCGCGCTATGGCAACTGCTGAGCCGGCGCGGCATCCAGTGTCTTGAAGCATGCGACTCGGAGTTCGCGGCCTCCAACGGCCTGAACCTGAACGTGCTGGCGCTCGGCCCGCGCCGATGCATCGCCGTGGGAGGGTTTCCGCGAACGTTGCAGCTGATGAGAGAGGCGGGCTGTGAAGTGGCGTGTTTCGATGCGGATGCGTTGTGCATCCCGTGCGAGGGAGGGCCGACCTGTCTGACATTGCCGTTGTGGAGGGACTGATGTCCTCGCGTACGACGGCCGTTCCCGTCGAATGCGCCGCAGGCAGATGCCCGTGGAACACAGTTCCCGACGACCCGTAGTGTTGGTTGGGCCTCTTGCCCTTCCGGAGCCCTTCTCTTCGTCACACAAACGGAGAACACTACATGGAATGGGAATTCGTCGCTCCCATGATAGTCTCGATCGTCCTCATCCTCACCGTTGGCGGCGTTGTGCTCTTGCGGCCGTTGACCAGGCGACTCGGCGCACTCCTCGACGTCATGGTGCTGGAAAAGAGCAAGACGTCCGGCATGGAGGACCGCAGCTTGGGGGACGCGATCGAAGCAGTGAACGACAGGCTGTTGCTCCTGGAAGAGCGCCAGGACTTCACCGAGCGGCTGATTGCGAGTGAGGGATCCGGCTCGGCCGGGCAGCGGGAGTAATCGCTGGCGCGCGGGTGAACGCCAGCCCGTCGGAAAAGCTACGGGATCATCCCCGCCATCCCCGCTTCGGCAACGAGCAGCAAAAGGGCCCGTTGGATGGCCAGGTGACCGTCCACGTTGATCCAGTACTCCTCGGGCGAGTGTGCGCCAAAGCCGATGCCGCCGCGGCCGATAGTCACCGCCGGCACACCGAGGGCGATGGGGATGTTCGAATTGGTCGACGACCGGCCAAGCGTGCCCTGTACTCCGAATACCGCGGTCGTGGCCAGCGCTCGCTGTACGAGGGGCGTGTCGCGATCTCCCTCGCCGGAGGGCCGGTCTCCGATCCTGGCCTTGTCGACAGTAAGCGGAGGGCCGCTCCGCCTCAGCGCATTCTCTTCCCGGAGCCCTCGGTCCGTCGCCTCGAGGAACACCTGCTCGATTCGGGCCAGGCTCTCGGGGCTGACCGAGCGCATGTCGACTTCCATCCAGCTGTCGAACGGAATGGCGTTGACCGAAGTGCCTCCCCCGATTCGTCCCACGTTGTAGCTGGTACGGGGACCGCTGCGGGTCAGCGTGTCGGCGGCGTCCTGGAAGTGCCGCACGGCGCGGCTCATGGCGTGCGCGGGGTTGGCCAGGCCGAACGCGCCCCAGGAATGACCGCCCGGGCCCTTGAACGTGACGCGGTAGCGAACCGAGCCGAGCCCGTCGACCACCAGGCCCTGCAGACCCCCGCCATCCACCTCGACCCACGCGTCCGGAGCCGTCGCCGGATCGCGGTATATGTGCTTCATTCCGCGCAGGTCTCCCAGGCCCTCCTCGCCGACGATCCCGACGAAGTGGATGTCCGCGTCCGTCTCGATGCCCGCTTCCTCCATGGCACGGAGCACCGCCAGCACGACCACGAGCCCGCGTGTATCGTCCCCGACACCCGGTGCGAAGAGCGTGTCGCCGCGCTGTCTCACGGTCACGTCCGTTCCCTCGGGAAAGACCGTGTCGAGATGGCCGCCGAAACCGATCGTGCGTCCTCCGCGCCGTCCCCGCCGGAGACCGATCACGTTGCCCACCTCGTCCGTCCACACGGAATCCGCGCCCAACTCGGTCAGGAGTTCGGCGAAGCGGCGTCCCCGGGCCTCCTCCATGAACGGCGGGGCCGGGATCTCGGTGAGTTCGACAAGTTGCTGCAGCGCCCACTCGTCGAGTTCCTCGACAATGCGGAACGCGCTGGTAATCGCCGGGCTCGCGGCGAGGTCCCGCGCTTCGCGGGTGTATTCCGTGGAGGCGGTGGTCTGGGCGGTCAGAGACATGGTTGTTGCCGTCGTGACGAGGAACGCGACAGTGGCTGAGCGCACGGATGGTACTCCTGTGACAGGTCGTGAGCGGGGCGGTTTCGGCGACAGGGCGGATCGCCGCACGGGGGTTTCAGGGAGCGGGACCCGATGCCGCGGCGGGCGCACCCGTTACGGGCGCGTCTCGGCTGACCACGCTTGTCGCCGGCCCGGCGATGACCGGGTCGGGACCGGTCACAACCGACTGGTCCTTGTCCGGATAGGGTAGCCGCGAGAGAAAGTGCTGCATCGCGGCGACCCGTGCCCGCTTCTTGTCGTCCGACTTGATGACCGTCCACGGCGCGTCTGCGGTGTCGGTGTAAAAGAACATCGCCTCCTTCGCATGGGTGTACTCGTCCCATTTGTTCAGCGAAGCCAGGTCGATCGGCGAGATCTTCCACTGCTTGAGCGGGTCGGTCTTCCTGCGGTCAAAGCGGTGCGCCTGTTCTTCCTGCGACACCGAGAACCAGAATTTGAACAGCCGGATTCCGCTATTGACCAGCATCCGCTCCACCTCGGGACACTGCCGCAGAAACTCGAGGTATTCCTGGCCCGTGCAGAAGCCCATGACCCGTTCCACACCAGCGCGATTGTACCATGAACGGTCGAAGAGCACCATTTCGCCGGCGGTGGGAAGGTGGTTTACATAACGTTGGAAGTACCACTGGCCACGCTCGACGTCACTGGGTTTGTCCAGAGCGACGACGCGCGCGCCGCGGGGATTCAGGTGCTCCATGAAACGCTTGATCGTCCCGCCCTTGCCGGCGGCGTCACGTCCCTCGAAGATGACGACGACCTTGGCCCCGGAACTTCGTACCCAGCGCTGCACCTTGAGGAGTTCGACCTGCAACAGGGCTTTTTCCCGGTTGTATTGGCGGCGCGGCATCTTGTCCTTGTACGGATAGACCCTCTCGCGGAAGACTCGCTCGATGGTTTCGGGCCTTTCGGAGACATCGGGACTGTCGGCGGCCTGCGGGCTGTCCGCGGTCTCGGGGATCATCTCCGGCTTCGCCGACGACATGTGCGGCTCCTTGGCCTTGTCACTGCGCCCCCCGGGTCCTGGTGCCCCGGGGATTGTGGTCAGGGGAGCAACCTAGCAGGGCGAAGCGATCCGGGCGAACGGACTGTCCGGCCAGGTGGACCGGGGTGGTCGCGGACGAAGTGCCGTAGCAACCGCGCTACTTCAGGAGCCTGGGCAGGAAGAAGTCGAGCAGCTTGCCCCCTTCCCCGGCGTCGGCCCAGCTTGCGCCGGGCAGCTCGATTACGGCGACCGCGCCCGTCGGGAACTTGTAGCGGATCCGATCGATGCAGTCGGACTGGCCGGTCTCCGAAAGGTATGCGGCGAGCGCGTGGGTGGACGGGTTGTGCCCCAGGACCAGCAGCGTCATTACGTCGTCCGGGGCGGCCGCGATGACGTCGAGCACCCCTCGCGGCGAGGCGCCGTAGAGTTCGCGGAAGAACTCCACGACGGGCGGGCCGGGGAAAGCCGGCTCCATCAGCGCCCAGGTCTCGCGTGTGCGCACCGATGTGCTCGAGTACGCGAGCTCGGGCACGAAGCCGGCCTGCCTGAGCGCCCTGGCAACCCGCGGCGCGGCCTTGCGCCCGCGGGCGTTGAGAGGCCGGTCATGGTCGGACAGCGTGACGTCGCCCCAACTCGACTTTGCGTGTCTTGCCAGCATCAGTCGCCGCATTTCGGCACTCGCTCGTTGTGTTGTGCACCGTCCCTGACAGTCGGTGGATCGGCGGGGCGGCGCAATTGCCCGCCGGGCCGATCAATGGCAGCTTGGGACGCAGACGGACGGCGGGCGTCGCAGGCGGAGGGCGTCGTCGTTCCAGGCACCGCGACCCTGCTCCGAGGAAGAATCTTGTCAACGAAACCATTGCAGTGGAAGAAGCCGTTGCGGTGGCTTCCCCTTTTCGTCGCTGCTGCCGTCGCGCTCTCCTGTTCGGCACCCGAGACGGGGCAGCTCCCCGATGAATGGCAGCAGGCCGTCGACCGCTTCGGCGCGACGCTCGCCTCCGATGTCGAGCAGGACGGCGTGGGGAGCATCACCGCGGCCCTGGCCCGCGACGGGGAAGTACTGTGGTGGGGCGCCTATGGATGGGCCGATCCGGAGGCCCGGGTGCCGGCCGCAAGGGAGACCATCTACCGGACGGGGTCGATCTCCAAGTCGGTGACGGCGGTTCTCATGGCGATACTTGCTGAAGACGGCACGGTCGGGCTCGAAACCCCGTTGCAGGACCTGGTGCCCGAGATCGGCGAATTGGCGGATCGGCCGTCCGACGCAAACCCTACGCTGCGGCAGGTGGCGAGCCACACCGCGGGCCTGGAGCGCGAGCCGGGGCTGCCCGACGCTGCCGCCGGGTCCATCGAGACCTGGACCGCGAAGATCCTCGAGTCCATTCCCACCACGAGCTACCAGTCCGACCCCGGGACCGGGTATTCATACTCCAACATCGGCTTCGGGATTCTGGGATTCGGTCTGGAGCGGGCGGCGGGGGTTCCGTTCATGAACCAGGTCGAGGCGCGCATCTTCGAGCCGCTCGGGATGACGAGCAGCACCTTCATCATCGACGACCGCCTCCAACCGTCACTGTCCGTCGGGCATGCCAATGGCCCGGAGGGCGAAGTCAACACCGAACATCCCGCCGTCGAGCACGACGGGCGCGGCTACAAGGTCCCCAACGGAGGCGTGTATTCGACCGTCGACGACCTCGCCGCCTTCGCCGCGGGCGTGATGGGGAGGGGACGGCCACCGCTGTTCGGCGATGCAATGCGCGCCGAGGTGCTGTCCGTGCAGACGCCCGAGAATCCGGAGTCCGGTTACGGCCTGGGCTTCTCGATCCAGACCGTGGACGGCCGGGTCTTTGCGGGTCACGGCGGATCGGTCGCGGGCTACACCGCCTACCTCCTCTTCGAGCCCGCCACGGGCCTGACCGTCGTCTTGCTGCGGAACTACAACCGGGGCCGGACCAGCCTGGGCGAGGCCGCGGGAAGCCTGCTGCGCGCGCTGTCCGTGACCTAGACCTGGACGCCACGACCGCATGAACAACCGGTCCGCGCGGTTCCCCCTGGGGCGCCAGGTGACCTTCGACGCGCTGGCCGCCGACCCCTATCCGATCTTTCACGAGCTGCGCGAGAGCGAGCCGGTTACGTGGGCGCCGGAACTCGGCATGTGGCTACTCACGCGCCGCGACGACATCGTGCGGGTGCTTGCCGACTGGGAACGCTTCACGACCGACTCTCCCAAATCCACGATCCGCGACATCTTCGGGTCTCACATGCTGACGACCGACGGAGAGGAGCAGATCCGCTACAAGCGGCGTTTCATCGGGCCGTTCAGGCGCGGGAAGCTGGAGGAGAACCTGCTGGGAACGGTCGAGGGCGTGCTGGACGGCCTGATGGCGGAGCTGGAGGCGCAGGCGGACGATTCAGGTGTCGAGGGGCGGGCCGACCTGCGGGCCCGGATCGCGCGTCCGCTGTCGGTGCGGAGCATCTGCCGCGTGCTGGGGTTGCCTGATGAGGATGGCCCGCGGCTGCTGCACTGGTACGATCACTTTGCCGCCGCCCTCGAGAACTTTGCGGGTGAGCCTGCGGTGAGGGCCGCGGGGAAGGGCGCGGCCCGCGAGTTCCGCGACTACGTGACGCCGTTCCTGCAGGGCGAGCGCGCGGTGCCGAAGGGTTCCATGATTGCGGCGTTGCTGAGCGAAGAGGATCCGTACCGGCCCGGCCGCGGGGGCCACCAGGACCGGCGTGACCCGCTCTCGGAGTCGGAGATGGTCGCCAACCTGCTGCTCGTCCTGTTCGGTGGAATCGAGACCACGGAGTCGATGATCGGTAACGCCTTCTGGGCCGTGCTCTCGCATCCCGAGGTGGCGGCGCGGCTGGCGGCGGAATGTTCCCGCAAGGGGGGTGCCGGCGCGGGGCGTACCGGCCCGGGACACCGTGTTGCCGGCCCGTTGCTGGCCGGGGTCATCGAGGAGTCCATGCGATGGGAGCCCGCGGTGCAGTCCTGCATGCGCTTCGCGACGGAGGCCGTCGAGATCCGGGGCGTGCGCATCGAAGAAGGCGAGACCGTGCACTGCCTGCTGGGTGCCGCCAACCGGGACCCGGCCCACTTTCCCGATCCCGACCGCTTCAATCCGGAGCGTCCGAACGCGCGGGACCACCTCGCTTTCGGCGCAGGCCGCCACTTCTGCCTCGGCGCGTCACTGGCGCGGATTGAGGCGGAGCAGGCGCTGGCGCACGTTTTCCGGGGGCTTTCCGGCCTGCGGCTGGACGAGGAGCGGCGAGCGCGCCCCTACGGTCACGAGTTCCGTACGCCGCCGACCGTCTGCGTGCGCTGGGAGCGGCCTCCGGCGGCCTGAAACGGCCCGCGGAACGCCAATTGGCCGATCAGCCGAGGGGTTTTAGTATTCGAGGTTCGCGATGGATGGGTGGTGGAGATCACAAGGAGAACAACGATGCCCGACAAACCTCTGGGACGCTTTACCTGGCACGAACTGATGACGACGGATCCCGACGCGGCCCGCGATTTCTACACTCGCCTGGTGGGCTGGGGAACCAGTATCTGGGACAGTGGTGACGACCCCTACGAGATGTGGATGAACGGCGAAATGCCGGTCGGCGGACTGATGGGCCTGCCGACGCCGGAGGTGCCTCCGTGCTGGCTTTCGTACCTGTCGACTCCGGACCTGGACGAGACTCTGGCAAGCGTCCGGCGCCTGGGCGGGACCGTGATGGAGGAAATGGCGGTTCCCGAGGTGGGTCGTTTCGCCGTGCTCCAGGACCCGCAGGGCGGCGTCTTCGCCGTCCTCGAGCCCGAGGGCGATGCGGCCGGTCACGATGGCCCCGCCGCGGTAGGCGAGTTCTCGTGGCGCGACCTGGCGACCACCGACATGGACGCCGCGTGGGCCTTCTACTCCGAAGTGTTCGGCCTCGATGCCGCCGACCGCATGGACATGGGACCGAACGGCTTCTACCAGATGTTCAGCCGGGGTGCGCAGCCGCTGGGCGGCGTCTATAATGCGCCGGAGGGGATGCCGCCGGGCTGGCTGCTGTACATCCGCGTCCCCGACGCGCACGCGGCGGCCGAGGCGGTCACGGAAATGGGCGGACAGGTCCTCAACGGTCCGATGGAGGTGCCGGGGGGCGACTTCATCGCGCAGTGCCTGGACGCGCAGGGGGTGCCGTTCGCGGTGCATTCCGTGACGAACGGCTGACCTCGCAGCGCCGCAGCGCCGGATCCGGGCCGACACGCGGTACAACAACTCAGGAGGCCACCATGACGCGCCGATCCATCGTCGGCCGTGGCGACGTTTCGCGCGCCGGCCACGGGAGCCGGTTCGGCGCGACCTTGACGCTCCTCGCCGCCCTCCTGTGCGCCGCTTGTGCCCGGGGGGGTGAAACGGCGGACCTCATCATCCTCGGCGGAACCATCGTGGACGGCTCGGGAGATCCGCCCCGAACCGGCACGGTCGTGATCGTGGGGCACAGCATCGTCACCGTGGGTGGTGCCGCGGCCGACGGCGGTGGCGCGCAGGCCGCCGACACGATCGACGCCGTCGGCCTCGTGGTGGCTCCCGGCTTCATCGACGTCCACAACCACACGCCGCCGGCGATCGTGCTGCCCGGCAACCAGCTCAACGAGGGCTTCGTCCGGCAGGGCGTCACAACCGTCTTCGGCGGACCGGACGGACAGTTCGCTCCGGAGCACATCCGCCGTTTCTCCGAGCTTTACGCGGCACAGGGCATCGGGACCAACGTCGCGTTCTACATCGGGCACAACGGCATCCGCAACGAGGTGCTGGGTGACGACCAGCAGCGGGCCCCGACCCCCGGCGAGCTGGAGGCGATGCGCGCCCTCGTGCGCGAGGGAATGGAACTCGGCGCCTTCGGCCTCTCGACCGGCCTGATGTACGAACCCGGGATGTTCTCCGAGACGGCCGAGGTGATCGCGCTCGCCATGGAAGCCGCGGAGTACGGCGGCGTCTACGATTCGCACGTGCGCAACCCGGTGCACGACTTCGTCGGTTCGGATCGCGAGGTCGTCGAGATCGCGGAGACGGCCGGGCTGCCGGGCAAGATCGGCCACCTCAAGGCGGTGGGCCTGCACAACGAGGGCGTGATCGCCGATATCGTGGAGCTGGTGGAGACCGCCCGCGAGCGTGGGGTCGTGATCGTGTCCGACCAGTACCCGTACGACGGCGCCGCGACGGCCAGTCTGACCGGCATCGTGGTGGCGCCGCCCGGTCTCGAGGGCCTGGACGCCTTTCGGCAGATGCAGCGGCAGGGCCGCACGGACGAAGCGATAGCGCAGCTCAGGGCGGCCCTGGCGGATCCCGCGTCCCGCGCCCTCCTCGAGGACGCCAGCGAGAACGGGGTGGACGGCGGCTTCGCGTGGCTGAATGCAACCGGGTACACGAGCATGAGGATTACCAGCTCGGCGGACTATCCCGAACTCGTGGGGCTCTACCTGTCGGAGATTGCGGAGCAGCGGGGCCAGGACCCCTTCGACGCGGTCGCGGAGCTGATCATCGGGTCGTCGCGGCCCGTCAACCTGACCCTGGGCGCGATCAAGGAACACGACGTGCGCCGCCTCATGATCCAGCCGTGGAACATGATCGCGAGCGATGGAGGTTTCGCCGACGGCTCAGACGCGCAGGCCGGCCATCCGCGCAGTGCGGGTACCTTCCCACGTCTGCTGGGCCACTATGCCCGGGACGAAGGCGTGCTGTCGCTGCAGGAGGCCGTGCGCAAGATCACGTCGCTGCCCGCCGACTTCCACGGCATCGACGACCGTGGCCGCCTGGCCGCGGGAATGCGCGCGGACATCGCGATCTTCGACCCCGCCACGATCATCGACCGCTCGGACTGGGACCATCCCCAGCGCTTCGCCGAGGGGATGGTGCACGTGCTCGTCAACGGCGTCGCGGTGCTGCGCGACGGCGAGATGACCGGCGAGGCGCCCGGCGAGGTGGTGCGCCGGTAGAGGCCCGAGGAGACGCCCATCGCGATGACACCGCGCCCCGCGAAGGTCACCTTCCGTCCCCTGATGCCGACCGATTGGGCCACCGTGGCGGAGATCTACCGGCAGGGCATCGAGTCCGGCAACGCGACGTTCGAGACCGAAGTGCCGGATTGGGAAAGCTGGAACGCGGCCCGGCACCCCGCCTGCCGGATCATCGCGGCCCTGGACGGTGAGCCGGTCGGATTCGCGGCGCTGAGCCCCGTGTCCGGACGCCCCGTCTACGCAGGTGTGCAGGAAGTCATGATCTACATCGCCGCGTCGGCGCGCGGCCAGGGCGTGGGCGGCCAGCTGCTGGAACGGCTCGTCCACGATGCCGAGGCCGCGGGCATCTGGACGCTGAAGGCCGGGATCTTCCCCGAGAACCGGGCCTCGATCCACATCTTCGAGCGGGTCGGCTTCCGTATCCTGGGGACGCACGACCGCCTGGGCAGGTTCCACGACGGGCGCTGGCGCGACGTGGTGATGATGGAGCGGCGAAGCGCGGTGGCGGGCCTCGACTGAACGGGCGCTTTCCCCCTACGCCACCTCGATCGCTTCGTCCAGGAACACGTCCTGGATCAGGTTCAGCAGCTTGACCCCGTCGGCCATCGGGCGCTGGAACGCCTTGCGCCCCGAGATCAGCCCCATCCCCCCGGCCCGCTTGTTGATCACGGCCGTGCGCGCTGCCTGGGCGAAGTCGTTGTCGCCGCTGGAGCCTCCCGAATTGATCAGCCCCACCCGGCCCATGTAGCAGTTCGCCACCTGGTACCGCGTGAGTTCGATCGGGTGCTCGTCGGGCGCCAGGTGCGAGTACACCTTGTCGTGGGTGCGGCCGAAGCCGATCGCGCGGTAGCCGCCGTTGTTCTCGGCCTGCTTCTGCTTGACGATGTCGGCCTCGATCGTCACCCCGAGGTGGTTGGCCTGGCCCGTGAGATCGGCGGCGGCGTGGTAGTTGACCCCGTCCTTGTTGAACGCGGACTGCCGCAGGTAGCACCACAGCACCGTGACCATGCCCAGTTCGTGCGCCATCTGAAAGGCCTCGGACGTCTCCTGCAGCTGGCGCATCCCCTGGTCCGAGCCGAAGTAGATCGTCGCGCCGACGGCCACCGCGCCCAGCTCCCACGCCTGCTGCACACTCGCGAACATCACCTGGTCGTAGCGGTTGGGATACGTCAGGAGCTCGTTGTGGTTGAGCTTGACCAGAAACGGGATCCGGTGGGCGTACTTCCGCGACACCGAGCCCAGCACGCCCAGCGTGGACGCCACCGCGTTGCACCCCCCCTCGAGCGCCAGCTCCACGATATTGCCCGGGTCGAAGAACGGCGGATTGGGCGCGAACGACGCCCCCGCCGAGTGCTCGATCCCCTGGTCGACCGGCAGAATCGACACGTAGCCGGTCCCCGCCAGCCGCCCATGCCCCAGGATCTGCTGCATGCTGCGCATCACCTGCGGGTTCCGGTCCGTGCCCGCAACGACGCGGTTCACGAAGTCGGGCCCGGGAAGGTGGAGTTGTTCGCGCGGAAAGCCCCTCGCGCGGTAGGTGAGAAGGTCTTCGGCTTCGGCTCCCAGCAGGTCTTCGATGCGGCTCACTTGGCGGTGTCCGGGGTTGGGGTTGGATGGGTGGCTGAAGTAGCCCGGCCGCTCCGGCGCGGCACTATGGCAGCACTATAGCAGGGAACATATGTGGCGCAATCGGACCGGCGGGATCGGGACACCCGACACGCGCCCCACGGATCGGCGCGTCGTCACGCGCGACGGCACGGCACGCAACTAGGACACCGGGCGACCGCGCGGCCGCACGGTGATCGGCTCGACACCGCTCTCGGCCAGGAAGTCGTTGAACGCATTCACTGCGGCCAGCAGCTCGCCGAGCGTGCTCTCGTGGCCGGCCCATTCCTCCCGCAGGTCGGCCCAGCGTTGGCGCGCCCCGGCCGTCACCGGTGGCTCGGAACCGTCCACCGAGCCGATCAGCGCCAGGATCTGCGCGTCCAGCTTGTTGCGGAAGTTGATCACGTCCTGGAAGGTCCTCTGGCGGCGTTGCACCAACGCTTCCTCCCAATCCGTGATGGAGCCGGTCAGCGATTCGCCCGATGCCCGGATCGAGTCGGCCAGCGGATGCTCTTCCGTACGCGCCACGATCGCGTCGACCTGTTCCGACACGCCGGCGAGTTCGTTGACGGCCCCATACAGATCGCGGATGACCTGCTGGGCCTCGGCCACGAAGCGCTCCTGAGTCTCGTATTGGCCCTGCGTGGCCCTCCAGCGGGGATCGGGCGCCAGCGAGACCGTGACCGTCCGGCTTTCTTCGCCGTGCGTCAGCCGGACCTGGTAGTTCCCCGGCGGGACGACACGGCCCTGGAGGCTGCCGAATTGCTGATAGCCATCGATGCCCGTGATCGCTTCATGGCGGTAGTCCCAGGCGAGGCGGTTCAGCCCGGCCTCGGGAGCCGGCAGCGAGGAGAAGTCCTCGTTCCCGGCCGCCTCGGGGTCGGTGGCGTATGTGCGGATCGCGCCGCCGTCGGCCTCGAGAATCTCGACCGTGACCAGGGAATCGGGCGCCTCCGCGAACGAGAAGAAGATCTGCGCGCCGCCCGGCGGATTGGCGCCGGGCGCCCCGGCCCCGCCTCCGCCCCCGAATCCGCCGGCGAACGTGGCCATGATCGCCTCGCGGGGCGTGAAAAGGTGCATGTCGGCGGTGGTCGCCGTCTCGTCCAGCTGCTGCACCGGGGACAGGTCGTCGAGGATCCAGAAGCCGCGTCCCTGGGTGGACGCCACCAGGTCGTTGTTGCGGATGGTGAGGTCCGTGATGGGGACGATCGGCAGGTTGCGCTGCCACTTCTCCCAGCTGTCCCCGGCGTCGCGCGACAGGAAGAGTCCCATCTCGGTCCCGGCGTAGAGGAGACCCGGCGTGACCGGATCCTCGCGCACGACCCGCACCCAGTGTTCGGCGTCGATGCCGTTCACCGTGCTCGCCCAGCTCGCCCCGAAGTCTCGCGTGCGGAAGATCAAGGGCGTGAAGTTGTTGAACTTGTACGCGGAAGCGACCACGTACGCGGTGGCCGGGTCGTGGGGCGAGACCTCGAGCGAGTTGATCATCGCGCGGCCGACATCCGGCGGGGTGACGTCGGTCCAGTTGGCGCCGCCGTCGCGCGTGAGCTGGACGAGCCCGTCGTCTGTGCCCACCCAGAGCGTCCCCGCCTCGTGGGGCGACTCGACCAGCGCCATGATCGTGTTGTAGTTCTCGCCACCGGCGCCCTCGTTGGTGATCGGGGTGCCGCCGGCGCCCTGCCTGTCCTCTTCGTCGCGCGTCAGGTCCGGCGAGATGGCCTCCCAGCTCTGGCCGCGGTCGCGGGTGGCGAACACCACGTTGCCCGCGTGATAGATGGTCGCGGGGTCGTGGGGCGATGCCACGATCGGGGCGTTCCAGTTGAATCGGTAGCGCTGTTCGCCCGCGTAGGTGCCGAGGCCCAGGAAGGGGTACGCCATGATCGGCTTCTGCAGGCCCGTGGTGCGGTTCCAGCGATCGATCAGCCCCTGGTAGCAGCCGCCAAAGATGTCCTGCGGGTCGTTCTCGTCAAAGGCCAGGAAGGCGCTCTCGCAGCCCGCGACCGAGTAGAAGTCGCCCCAGCCGATGCCCCCGAGCGCTGCGGACGGCATGCCGATCGCCGAGTTGTCCTGCTGGCCGCCGTAGACGTGGTAGGGGAACCGGTTGTCCGTGATCACCCGGTAGAACTGGGCGGTGGGCTGGTTGCGCTGCGTGGACCAGCTGTCGCCCCCGTTGAAGCTCACGTTGGCGCCGCCGTCGTTGGCGTTGATCATGTTGTCGGCGTCGGCGGGGTTGATCCACAGGTCGTGGTTGTCGCCGTGCGGCACCTGGACCGTCGAGAAGGTGCGGCCTCCGTCGATCGACTTGAGGAACGGCGCGTTCATCACGTACACCGTCTCCTCGTCCTGCGGGTCGGCGAAGATCTTCATGTAGTACCAGGAGCGGGTCTGGACGATGCGGTCCGAGTTCGTCTGCTGCCACGAAGCGCCCCCGTCGTCGGACCGGTAGACGCCGCCCTGGTCGGGTTCGGCCTCCACCACCGCGTAGAGCCGGTCGGGATTCGCGCGCGAAACGTCGACGCCGATCTTGCCGACCAGCTCCGGCAGACCCTCGTTGATCTCTTCCCAGGTGTCCCCGCTGTCGGTCGACTTCCAGATCCCGCTGCCCTCGCCACCCGACTCGACCACCCAGGGACGCCGGAGGTGGTCCCAGAAGGCGGCGTAGAGGATGCGCGGGTTGGTCATGTCCATGGCCAGCGCGGACGCCCCGGCGCGGGGGGAGACGTACAGCACCTTCTCCCAGCTCTGGCCGCCGTCCATGGTGCGGTAGACGCCGCGGTCCTCCGTTTCGCCGTAGGGGGCTCCCTGGGCGGCAACGTAGACGATGTCCGGGTCGCGCGGGTGGATCCGGATGCGCGAGATGGCGCGCGTGTTCTCCAGTCCCATGTGGGTCCAGTTCCGTCCCGCGTCGGTCGACAGGTAGACGCCGTCGCCGTGCGAGGTGGTGACGCCGCGTACCGCGTGCTCGCCCATCCCGACCCACACCACGTTCTGGTCCGACTCGGCCACCGCGACCGCCCCAACCGAGCCCGTGCCGAACTGGCCGTCGCTCACGTTTGTCCAGGTGATCCCGGCGTCGGTGGTCTTCCACACACCGCCCCCGGTCGCGCCGAAGTAGTAGGTCTGGTCGTCCCCGGCCACGCCCGTCACCGTGACCGAGCGGCCGCCGCGCGTCGGACCGATGTTCCGCCACGCCATGGCCTGGGTGTACCGGGCCAGGTTGGTGGTGTCGGCGGACTGGGGGGCCGCGGGTGCCGGGGACGCTGCCACGGGGGCCGCGAGGGCGAGGGCGGCGATCAGCGACCTGGCGGCCGGCGCGAGTTGGCGAGCGCGAGCGAAGTGCATGAGCGGAGTTCTCCGGTGGTCAATGGGCTCCGGTGGTCGATTGGCAAGGGCGGCTCCAACCTTAGCGGCTGCCCCGCGCGTTGCCTAGCCGACCCTTCCACCGCAGTTTCGCTCGCAGGCACGTCCTGGAGCCGGGAACACGACCCGCGACCACGCACGGAGGCACAGCATGACCAGCAACGCGAAGCTCACCGGACTCCTCATGCTCGCCGGCGGCCTCCTCGTCGCGGGCACGTTTGCGAGCGTCGCCCGGCTCCAGGCCCAGACCGGGGACGACCCCATCGTGCGGTTGTGGGCCTATCCGGCTGAACTGGAGATGCAGGTGGGCGACGAGGTCCGGGTCACGATCGCGGCCTACACGCGGTCGGGTGCCCGTGTCGAGAACCCGGTGGTGCGGCTCGTGGGGCCCCGGTCGGCGGTACGCGTGCGTGACGGTGTCGTCACCGCGCTGGCGGTGGGAGACCATGCGCTGATCGCCACGCTGGTGCAGGAGGCCGACAATCCCGCAGGCGAACCCGTCACGCTCAGGGTCCCGGTCAGCATTGCCTGGGCCGATGTCGAGCGGGTGGTCGTCTCTCCCGCCACCAACGACCGGCTGTTCGTGGGAACCACGCTCCGCATGGCCGTGCGGGCCGAGCACGCGGACGGCAGCGCGCGCACCGACCCGGACGTGGCGTGGCGCAGCGAATCGCCGGATGTCGTCACCGTCGACGGCTTCGGACGCGTCACCGCCGTCGCCCCCGGCACGGCCACCATCACCGCCACGGTCGAGGGGGTTGCGGGCGCGGCGACCCTGTCCGCGGCTCCCTTCACCGGCGAGTCGCTCGAGATCGTCGGCGGGGTGGCCCGCGCGCGGACCGGCGACGTGATCGGCTTCGGCGCGGAGGTGCGGGACGGCGGCGGCGACCTCGTCAGCGGCGTTCCCGTCGAGTGGACGCACGCGTACGAAGCGGCCGAAGGGGTCATGGCGCCGCCCGCTCCGGCGCAAATGCACGGGGGACGCTTCGTCGCGGACGTGCCCGGGGTCTACACGGTCATCGCCGACGCGGGGCCGCTGTCGGCGCGCACCTCCTTCCGGGTCGTCGGGCGCGACGTTATCCAGGAGCTGGAGATTCACGGGCACGGCCGCGAGCAGCGGGTCCGGACCACCGATTTCTGGGTCTTCGAGGGCCGGGACGGGCGGGACTACGCGCTCACCGGCGCCAAGCGCTCCGACGGCCACGGCTTCGTCTGGGATGTGACCGATGTCGGGAACATCTTCAAGACCGACTCGATCCAGGTGGACGCGCGCTCGGTCAACGACATGAAGGTCTCGCCCGATGCCCGCTACGCCACGATGACCCGCGAGGGCGCGTCGAACCGGCGCAACGGCGTGGTCATTCTGGACCTCGCGGACCCCGCGCACCCGGTGATCGCGTCCGAAGTGACCGACTACGGACTGACCGGCGGCGTCCACAACGCCTTCCCAACCGAGAGCCATCTCTTTGCTCTGGCGGGCGGGGACAAGTACGTGATCCTCGACATGGGCGACCTCTACAACCCGCGCTTCGTGGGCGAGTACAACCACCCCAACAGCCGTCTGCACGACGTCTGGGTGCTGGACGGCCTCGCGTATTCGGCGGAGTGGGAGAACGGCCTGGTGGTGGTCGATGTCGGTGACGGACGCTGGGGCGGTTCGCCCGAGAACCCGGTCCTGGTGAGCAGCTATCCGATCCCGGGCGGCGCCACGCACGCGGTCTTCCCGTACGTGTCGCAGTCGACGGGCAAGCACTACGTGTTCCTGGGCGACGAGATCATGAGCCGGCGCGGACTTGCGTGGGAGGGGCCGGGGCAGGGGCGCGGATCGTACCAGTTGCCCTACGATCCGGAGACCGGCATGCACGGGATTCCGCTCGCGACCCGGGGCTACATCCAGATCGTCGACTTCTCCGATCCCGAAAACCCGGAGATGGTGGCGCGCTACGAGGTGCCCGAGTACGGCACGCACAACATCTGGGTCGAGGACGACATCCTGTACCAGGCGTACTACGAGGGCGGCGTGCGCATGGTGGACGTATCCGGGGACCTGATGGGGAACCTGTACACGCAGGGACGCGAGATCGCGGTCTTCAAGGCCTACGACCCGATCGGCTACGTGCCCAACTCGCCGATGGCGTGGAGCGCGATGCCCTTCAAGGGCCGCATCTTCTTCTCGGACACCAACTCGGGGCTGTGGTCGGCGCGGCTGGTGCCGCGGAGCCGGCCGGTGAGCTGAGGGCGGGGTGCCTGAAACACCCGTAGCGCCCGGGCGTAAAACCCTGTCATGAATCCCGCCGATGCCCACCGACCCCCGCGCCCCACCGGTCCCGCCGAACCCATCCCCGTGGGACTGCTCGGCGCGACCGGCATGGTCGGCCAGCAGTTCGTTCGCCAGCTGGACGGGCACCCGTGGTTCCGCCTGGCCTGGCTGGGGGCGAGCGACCGCAGCGCGGGCCGGAGCTATGGCGAGGCCACGCACTGGGTGCAGGACCGGCGCATGCCCGGGGAGGTGGCGGGCATGGTCGTGCGCGCCTGCGCTCCGGCAGCCGACTGTCCGCGGCTCGTGTTCTCCGCGATGCACGCTTCGGTTGCCGGGCCGATCGAGGAGGCGTTTGCACAGGCCGGCCACTTGGTGCTCTCCAACGCCCGCAACCACCGCATGGACGACGATGTTCCGCTGATCGTGCCGGAGGTGAATCCGGACCACCTCGCCCTGGTCCGGCGGCAGAGAAGCGGGCGGGGCTGGGC
>CAZRQE010000042.1:0-18829 GCA_964602175.1 uncultured Gemmatimonadaceae bacterium | reverse complement strand
GTGCAGATTTCGCACTTCAAGCTGGCGGCGCACATGGGGCTGTCGGGGCGGGGGGTTCTGCGGGCCGGAGCCCCGGCGGACATGGTGCTCTTCGACCCGGCGACGGTGATCGACCGGGCGACCACGGCTGAGCCGCACCTGACGGCGGAGGGTATCGAGCGGGTGTGGGTGGCGGGCGTGGTGGTGTACGAGGACGGCGCCGTGACGGGTGCGACGCCCGGGAAGGTGCTTCGGCGGGATTAGTCCCGGCGGCGGCGGATCCCGTGGCCCGGGCCGGCGCTCCTACCGCTCGACCCGCACCGTCTTCACGTTCACGAATTCGCGGATCCCGAAGTCCGCCAGCTCGCGCCCGAAGCCGCTGGATTTCACGCCCCCGAAGGGCAGCCGCGGGTCGGACTTCACGAAGTCGTTGACGAAGCAGGACCCGGCCTCGATCCGGGTGCGCGCGATGCGTTCGCCGCGCTCCAGATGGCGCGTGAAGACCGCGGCTCCGAGTCCGTACGCGGTGTCGTTGGCGATGCGGATCGCGTCCTCCTCGGACTCCGCGCGGATGATGCACGCGACCGGTCCGAACATCTCTTCGTCGTAGGCCGGCATTCCGGGCTTCACCCCGGTCAGGACCGTGGCCGGGTAGTACCACCCCGGCACGTCGGGGACCTTTCCGCCCAGCGGGCACTCCGCGCCGGCCTCGATGCTGCGGGCGACCTGACCCGCCAGGTGGTCGCGCAGGTCCTCGCGCGCGAGCGGCCCGACATCGGTCCTCTCGGCGACGGGGTCGCCGACCCGCACGGCCCCCATCCGCTGCACGACCGCCTCGGTGAACTCGTCCGCCACCGCCTCGTGGACAATCATGCGCTTGGCCGCGATGCAGCTCTGCCCCGCGTTGATCAGGCGGCCGGTCACGCACGCCTCGACGGTGCGGGGGAGGTCCGCGTCCTCGAGCACGATGTAGGGATCGCTGCCGCCCAGCTCCAGCACGCACGTCTTGATCTCCGATCCGGCGAGGCGCGCCACTTCGCGGCCGGCACGGGTGCTGCCGGTCAGGGTGACCCCCTGGACGCGCGCGTCGCGGATCAGGTCGGCCGTGGCCGGCAGGTCGATGAAGAGGTTGGTGAACAGGCCTTCAGGCAGCCCGGCCGCCAGGAACAGCTCGGCGAGCTCCAGGGCGCAGCAGGGGACGCTGGGCGCGTGCTTGAGGAGCACCCCATTCCCGGCGATCAGGGCCGGGACGGCCGCGCGGATCACCTGCCAGAGTGGGAAGTTCCACGGCATGATCGCCAGCACGAGTCCCAGGGGCTGGAACGTGACGTAGCTCCGGTGCGATTCCGTCTCGACCGCCTGGTCGTGCAGGTAAGCGGCACCCGTCTCGCCGTAGTGCTCGCACCCGGTGGCGCACTTGTCCACCTCCATCATGGCTTCGCCGAGGGGCTTGCCCATCTCCATGGTGACGATTTCGGCGAGCCTCCGGTCGCGGGCGCGGAGGTGGGCCGCGAGGCCGGCCACGGTACGGGCCCGCTCCTCCACGGGTGCGCCGGCCCAGGCGCGCTGGGCCGTTTGGGCGGAGGTGAGCGCGGCGTCCAGTGCGTCAGCGGACATGAATGGGTAGCTGCGCAACATTTCGCCGCTGGCGGGGTTGATTGTGGTGAATCCCATGCGAAGTACCCTATCCGCTCCGATGGATCACGGCTAGTTTGCCCCTCATGATTGCCCCACTGATTCCCAGCGTCCCCCTCGCCTCGCTGGACCAGCTCTGGATCCAGGTGAGCGGCACGGTCTGCAACCTGCGTTGCAGCCATTGCTTCATCTCGTGTTCGCCGGACAACCACTCCTTCTGGTTCATGACTCGGGAGCAGGTGCGCTCGGCGCTGGAGGAGTCCTCCGGCATGCACGTGAAGGAGTACTACTTCACGGGCGGCGAGCCCTTCATGAACAACGAAATCGAGGGCATCCTCGAGGACACGCTGGCGTACGGACCGGCCACGGTGCTGACCAACGCGACGCTGTTTCCGCCGCGCCGCGTGCACGAGCTTCGCCGGATCCAGGACGCGAGTGCGCACCCGCTCGAGCTGCGGGTCAGTGTGGACGGCCCGTCGGCCGAGATCAACGACCCGATCCGGGGAGAGGGGACGTTCGACCGCGCCATGGAGGGCGTGGGACACCTGGTGGCTGCGGGCTTCCGGCCGATCATCACGACCATGCAGAGCTGGCCGTGCGAGGAGATGTCCTGCATGCTGCAGGCGTTTCGCGACGCACTGGCAACGGTCGGGTACGATGAGCCGCGGCTCAAGGTGCTGCCGCCGCTCCTGATCGGCGAGGAGGCGAAGCGAAACCGGCCGTACCGGTCGTGCGAGCGGGTCACCCATGAGATGCTGCAAGGCTACGATCTCGATCAGCTGCTCTGCACACGTGCGCGGCTCGTCACGGCGGCTGGCGTCTACGCCTGCCCGATCCTGCTCGACTATCCCAGCGCGCGTCTCGCGGACACGCTCACCGAAGCGGTCCGAATGCGGGCGCCGTTGGCGGAGTCGGCGTGCTACACATGCTACGAGAACGGGGCGATCTGCTCGAATGCGACGACGGGCACGGGTGAGTCGAACGGTGCGGGTACCTGCGGCGAGGGCGCCGTGGCGGCGAACACCTGCGGCGAGGGCGCCGTCAACACTTGCGGCTGACGTCACGCCAGGGAGTCCAGGGGCGCTTTAGAGACCGGCGGGATCGTAGCCGAGCGGCTCGACCACGATGTCCGGACGGTCGATCGCGATCGCCGCCGTGGCACCGCTGGAGCAGGGAATGTTTCCGACGTGCCAGTCCGACGGGCGTTCCCCGTGGGCACTCGCGTGCACGAGCGCGCTTTGCGGGTTTCGGGACGGATCGACCGAGAACGAACGCAGCGGCGCGGTGAGCCCGACCCCGAGCGCCTTGAGGAAGGCCTCCTTGCACGTCCATAGCTGGAAGAAAACCCGTTGTCGGGCTGGGCCGGGCGTCCGGTGGAAGAATTCCGATTCATCCGATGTGAAATTCTTACTCGCAATTTCCGACATCAGGCGCACGGTCCTTCTCTTCTCGATGTCGATCCCCAGACGGCCCTCGGCGGCAACGCCGATCATGACCCTCTCCGATGAGTGCGACTGGTTGAAGACGGGGCCATCGGCCAGAAACGGCTTGCCGTGCTCGCCGAAGTTGAAACGGATGTTTGCCGGATGGTCTCCGGTCAGGTCCCCCAGCACCCGGCGAAGGTGGGCCTGCGCCACGGTGTACCGCCGTCGGTGGTGGTCGTAGACGAACCGGTCGGCCCGCGCCCGCTCCCTGGGAGACAGCAGCGTCCGCGCCGCCGCCGTCACTGCCGACCCGGCGTCGAGCCGTCCCTCCCAGATGTAGGCGATTCCGTCGCGCAGGGGTTTCAATTCGGCCCTCCTCGGAGTTCTTCCGGCGCCCGTACTGTCGCGTCGGATGTGGCTTGTTTACTGTGCAGCCAGTGTCCTTGCGATCGCGGCTTCTCCGTGGGAGTCTACTCGGCATGTCCAACAGGTCCAAGATCGCGTACGTGGACGGGCGCCGTCTGAGGCGCGCCGTGCTTGCGGCGTGCGACCATGGACAGCTGATCAAGGCCGAGCTCAACCGGATCAACGTCTTCCCCGTGGCCGACGGCGACACCGGGACCAATCTGGCGCTCACGCTGGACGCGGTCGCCAGCGGCCTCGCAGGGTCCCGGGAAAGGCGCGTGGATCATGTCGCGGCTGCCGTCGCCCGTTCCGCCCTGGTCGGCGCCCGCGGCAATTGCGGCATGATGCTGTCCCAGTTCCTGCTTGGCTTCGCAGGGGAGCTGGAGGGGCGGGTGCGGGCATCCCTCGCCGACATTGCGTCGGCCCTCCGGGCGGGGGCGCGTTCGCTGGACGGCGCGGTTGAAAACCCGGTCGAGGGGACGATCCTCACCGTGGTGCGCGACTCGGCCACGAAGGCGGTCCTGGAGGGGGACGGGGACGGTGCCGGAGACTTCGCCGAATCGATGGTCCGCGTGCTCGAGACCGCCCGTGAGTCGCTCGCCCGCACCCCGGACCTGCTTCCGGTCCTCGCCGAGGCGGGTGTTGTGGACGCTGGTGCGATGGGGTTCGTGCAGATGCTTGAGGGCGTGGTGAGCCTGATCGAGGAGGGTGATCACGAGGCGGCCGCCGTCCAGGAGGAGGTCGCCGAGGATATTGTCGCCGACCTGTCGCGTACCGACTGGTCCCCGATCGGGGGCGTCTCGCATCCATTCACGCACGGCACAAGGCGCTACTGCACCGAGATATTGGTCGAGGGGCCGAACCTCCCCGCCGAGAAGGTCGTGCGCGCGGCGCTGTCCGAGGGGACCGAAGAACTCCTGGTAATACGAAGCGAGGAGATCCTGAAGGTCCACGTGCACACCGACGAACCGAAGTCGGCGATCGACTACTGCGCGACCCTGGGGACCGTGACCGCCCACAAGGCCGAAGACATGCTGGCCCAGTTCGAGGCCGCCCGGCGCGCGGGGAAGGAAGCCGTGCGGCGCCCGGTGGGAATCCTGGTCGACTCGGGCTCGGATCTTCCCGAAGCGGTGGTTCGGGCACACGGAATCCATGTGGTCCCCCTGCTCCTGATCGAGGACGGCAAGACCCTGAGGGACGGCATCGACGTTACCGCGGAGGAGTTCCACGCGAGGCTGGAAGACGGCCGGACGCTCCCGTCGACCTCGCAACCTCCTCCCGGCGACTTCATCGCCGCATTCAAGCAGGCGTCCGGCGACGCCGAGGTGGTGATTGCGGTGCTGGTGGCCGCAGCCCTGAGCGGCATCTACCGGTCGGCCGAGAACGCCACGAGCATGGTGCCCGATCTGGACATCCGGCTGGTCGACTCGGAGGCGGCCTCTCTGCTGGTGGGTCTGCTGGCGCTGAAGGCGGCGGAACTGGCCGAAGCCGGCTGGCCTGCGGACGACATCGTCGCGGAGGTGCGGCGGATTCGGCGCCAGTCGGGCATTCTGTTCACGGTACGAAACCTGGATCGGCTCATCGCGTCCGGGCGGGTGAGCCAGTTCGCCGGCTGGTTCGGCGGCATTCTCGACCTGAAGCCGGTGCTGGGTGTGGGCCCGGATGGCAGGATCAAGGCCTACGGCAAGGCGCGGGGCTCCTCGCGCGCCCGCAGGCTGCTGATGGAGACGGTAGCGGCGGAGATACCCGACGACGCCCGGAAGGTCCGCTTCGGTGTCGTGCACGTTGCGGCGCCCGAGATCGCGAGCAAGGTGTGCGAGGAGTTGCGGGAACGCCATGGCGACGCCGAGACGCTGGTTTCACCGATCACGCCCACCATCTCGACGCACCTGGGGCCGGGAGCGTGGGGCATCGCCTACATGGTGGAGGACTAGCCGGCTAGTCAGCCAGAGCCCGGCGGCCCGTGACCAGCCACCTGTGCGTGGCCATTTGCGCTGGGGACGGCTTCGGGGGCAGCCCCACCAGCAGCGCCGGTGCGTTTCGGGCATCCGGCAGGTGGAGGATCATGTCGTCGACGGCGCCGGAGGATTCCAGGGGGCGTGACCGGCCGCTGGCGTCGATCGCCACGGCGCGTCCGGGAGCGGCCAACTGAGCGATGAGAAGACCGTAGGCCCGCCATGCCTGCAGGGGGTCGGCATCCCGCTCGGCAATGGACGGGACCAGTTCGTCCTGATAATATCCGACGGCCTGATCGTACCCCTCGGGATTGGATCGCTTCAACTCCCGAAGCTGCGTGCGATAGTATTCCCTGGGGTCGCGGGCACCGCTGGCGGCAAGGGCCGCGGCAAAGCGGGCGTCGGCCTTCTCCTGGAGATCGGTCGTCATGGCGGACAGTCTAAAGCGCGGAGAGGAGAACACAATGCTGACGGGTTCCTTCGACCAGCGCGACATCATGCCGTCCGAAGACTTCATGGAACTCTCGTGGGAGATGTTCGGCGAACTCTGCCGCGCACTGGCGCTGAAGGTAGCGGCCGACTACGACCCCGAGATCGTCATCGGCGTGGCGCGCGCGGGGGTGATCCCCGGTGCGGTCATCGCCTCCATCATGCGCCGGGATTTCTTCTCCCTCAAGATCACGCGTCGCGAGGGCGGGCGCGTCGTACGGCACCGTCCGTCCATTCTGTCCGCGGCTCCAAGACAGGCGCGCGGAAAGCGGGTGCTCATCGTCGACGAGATCACCACCTCGGGCGAAACGCTGCGGCTGGCTCTGGCAGCGGTCCGGGATGTCGGTCCGGCCGAGGTGCGTACGGCTACGAGCTTCGCGCGTACCAGTGGCTTCTCGCCGGACTACCACGCGCTCGTTACCGACGCCACGCTGGTCTATCCATGGGACCGAAAGGTCTTCGAGGGCGGCAACCTGGTGGTGAACCCCCGCTACGAGGATCTGGACGGCTAGCAGCTATTCGCCTGCGACCATGGCGTCCAGGAACTGGGCGTTGGTCTGGTGGCGGCTCATGCGGTCCATCAGGAATCCGATCGCTTCGGGGGCGGGCATGTCGGCGAGGAAGCCACGCAGGAGGTAGACGCGGTTGAGTTCGGTTTCCGAGAGCAGCAGTTCTTCTCGCCGGGTACCCGACCGGTTCAGATCGATCGCCGGATACACGCGGTTGTCCGCGATCTCACGATCCAGTACCAGCTCCATGTTCCCGGTGCCCTTGAACTCCTCGAAGATCACCTCGTCCATGCGGCTTCCGGTCTCCACCAGCGCCGTTGCGATAATGGTGAGCGATCCGCCCTCGTGAATGTTGCGGGCCGATCCGAAGAACCGTTTCGGTTTGGAAAGCGCGTAGGCGTCGACGCCACCCGAGAGGATTCTCCCGGAGTGGGGAGCCAGGATGTTGTAGGCCCGCGCGAGGCGCGTGATCGAGTCGAGCAGGATCACCACGTCACGCCCCTGTTCCACCATTCGCTTCGCTCGCTCCAGGACCATTTCGGCGACCTGCCGGTGGCGCGTCGCGGGCTCGTCGAACGTGGACGCGAAAACCCTGGCGCCGGCGGTCTCCTCCATCTCCGTGACCTCTTCCGGGCGTTCATCGATCAGCAGCACGACGAGGTCCACGTCTCGATGATTGGTCTTGATCGCGTTGGCCATGTTGCGCAGGATCGTGGTCTTGCCGGCCTTGGGCGGAGACACGATCAGGCCCCGCTGCCCCAGTCCGACCGGGGCGATCAGGTCCATGATGCGCATGTCCATTTCGCCGCCGGGCACCTCCAGCGACAGGCGCTGCTGAGGATAGAACGGACGCAGGTCGTCGTACTTGGGACGCTCTTTGGCGACCGCTGGACCGAGCCCGTTGACGGTGTCCACGCGCACCAGCGCCACATACCGCTCCCGGCGGGTGGGTGCGCGAACCGCTCCGGCCACCGTGTCCCCCCGGCGGAGGCCGAGTGAGGCGATCTGAGCGGGGCTGACGTATACGTCGTCGGGACCGTTCAGGTAGTTCCAGCTGGCGGAGCGGAGGAACCCGTATCCGTCCGGAAGGATGTCGAGCACCCCTTCCGCCTGCGGGGTCTGATCCTGTTCCGCGAGGCCGCGGTAGATCATGAAGATCAGATCCTGCTTGCGGAGTCCGCTGGCGTTGGGGATGTTCAGCGCTTCCGCATACCCCTGGAGTTCCGCTACCGTTCTGTTCTTGAGGTCGGCGATTTCCATTGGATAGTCGGGAATGGAGCCGGAATCGACGGTCCTGGAAAGAGCACCCCGCGCCGGGGTTCGAGAAGACTGCACCGTATCCCTGGAGGCCAAAGTTCCCCATCCCGATCCGCCGTGGGCGAGCATTCTGACGCACCACGGGGCTGGCAGAGCTGGCGCGTACCAGGTCGTGCGCGGACAGGTGCGGGACGATGTCTCCGAAGAGGACATCCTAAAAGTGGTGGCGTGGGCCGACCAAGTCCACACCCACAAACATGGAGACGCAACTCAACTGGTGGCGTTGCGGCGGGACGCACCCGCTCCGCGCCGGCGTCTTGCCCTGCACCTGGGTCTCTTTCTGGCGGCTTGCGCGAGCACGATGGTCGCGGGCGGGTTTCTCGCCGGCACCGATGTTCTGGACACCGTTTCGCGCCAGATCGGCGGACAGTGGTTCCCGGTGCCCACGGGCGTGAGGGGCTCGGCCCTCGCCGCCGGATTCCCGTTCGCGGTCGCTTTCATCGGTGTCCTGCTCGGTCACGAACTCGGGCACTACTTCGCGGCGCGCCGTCACCGAATCCCCGTTTCGCTACCGTATTTCCTGCCGTGTCCGCCCTACATCTCGCTGGTGGGGACCCTGGGAGCGTTCATACGGCTCCACGGCCCCATGGTCCGGCGATCCGTGCTCTTCGACATCGGCGTGGCGGGACCGGTGGCGAGCTTTCTGCTGTCGCTGCCACTGCTGCTGGTGGGACTGGGCCTGTCGGAGACGATCGCCACCGGCGACGCCGGACTCCGCCCGTTCCTCGTGCATTTCCTGGATGTGCCGATCGAGATCGGAAACAACGTCGTGCTCCATGCAGCTACACTCATCGCGGTGCCGGGATTCGAGACCGGCAACACCGTGTTGCTTCATCCGCTGGCGTTCGCGGGCTGGCTCGGGATCTTCGTCACGGCCCTCAACCTCGTCCCCCTGGGGCAGTTGGACGGCGGACACATCCTCTACGCCCTCGCGGGACCCCGACAACGCTCCTTCGCGATGGCCTTCGTGCTCCTGATGATACCGCTGGGGTTCGTATGGTGGGGGTGGTGGCTCTGGGGAGCGGTCGCGCTGGTGGTGGGCCGGGGCAGGTTCGCCCACCCGCCGGTGCTGATGGAGGAAGTACCGCTCGAGAGGGGTCGCCGAATCCTGGGGTGGGCCACGATCGCGATCTTCTTCCTCAGTTTTTCACCCGCACCGTTGCAGTTGTGAGATGGCACGACACAACCGGGAGGCCTCGGGCGTCGATCAGCGCGGCTTCCGCTACCGCATCAGCTACCAGCCGGACTGGCTGGACCGGATCCGCGTGACGCGTCGGCTGCCCACAGGGCGGCAGTCTACCAGGACGCTCTTCAGGAACCCCGAGAGGGTCCGGGAGAGTCGGGAAGGGGGGCTGGTCAGGACCACGATCGAGAGCCGGGAGCAGGACCTGAAGGTCGAGATTGTCTTTCGGGCGGCGGCTGGCCAGGTCGGCGAGTTCGAGGTGCAATGGCGTGGTGCGGGGGGGATCGACCCCTTTCTGGACCGGGTGTCGTTCACGCTGACGGCGTTTCGCTAGCGGGTCCGGTGCCAGGCCGCGCCGACACCGGGTGAAAGCCCCGCATTCATTATTATTCTCAATGCCTGACTTCGTGATGAGACCCCTCGCCTCGGCCGGGCGGGGAACGGTCAAGACCCTGGGCTCCGTAGGGCGCGCGTGGATTCTCTTCGCGGGTACGGCGGGGGCGCTCCGCCACGCGGGCATCTGGGGTCCGCAGCTGGTTCCGCAGCTGGCGCGCATCGGGGTTGCCTCGGTCCCCATCGCGCTCTTCATCGCGACCTTCACCGGCATCGTCATGTCGCTGCAGGCGTCGTATACGCTGACCGGAACGATCCCGCTCTACTTCGTGGGCGTGCTGGTCGGCAAGACGATGATGCTGGAACTGGGCCCCGTTCTTACCGGACTCACGCTGGCGGGGCGCGTCGGGGCCAACATCTCCGCCGAGCTGGGGACGATGCGCGTCACGGAACAGGTCGACGCGCTCGAGACGCTCGCCTACGATCCGCTTGCCTACTTGGTGGTGCCCAGGGTGATTGCGGGGATCGTGATGTTCCCGATCGTGGTTCTTCTGGCGATGACCGTCGGCATCGTCTCGGGCTGGTTTACCGCGCTCCAGCTGCTGGACATGTCTTCTCCCGAGTTCGTGAAGGGACTCCGGCTCCTCTTCGAGCCCTGGGACGTGTGGTTCGCCATCATCAAGTCCATCTCCTTCGGGGCGGTCGTGACCGGCGTGGGCTGCTTCTACGGACTTCAGACGGAGCGCGGCGCCGAGGGCGTCGGGCGGAGTGCGACTCAGACCGTGGTGATCGCGAGCATGATCATTCTCTGCCTTGACGCCTTCTGGGCGGCGACGCTGCTGTGAGCATCCGGATCGCCGAACTCCACAAGGCGTTTGGCCCGAAGGAGGTCCTGCGCGGCTTCTCGCTGGAGGTTCGCGTGGGCGCGACCGCGGCGATCGTCGGTCCGTCGGGGAGCGGCAAGTCGGTGCTTCTGAAGCATCTGGTCGGACTGATGCGGCCGGACACGGGATCCGTGCTCGTGGACGGCGAATCGGTGCCCGATCTGGGCCGGCGCGACCTCGCGCGGTTTCGCAGACGCGTCGGCTACGTCTTCCAGTTTGCGGCGCTGTTCGATTCGATGACGATCGCCGAGAACGTCGGAATGGGGCTGAAGCGTCTCCCGGGCTGGCGTCCGGACCGGATACGTGAGCGGGTGGACGAGTGTCTGGCGCTCGTCGATCTCGAGGGCATGGGTGAGCGCTATCCTTCGCAACTGAGCGGCGGCCAGAAGAAGCGGGCCGGGCTGGCGCGGGCGATCGCCGCATCGCCCAAGTACCTGCTCTACGACGAACCGACAACCGGGCTGGACCCGGTGACCACTTCGGTGATCGACGAACTCATACTCCGGATGCGCGACGAACTGGGTGTGACCGGACTCGTCGTGACGCACGACATGACCAGCGCCTTCCGCGTTGCCGACCGGATTACGCTTCTCCATGAAGGAAAGGCCCGCTTCACGGGTACGCCTGCGGAGGTGCGTGCCGCGCGCGACGACGTGCTGCGCGGGTTCGTGGAGGGGGATCCGGGACTGTACTATGGACTGAAAGGACGGGGGGATCATGGACCGTAGGCGAGAAATCATGGTGGGGCTGGTGGTGGTGCTCGGGATTGCGGTCGGCGTGGTGGGCACCATCTGGCTGCAGGACGGGTGGGGCAGGGACCGCGTATCGCTGCGGGCCGCCTCGACAAGCGTCGGTCAGCTCATGGAGGGAGCGTCGGTGAAGTTTCGCGGGGTCGCGGTCGGTCGGGTCGAGTCGGTGGCGGTGGTGCCCAGCGGCGAGGCCGTGTTGATCGACATGTCGGTTCGGCCGGACCTGATCATCCCTTCCGACGCGGCGGTCCTGATCGCACCCGAGTCGATGTTCGGCGACTGGCAGGCCGAGATCATCCGGCGTGGAGACTACGACACCCATCCGTACCTGGAATACCCGGGAGAGGGTGTGCTCCCGGCGGTCGCTCTCCCCGATTTCTCGCGTCTCACGGCCACTGCGGACGAGATCGCGCAGAACCTCACGACCATTTCCGAGAGGTTCGAGGTCGCGTTCACCGAGGAGACGGCGCAGAATCTCGGTCGCGCGATCGACAACCTGGGCGCAGTCAGCGACCAGTTCTCCGAGATCATCGACCAGCAGGCTGAACGCTTCGACGCTCTCGCCGAGCGGGTTGACGCATCCACTCAGGAGTTGGGTGCGGCGGCGCGCGCGGCCCGGGTGTCGTTCGAGCGGGTCGACGCCATTGTCGCGGATGGCCAGGTCCAGAAGCTGTTCGCCGACGCGGGTGCCGGGGTGGAGAACCTGAGAAGGCTGACCGAAAACATGGACGCCTCGCTCACGGACCTCCAGACGGCCGCCCGTCAGGCCGATGCGACCTTTGCACGCCTGGACGCCCTGCTGGCGGCGTTGCAGGACGAGGACGGATCGTTGGGCCGGCTGCTGGCGGACCCGATGCTGGCAGAGGGCGCGCTGGACGCGGTTGCGGAAATGCGCAACCTGCTGCGTGACATCCAGCAAAATCCGCGCCGCTACCTGAGCTTCTCCATCTTCTAGGGCAACGATGTCCGGCGAGACGGCAACGGTCGAGCGCAGTGCGGGCGGGGTGGTCGTGCGCCCTGTCGCCGGCGTATGGCACGCACTCCTGATCAAGGATCCCTACGGCCACTGGTCGTTGCCGAAGGGTCATATCGAGGGCGGCGAGAGCCTGCGCGAGGCGGCCCTGCGCGAGGTGGAGGAAGAGACCGGGATCACGCCCGATGTGGTCGGCCCGCGCATCGACACCATCGACTGGAAGTTCCGGCAGGGGGACAGGACCATTCACAAATACTGCACGTTCTTTCTCATGCGGAGCCGCCTGGGCCAGCCAGTCCCGCAACGGGACGAAGGGATCAGCGCCTGTGCCTGGCTCCCCATCTCCGACGCGGCGTCCCGGGTTCCGTACAAGGAGACCCGGGATGTCGTGCTGCTTTCGGACGCCAAGATCGCGGAGGCGGGATGGTGACCCCGGCTACCGGCGGCGGCACCCAGGGACCCTGGCGGATCACCCAGGCCGCCGTGCTGATCCTCGTTGCCGGCTACTTCCTGTACAGCCTGCGCACCCTGCTCAACCCGTTCATCATCTACTGCGTGTTCATCGCGCTGCTGACTCCGTTTCGCGGGGTTCGCGGGCACGCGCTCACGGTCACCGTGGCCACGGTCCTCGTGGCCCTGTGGGTCCTGGACACGGCGGGTTCACTCCTCGCGCCGTTCTTCCTGGCGTTCGTTCTCGCCTACATCCTCGACCCCCTGGCGGACCGGGTTTCCGCGCACCCGCGCGTCGGACGCACGCTGGCCATCTTCCTGATTCTGGTCCCCTTCCTGGCTGCGGGCGCCCTGGCCGTCGTCTTCGGTGTGCCGGAGATCGTACAGCAGGCGCGCGCGCTGATCGGCGAAACACCCCGAGCGCTTAACGCGTTCACGACCTGGCTGCAGGCCCTGACCCCGGCCACGCTGGGGTTCGACATTCCGTTCGTGGACGAGGCTGCCCTGCTGGCCCGTGTGCAGGCGATCGACGGACAGATGGTTGCCGATTTCCTGGAGTCGAGGCGCGCGGACCTCACCGAGCGCGCATGGGCGACCGTCCTCGGGCTCGGGCGGGGCTTTGGCGCCATGCTCGTGATCGCCGGCTATGTCGTGCTGACGCCCGTGCTCATGTTCTACGTGCTGCGCGACTACGATCGCATCGTCGCGGGCGTACAGGGTCTCATTCCCGCCGGAATCCGTCCCGGCGCGACCGATTTCCTGCGCGAATACGACGAGCTCCTCTCCCGCTATCTGCGCGGCCAGGTATCGGCGTCGCTCCTCACGGGAGCCATAACCTGGCTCGGCCTCCTGATCGTCGGCTTCCCGTATTCCTTCCTGCTGGGCGCGACAGTCGCCGTACTCGGAATCGTGCCCTACCTGGGCGTGGCCGTTTCGCTCGTCCCGGCGATCATCCTTGCGCTCGTGAGCGACAGCATCGGTCTCTCGCTCATCAAGGTCGCGGCCGTGTACGGTGCCGCACAGGCGCTCGAGAGCACGGTGATCAGCCCTCGCATCGTGGGAGACTCGGTCGGGCTGCACCCCGTCTGGATCGTCCTGTCGCTTTCTCTCGGCGGCTTCTTCTTCGGCTTTGCGGGCCTGCTGATCGGGGTGCCGGTCGCCGTGGGCGCGAAGCTGCTTCTCGTGCGGGGCCTGAAGCGGTACCGCAACTCCACGCTGTACAAGGAAACCTGAAGAAGGGACCCTGAACCCTCATGTCCGACAACAGCATCGAGAACCTCGTTATCATCGGCTCCGGCCCCGCCGGCTGGACCGCCGCCATCTACGGGGCCCGCGCCAACCTCAGCCCGCTCGTCTTCGAGGGCGCCGGCAGCCGCACCATGATCCCGGGCGGCCAGCTCATGTTCACCACCGATGTCGAGAACTACCCGGGCTTTCCCGAGGGCATCGGCGGCATCGACATGATGATGCACTTCAAGAACCAGGCACTCCGCTTCGACACCCGTGTCTTCACCGAGGACATCGTGGAGGTCGACTTCTCCGTCCGTCCGTTCCTGCTGCAGTCTTCGGGCGGGCAGCAGGTTCGGGCCCACACGGTCGTGCTCGCGACCGGGGCCAACGCGCGCTGGCTGGGCGTCCCGGGCGAAGAGCGGCTTGCGCAGAGCGGCGGGGGCGTGTCCGCGTGCGCCGTGTGCGACGGGGCCCTGCCGTTTTTCCGCGGCCAGGTGATCGCCGTCGTGGGCGGCGGCGACAGCGCCATGGAGGAGGCCCTCTACATGACCAAGTTTGCCAGTCAAGTCCTCGTCATCCATCGCCGGCACGAGTTGCGGGCTTCCCGGATCATGCAGGATCGGGCCCTCGCCAGCGACAGGATCCGTTTTTTGTGGAACAAGGTCGTCGTGGAGGTGCTCGGCGACGAAGTCATCACCGGCATCCGGGTCAGGGACACGGTGACGGGGGAAGATTCGGAGTTCGCCGTCGGCGGCATGTTCGTCGCGATCGGCCACGACCCCAACACGGCCTTCCTGCGCGGCCACGTCGATCTCAAGGACAACGGCTACGTGCGCCTGCCCACTCCGTGGCGCACCGAGACGAACGTGCCCGGAGTGTTCGCCGCCGGCGACGTCATGGACGACTTCTACCGCCAGGCCGTGTCGGCGGCGGGTACGGGGTGCATGGCGGCGCTGGAAGCGGAGCGGTTTCTGGCGCACGGGGGGTAGGCGCGCCGACGGTTTGCGGATTCGACCGCCGAACCCCACGTTGACCGCGCTGGCGAACGCTTTTCCACACTGACACCCAAGGAGATCCCGTGAACCAGAAATGCATACTTGCGACCGTCGCGGGTGGCGTCACCCTGTTCGTGCTCGGATTCGTCATCTACGGGGTGCTGCTGGCGGACTTCTTCGCCAACGACGCCATGTCCGAGACGCCGGCCTACTGGGCGATCGGGGCGGGCCAGCTGGCCAGCGGGGCGCTCCTCGCGCTCGTGCTGAGCTGGCGTGCCGCTGGAGGTCCCGCCGAGGCCTTCAAGGCCGGTGCGGGTGTGGGCCTGTTGTTCAGCCTCTCGATGGGACTGACCATGTTCGGGACCACCGAGGGCATGTTCACGGTGACCACTGTGGTCGCCGACGCCGTCGTTTCGGTGGTGATGTACGGGATTGCCGGCATGGTGGTGGCGAAGATTCTGCACGAGGGCTAGACGAGCCCCAGCCCGCCGTCCACGGCGATCACCTGGCCGGTGACGTAGTCGGATCGGGCCAGGAAGCACACGGCGCTGGCTACATCTTCCGGCGAGCCCACACGGCCGAGCGGGATGCGCCGCCGGGTGCGCTCGATGACGTCGGGGGCGTGGTGACGCGGTGGCAGCACGTATCCCGGGGCGACGGCGTTGACGCGCACTTCGGGCGCGAGGCGCCGGGCTGCGACCCGCGTGAGGTGGAGCAGTCCCGCCTTCGACACCGAGTGGTGCGGGTGGCTCGTCCAGGGCCGCAGCGCCGACAGGTCGGCGATGTTCACGACCGAACCGCGGGCCGCGCGCAGCATTTCGGCGGTTTCGCGGATCAGGAGGAACGGCGCGCGCAGGTTCACCGCCATGACCGCGTCCCATTCGTCGGCGGTAACGTCGAGCAGGTCGTCGGCGACGAAGCTGGCCGCCGAATTGACGAGCAGGTCCAGGCGGCCGAACCGCTCCCGGGCGGTGCGAGCCACGCGGACCACGTCTTCCTCGCGTGACAGGTCGGCGCTCACCGCGTGGGCCCGTCTGCCGGCTTGGCGGGCCGCCGCTGCGACCTCGGCGGCACCCGCAGGCGACGAGTTGTAGCTGACCAGCAGGTCGTAACCGCTCCCGGCCAGCGCCAGGGCGATCGCCCTTCCCACCCTCACACCGCCGCCGGTCACGAGTGCGACTGGAGTCATCGTTGCTATCTTTCGTCCGTTCCGGCCCTGGCACGGGCCATTCGCAGGCAACACCCGAGCTGCTACAAGAGTACGATCATGTCCGAATCCCATCGAATCGAGAAGGACTCACTGGGCGAGGTGCGCGTTCCCGCCGATGCCCTCTACGGAGCCCAGACCCAGCGGGCGGTCGAGAACTTTCCCATCAGCGGCCGCGGGTTCGGCCGGCGATTTATCGAGGCGCTGGGAAGGCTGAAGGAGGCTGCGGCCGAGACGAACGTCGAGTTGGGGCTGCTGTCGGCCGGGCGAGGCGAGGCGATCGCGGCAGCCGCGCGCGAGGTGGCGGACGGCCAGTGGGACGATCACTTCCCGCTGGACATCTACCAGACGGGGTCGGGCACGTCGACCAACATGAACGCGAACGAGGTGATCGCGGCGCTGGCCAACCGGTCGGCGGCGGGGGAGTCGCGCGTGCACCCGAACGACCACGTCAACTACGGGCAGTCGTCCAACGACATCATTCCGACGGCGATCCACGTCGCGTGCCGGGCGGCCATCCGCGACGAACTCGTCCCGGCGCTGGGGCGGCTGCAGGGGGCGCTGGCGGACCGGGCGCGCGATTTCGACGGCATCGTCAAGTCGGGGCGCACGCACCTCATGGACGCGACGCCTGTGCGCCTGGGCCAGGAGTTCGGGGGCTACGCGCGGCAGGTGGAGAAGGGGGTCGAGCGGGTGGAGCGGGCGGGCGAGGAACTGGCCGAGGTGGCGCTCGGAGGCACCGCGACGGGGACGGGCATCAACACGCATCCCGAGTTCGCGCGCCGCACGATGGCGAGGGTGGCCGCCCGGTACGGGATCGATTTCCGCGAGGCGAAGGACCACTTCGAGGCGCAGGGCGCAAAGGACGCGTGCGTATCGCTCGCCGGTGCGCTGAACACGGTGGCGGCGAGCCTCATGAAGGTGGCGGACGACATCCGCTGGCTGGCGAGCGGGCCGACATCGGGGATCTCGGAGATCCAGCTTCCCGCCGTGCAGCCCGGGAGTTCGATCATGCCGGGCAAGGTGAATCCGGTGATCTGCGAGGCGCTCATGATGGTGTGCGCGCGCGTGGCGGGGAATGCGACGACGGTCACGATCGGGGGCCAGCGCGGCAACTTCGAGCTGAACGTGATGATGCCGGTCATTGCCGATGCCCTGCTGGAGTCGATCACGCTGCTCGCCAACGCGGCCGAGGTGTTCACCGACCGGTGCGTTGCCGGGATCACGGCCCGCCCGGAGCGTGCCCGCGAGTTGCTGGAGCGGAACCCTTCGATTGCCACCGCGCTCAACGCCCACATCGGCTATGACAAGGCTGCGGTGGTGGCGAAGAAGGCTGCGGCCGAGGGGCGGTCGGTGCGGGAGGTCGTCGAGGAGATGGGCCTGATCGATCCGGCAGAACTGGACGAGGCGCTGGACGTGCGGCAGATGACGGAACCCGGGGTGCCGGGGAGCTGACGGGGGGCGCGGGCGTTCGGGCGGCAGGTGCGCGGGCGGGAGGTGCGCGGGCGTTCGCATGTCCGAATGGGACTGATTTCGGCGGTGCTATTGCGGCTGTGGCGGTCGCCCCACATATTCGGGTCGTGCTGGAGGGCTTCGTATTTGAGCCAACACTAGAAGAGCCGGGACTACCTCCCGCGGTGGACGTCACGCCTCGTTCGCGGGGACTGCGGAAGCAGTGGGGGAGTCACCAAGAGTTAAGCCCGGGCTTCAGGTTTACACCCTCCGGCACACGGGGGTCGGCGCTCCACCGCGGGCGCCGACCCTTGGCTTTGTAGGGGCATACCTCCACCCAGGGGAGCACGCATGCCTGACGTGCGAATCACGCGTCTGCTCCATTTCAGCGCCGCGCATCGGTTGGCCCGGCCGGAGTGGGACGAAGAGAAGAACAGGCACGTCTTCGGCGACTGCGCGAATCCCAATTGGCACGGCCACAACTACGACCTCGAGGTCACGGTCTCCGGCCCGGTGGATGCCGAGACGGGATACGTGATGGACCTCAAGGACCTCAAGGACCTCGTCAACACCCGGATCCTCGACGACCTGGACCACCGCAATCTGAATGTGGACGTACCGTGGCTGGAGGGGGTGATCCCGTCCACCGAGAACCTGGTGGTGTGCATCTGGGAACGCCTCGCGCCCCTGATCCCGCCGCCCGCCAGGCTTGAGAGGCTGGTGTTGCGCGAGACCCCGCGTCACTGGGTGGAATACTCGGGTGACTGATGGCGTCAGCCGCACCGCGCTGGTCACGGGGGCGACCGGCGGGATCGGCGAAGCCATCGTTCGGCGCCTGGCGGCGGACGGTTTCCGGGTGTTCGCCGGCGGTCGTCGCCGGGAGCGGCTGGAGCGTCTGGCGGCGGAAGCTGGTGCGGTGGCGTTGCCGTTCGATGTGACGTTGGAGGCCGAGGTCGAGGGCGCGCGGGGGGTGTTGCGCGAGGCGAACGCGCAGGTCGACGTGCTGGTGAACGCAGCCGGCGTGTTCGACCTGGCGCCGGTGACGGACACCAGCGAGGCCGTGCTGAATCGCAATTTGGAAGCGAATCTCAGGGGTGCGTTCAACGTGACCAGGGCATTCCTGCCGGGCATGCTGGCCGCCGGATCCGGGCTGGTGATCCATGTGGGGTCCGTGGCCGGGTGGCGGGCCTTCCCCGAGAACGGGGCCTACTCGGCGTCCAAATACGGCCTGCGCGGGTTTCACGAGGTGCTGCTGGAAGAGATTCGCGGAACAGGCGTGCGCGCGTGCCTGCTGGAGCCGGGCGCGGTGGACACGCCGATCTGGGATGTCCACGCGCCGGACTCCTCCCCGCATCTGCCCGGCCGCGGCGAGATGCTTCAGCCCGACGATGTGGCCCGTGCGGTCAGCTTCGTGGCGGGTCTGCCCGATGCGGTGGCGGTCCCCCTGTTGCGGATCGAACGGGCGTGAACGTCGGTCTCACCGACCACCTCGTCTGTCCGCGTTGCGGCCCTCCGTTCGGCCTGATCCTGCTCGCCCGAGACGTGCGCGACCGGCGCGTGCGGGAGGGTGAGTTCGGGTGTCCGAATTGCCGGGACCGGTTCCATGTGGAGGGTGGTTTCGGGGACCTGAGGCCGCCGCCGCGGGGGCCGGGTCCGGGTG
>CAZRQE010000041.1:0-44128 GCA_964602175.1 uncultured Gemmatimonadaceae bacterium | reverse complement strand
GCCCCGTACGACCCGGCGAGTACCTCGGCGTCACCGGCCCCCGCGCGGCGTGGCTCGGGCTGGAGACCGGCGAGGCCGAGCTGTGGGTGCATCCGCTCAAGGTGGGCAGCGGCTTCCGCCTCGCCTTTTCGACGTCCGGCTACGGCGCCCCGATTCCCGGCGAGCGGGTGGCGCGCACGGTGCATGTGCGGCCCGAGATGACGACGATCACGTACAGCCACGCGGCGTTTCAGGTGCGGCAACACATCCTCGCGCCCCGGGACACCGCCGCGACCGGGATTCTCGTGCTGCTCGAGGTCGACAGCCCGGAGCCGATGGAGATCGTCGCCGAGTTCCACCCGGTGCTCAACTACATGTGGCCGGGGTCGCTCGGCGGACAGTACGCGTACTGGGACGGGGACCGGCGCGTCTTCGTGCTCTCCGAAAGCCTGCAGACGCGGAACGCGGTGGTGGGGTCACCATGGGCGACCAACTCGGTCGAGCATCCGGCGCACCAGCTGGGCGAGGCGCCGCGCACGATGGTCATCCCGGTGGATCCGGAGCGCGCGCGGGCGGAGTTCATTCCGATCGCGGTTGCGGCGGGGACGGTGCCGCGCGATACGGTGTTTGCGCGGTACGGACGGCTGATTGCGGGCGCGGAGATGCTCTATCGGGACACGCGGGGGTGGGCCGACTCGGTGCTGGCCTCCACCGCCTCGGTCGAGACGCCCGATCCGTCGCTCGACCTGGCGCTCGAATGGGCCAAGATCAACCTGGAGGAGCAGCGCGTCTGCAACCCTGACCTGGGGTGCGGCTTCGTCGCCGGCTGGGGGCTGTCGGGCGACGGCGGGCGGCCGGGCTTCGGCTGGTTCTTCGGCGGCGACGCGATGATGAACACCTACGCGATGGACGCGCTGGGGCAGTGGGAGCTCGTGGCCGAGGAACTCGCCTTCCTGGCGAGGTACCAGCGCGGCGACGGCAAGATCACCCACGAGATCTCGCAGGCCGCGGCCCACATCGACTGGTTCGACACCTACCCCTACGCCTACTATCACGCCGACACGACGCCTCACTGGATGTTTGCGGTCTACCAGTACTGGCTCGCCAGCGGCGACGACGACCTGCTGCGCGAGCTGTGGCCGGCGTACACGCGCGCGTGGGCGTGGTGCCTGAGCGCCGAGACAGACGGCGACGGGATCATCGAGAACACGGTGGGCGGGCTGGGCGCGGTCGAGGTCGGTGGACTGGGCGAGGCGCTGCACCAGGACATCTACCTGGCGGGCGTGTGGGTGGCGGCGCTGGAGGGCACGCGGGCGATGGCGGAGCACCTGGGCGACACGGAGCTGGCGGCGCAGGCCGCGCGGATCGCGCCGACCGCGCGCGCGACACTGAACGACGCGTACTGGCGCCCCGACGTGGGTCATCATGCGTTCGGGATCCTGGCCGGCGGCGGCACCAACGACAACCTGACCGTGTGGCCGGCTACGGCGGCCGCCTTCGGTCTGCTGGACGACGCGCGGGCCAGGTCGACGCTGGCGCTGATCGCCGGCGACCGCGTGTCATCGGACTGGGGCGCGCACATGCTCTCGACCGAGAGCGAGCTCTACGACCCCCTCCAGTACAACATGGGCACCGTGTGGCCCTTCGTGACCGGCTTCGCGTCGTGGGCGCAGTACCGCTACCGGCGGCCGTGGGCGGGATTCCACCTGATGGACGCGATCAGGCAGATGACCTTCGACTGGAGCCTCGGCCGCCACGGCGAGCTCTTTTCGGGAAGCTTCTACCAGCCCCTCGACCAGACGGTGCCGCACCAGTTCTTCGCGACCTCGATGCTGGTGACGCCGCTGCTGCGTGGCATGTTCGGGTGGGAGCCGGACGCGCCGAACGGGCGGGGCCGGCTCGCGCCGCAGCTGCCGGCGGACTGGGACGGGGCGTCGGTGCGCGGGCTGCGGGTGGGTGAAACGACGGTCGACGTGGACATCACGTGGCGCTGGACCGGAACCGGCGGGGAGCAGCGCGTGATCGTCCGGAGTGAAGGTCCGCCGGTGGACATCGATTTCGTGCCGGATGTGCCTGTGGGGGCGACGGATGCAGGGGTTGTGCCCCGGGCGCTGCGCCTGACGGGGGACGGGTCCGCCGAGGTGATCGCCACCTGGCGGGGCGGCCTCGCCGTTGCACCGCCACGAATCGACCTGCAGCCGGGGCAGCGGAGCACCGGCCTGCGCATTATCGACCTGGTCGCCGACGGCGGCGGATGGCTGCTGACCGTCGAGGGCACCGCGGGTCGTGAATACGACGTCCGTCTCTTCGGCACGCCGGTCGATGCTGCCACGGACGATGCCGACGCCGCCGTGTCGAGCCGCCCGGACGGCGTCATCCGCGTCAGCCTTGCCGGCCAGACGGGCCGCGTGACGACGGTGTTGAGGCTCGCCCCGAGAGATCCATGACCAGCGGGGAATGCGCTATCTTGGCCTCAGGGAGCCGGGTGGAGATCGGGGATCGCCCATTCGCAGCCGCGGCAGGCAATTGCGTCGACTATCCGAGGGACTGAAGGCCGCGTTCGGCAACACGAACGTCAGCCGTCGCGTGCGGGATTTCGAAGGATGGACGGACAGGGCGTTCGCCGCCGATGGCCGCCCAGCCGGCTACGATCACACCCGGACCGTAACGGAGTACTACGACCTATGTAGCGAATTGATGGTCTTCGGCTGGGGAGAATCCCTGCACTTCGCGCCGCTGTCGCCCGGCGAGAGTCTGGAGGACTCGAAGATCCGGCACCAGCGGCAGATGATCGCCAAGCTGGAACTGCGTGAAGGCATGGCGGTGGCCGACATCGGTTGCGGGATCGGGGGTCCAATGCGCCGCGTCGCCCGCGAAGCCGGTGTCCGGGTATTGGGAATCAACAGCAGTGAAACCCAGCTGAGCAGGGCCAGGTCGCTGAATGCCGAGGCGGGGCTCGATCACATGATCGACTGTCTCGCTTGCAGCTTCATGAACATGAGTTCCATCGCGGACGCGACCTTCGACCGGAGCTACGCGATCGAATCGACCTGCCATGCTCCCGACAAGGCGCGCGCGTTTGCCGAGATTCACCGTATCCTCAAGCCCGGAGCCCTTTTCTGGGGCCAGGAAATGTGCATGACGGAATTGTACGATCCCGACGACGATCGCCACCGGACCATCAAGCGGGAGCTGATGCACGGCATCGCGCTCAAGGATATCGCAACGTTTGGGGAGGTGGACCGCGCCCTCGAAACCGCGGGATTCGAGGTCCTGGAGGCGGCGGACCTCGGTGTCGATGAAACCGATCCGGCCACGCCGTGGTATCGGCCCCTGGAAACCCGGCACGGGCGGCTCGGCACCGCTATCGTCCAGATTCCCCTGGGTCGCAAAGCGTTTTTCTGGGGATCCAGGCTGGCCGAGCTTTTGCGGGTGTTCCCCAAGGGATCGGCGGAGGTTGTCGAACTCATGGATCGGACTGCAGACGCCTATGTCGCTGGCGGGACAACCGGGATCTTCTCGCCGCTCTACTGCTTCCTGGCGCGCAAGCCTCTTCGCGGCTAGCCGGCACGGGTGGCCCAGCGCAGGCGCAGCGAGGACAGCGCGGGCACCAGGAACATCAGCATGGCCGTGGTGAAGAGGATGCCGCACCCGATCGAGGCGGAGAAGGGGACGAAGAACTGGGCCTGAATGGCGTCTTCCAGAATCAGCGGCGTGAAGCCGAGGAAGGTGGTCAGCGAAGTCAGCATGATCGGTCGAAAACGGCCCTTGGCTCCCTCGATGATCGCCTCGCGCGCCGGAAGGCCCTCCTCGAGTTCCTGATCGATGAAGTCCATCATGACCAGGGAATCGTTCACCACCACGCCTGCCAGGCCGAAGATCCCGACAAAGGACTCCGCGCTCACCGCCACTCCCAGGACCCAGTGGCCCAGGATCACGCCGACGAACCCGAACGGAATGATGGCCATGATGATGAACGGCTTGGTATAGGAACGCAGCGGAATGGCCAGCAGCGCGAAGATAATCAGCAACGCGATCGCGAAACCGCGGTAGAGCGCGCCCAGAGAGTCGAGCTGCTGCTGCTGTTCGCCGCCAAAGGTATAGGTCAGACCGGGGTCCGTATCGACCAGCCCCGCGAGGATGGTGTTTTCCAGGATGCCATTGGCTTCCCCTGCGGAAATCACATTGGGGTCCACATCAGCGGTGACCGTGACCACGCGCTGGCCGTCCTGGCGACGGATGGACGGCGGCGACATGCCCGGACTGAGCGAAGCCACACGGCTCACCGGCACCTCGGCGCCCGTTTCCGTGCGGAGCAGGTAGCTCTCGATGTCGGTGAGCGAGTTGCGCTGCTCCTCGGGCAGTCGGACGTAGACCCGGACTTCGTCGCGTCCCCGCTGCACCCGCAGGGCCTCCGCCCCGAAGAAGGCGGCTCTCGTCTGCAGGGCCAGCGCGTCGAGCGACAGGCCGAGGGTTCGTGCTTCAGGCAACAGTCCCAGCTGAACTTCCGGAATGCCGGGCGTATGATCCGAGCGGATGTCGAAGACCCCGCCCACGCGACGGAGTTCATCGACCACGGACGATGCGATGACCACCAGGCGCTCCGGATCCGGATGGGACAGCACGGCTTCCAACGGGTTGCCCAGCGTGTAGATCTCGCTCATGAAGACGATCGCGCGCACCTGGGGCAGGACACCCACCTCCTCGCGCCAGGCCTGCATGACTTCTCCCGAAGTGATGCGTCGCTGCTGCGCGGGCAGGAGCTTGAACTCGACGGTGGCGATATTGGCTTCGGGGTTCAGGGTGGGTGAGGGGTTGAGACCTCCGACCTCGATCCGTGACCGCTGACCAACGACCACCGTAACGCCGGACAGGAGCGGAGGCGCATCCGCGGGCCGGCCCTCGGAGAGTCGTTGGATGACCCGTTGACCGGCCGCCTCCAGTTCCCGTGCCACCGCGTCCGTCTGCTGCGCGGTGGTGCCGTCCGGCGTCTGAAGGGTGGCGGTTACGAAGTCGCCCTCAACCTCGGTCGCAAAGGTGGTGGGTACGATGCCCGCCGGCAGCAGGGAGATGGTCAATATGAAGACGGCGGCAGCCGCGGAGAGCGTTATGCCGGGTCGATCGGTCGCGAACTGCATCCCGTGATCCAGGGGGCCCTGGATGAAACGGTTCAGCAGGGAGTCGACTCGACCCTGAATACGGGCGACAACCCGTTCCGCGCCCGTGCGGGGCGCCCAATCGGGGCCGTGCAGACGGTGCGACAGGTGGTTGGGCAGCACCAGCAGCGATTCGATCAGCGAGATCACCAGCATGGCGATGACGATGATGGGCAGAGCCTTCCAGACCTCTCCGAACCCCGCGGGAATGAAGAGCAGAGGGACGAACGCAACGATGGTGGTGAGCACCGCGAAGATCAGCGGCACCTTGATCCGCCGCGCACCGCGGATGGCGGCGACAACTCCAGGCGTGCCTCGCATTCGTTCCAGATGGATATGTTCGGCGACGACGATCGCATCGTCCACGATGATTCCGATGGCGAGCACGAAAGAGAAGAGCGAGACCGCGTGGATGGCGATGTCGAACGCCATCATGGCGGCCAGGGCGCCGATCCCGGCAACGCCAAGGCCGACGGCTACCCAGAAGGCCAGCCGGATTTCCAGAAACAGGCCCAGCGCGATCAACACCAGCAGCAGCCCCAGCGCTCCGTTCTTGAGGAGGAGAGCGGCACGCTCCGTGAACGCCGTGGAGTCGTCGTTCCAGATGGTCACGCCAACGCCGTTGGGGAGTGAGGGGATCACCTGGTCGGCTACATGCTCCTTGACGGCACGCGCCACGCTCATGACCCTTTCGCCCTTCGCCCGGAATACCTCGACGAAAACTGCCGGCTGGCCCTGGTGCCGCACGATCAGATCCGTGTCCTGGAAACCGTCACGCACTTCGGCGACATCACCCAGACGCACGACCGTGCCGTCGTCCCGGCTGAGGAGCACGATTTCCTCGAAATCCTGTTGGTCGTAGCTCTGGCCAACCGTGCGCACCCGCACCTGGGACTCCCGTGTATCGATGCTCCCCGCGGACAAGTCCAGCGAGTTGCGCCGAATCGTGTTCGCGATATCGGTCAGGGTCAGGCCGAGAGCCCTGAGACGTTGCAGCGGCACCTCGATCGAGACCTCGTAGTTGCGCACTCCGCTGGTCACGACCTGGGAGACGGAGGGCAGCGCAGCGAGGTCGTCTTCGATCCGGTACGCGAGTTCCTTCAGCGAGCGCTCGGGAACGTCGCCGTAGACGACCAGGCGAATCATGCTCTGGGCGTTGGTCATCTCGCGGATCTGGGGCCGCTCGGCTCCGCCCGGAAACGTCTGAATACGCCCGACCGCCGACTCGATCTCGTCCTTCTTGGCGCCCATGTCGGTGCCGGAGTTGACTTCAACCCTGACGGACGCCATCCCCGGCGCGGCTATTGACCTGACCGCCTTCACATCGGCGAGTCCCCGGACCTCGTCCTCGATCTTGACGACGATGGCCTCCTCCACCTCCTCGGGAGTTGCTCCGGGGAAGGGCACGGAGATCTCGAACTGGTTGAAGGGTACCTCGGGCCAGCCCTCCTGCTCGAGACCGGTCAGCGAAACCAGACCCGCCGCGATGATCGCGAACATGAGCAGATTGGCGGCGACACCGTTGCTCGCCATGTAGGCAATGGGGCCGCCAGGTTCTCCGTGGTTGCTCGAATTCCCGCTCATGTCCGTCAGGCGGGCAGCTCGCGCACCTGCTCCGCGATGCGGAACTTCAGCTTCTTGCTCGGCTTCATCGACGGGAAGGGATTGAACCGGAACTTGAAGTCCTCCGGGAACACCTCGACCGTGAAGTAGTGCGCGAGCATGAGAGCGTTGACGGCCAGCTGCAGTTCCATCCACCGGAAGCCGAGACACCTGTGCGTGCCCAGGCCGTACGGCGCGTACCCGGGACCCCGGTGCTCATGACGCGGAGCCCGATAGCGGTCCGGATCGAATGTGAACGGGTTGGGGAAGACATCGTCCATGAAATGGGTGGCCGTCTGCGCGATGAAGATCGTCTTGCCCACCGGCAATTCGTAGCCTTCGACCACGCAGCCATTCATGACAGTGCGCATGGACATCGGCACGATCGGGTACATCCGCAGACACTCCATGAGGAAGCGGTGGGTGAAGTCCAGCGCGGACGGTGTAAAGTCGTCGCCATCGGGATCGCCGTTTCCGAACAGGGCGGCGGCTTCGCTCCGAATCCTCGCGTAGTCGGCGGGCCTTGACGCCATGGCGTAGACCACAAAGCTGAACGCGTCACCCAGGTAGACGCTGGCAATCAGCGCCGCCGAAAGCGCGAAGCGCAGATTCGACTCCGGAACGAACTGCGGATCGCTCGCATTGAGGCTGAGCAGATCGTCCGCGAGGTTCCGCGGGCACCCGGCGCGCTGCGCGGGCGTATGAACACTCTGGATGCGTCCCAGCAGCGTGTCCACGGCCTTGGCCCGCCGTTTCATGCCTGGAGTCTTCAGCATGAACCTGGGCAGGGCCTTGGTGATGTGAACGTTGAGCGCCCGTTCCTTGTATACCGACAGGTCGTCGAAGATGTCCTGCGAATCCACGCTGACGTACATCGGCGAAATCTGCGCGTTGATCATTCGCCGACACATCTTCGTCGCGGAGTGGGTGTCACCGACCCGCCATTCCGCCAGGTGTTTCCGGGTATGGCGGATAAGATCGTCCACCTGATCCGCGAGTCGCCGGCGCGAGTACGCCGGTGCCAGAGCCTTGCGAAGCCGGAAATGATCCGCGCCATCCAGAGAGGGCAGGACGCCGGACGCGCCATAGACCTTCTCGAAGTCGGCAAAGTAATCCCTCGTCCTCAGGTGCATCCGGCCGTGCCGATTGGTCCAGCGGTTTACTTCGGTTCCGGCGAGGAAGACCATGGGCTTCTTGAACGGTGGACGGATCTGGTACACCGGGCCATACTGCCTGGCGAGATCCGCAAAAACCGCGGGAAGATTGCCGTTGCGCGCATAGGGATTGGACAGAAGCTTACGCAGTGGAACGCGCGGAATGTGCTTGGTCAAACGGGAACGCCGAAGCAGCGGTCCCGCGACATTGTGGAGAACCGCGGCGGCAATGGAGCGACCGATCAGGTCCATCTTGCTGATGAACTCGATGCGCTCCTCGGCCTCTTCATCGAGCTGGAACATGAACCGGAAGACATCGCAGGTATTGACGAGACAGATGACAATCACGTCTCTCGGATCCGGAATCGCGTCGGTGAAAATCGCCTTGCCGATCCGCGTCTTGATGAACTGCCCGGCCGTATCCTCCGCGGAGTCGCCGTACATGTCCGAATGCCGCACGGTACCAGCCACCGTCCAGAAATCGCCGTCATGGTATTCGAGGATCTTCAGGTCGACCAGGCGGTCCAGGGTCAGGTCGATGACAGATTCGGCGCGGTGGGCAAGCCGTTCGATCCAGTACTGAGCGTTGTGCTGGACGGGTTCGTCCGCGATTTCTTCCAGAATGGGATCCAGAGCCGGATCCCCGGTCTTCTCCGCGTCGACCAGGAACAACGACTCCAGGTCCGTGTCGATGCGCGAAAGCAGCGAGAGTTCCGCGAGCACCGCGCCGACGACGGCACAGTTCAGCCGCCACCCGGGCACCTGGTGGAAGTAGCCGTTCTCCTCGTTGAGGAGCATCAGGATCAGCTCCTCGGGGAGGGTCAGCGTGCTGGTCGTCACACCTTCGGTCGCAACGGCCATCAGCCCCGGCACCCCTGCGGTTCCCTGTGGAATGTCACGTTCCACCGCCTTCCGCTTGCTCGGAATACCTGGCACCCAGGAGAAGATACGCCCCCGGTAGCCGCTAGTCCATCACCCTGAAGAATAGCGCCGATGTGACGCACATACGACTTTTTGCGAATATGGCAAGACAGACTGGTGGCATGGATCTGCTGATCGGCGCGCTGGAAGCGTCCCGCTGGGCCGGCCTGGTTTTCGCCACGGGTCCGAGCCATGGCGTCGGCGTCCGCCTCGCCTTCACCGATCCCGAGGGACGCCGCCGCGACCGCGACGACTGGCATTGGATGGTCTCGCGTGCAGGGCCGCACGCGCCTGACGGTTCGTACGCGCGCATCGAGTTCGACCTGCGCGCCGAGGCGTCCCCCGAATCCGAACCCCGGTCAGGCACGCTGATCCTGGAGTGGTCGCGCCGCGAGGACGCCGTGGCGTTGCGCGCGACCATGAAGGCGCCCGGTCGTCTCGAACTGGTCGGGGACGCGCCGTGGGGATGGGCGCCGCGCTGGACCGAGTTCGTGGAGGGGGACGGCGAGGCCAGGGCGGACGCGCCGGGCGCTGTTCCCGTGGACGGCTGGCGTACCGTATCCGGGGGCGTGGAGATCGCCGCCGCGTTCGCACCGGGCACGACACGGCGCGGGGAGCCCTCGCTCGTCGGTGAGGTGGCCCGTATTCTCGATGTCGCGGAAGACGCAACCGGGCGTTTGGTCATGGTGGCCGCGTGGGGAGGGGACGGCGCCGCCGCCCGAGCGGCGCGGCTCGTCGAGCGGGCGGACGCCTGGATCGACGGGGCGCGCCGTGAATGGCGGCGGCGGCGTCCCCGGGCGGCGGGCCATCCGGACCTGTTGGAGAGCATCGCCGACAACCTCATGTGGACGGTCCTGCTTCAGCCCGAAACGGGACGGCTGTACACCCCGGCGGGCCGCCGCTGGATCTTCCCCAGGCCGCACGTCCCCGCCGCGTCGGACCAGCGCCGGCCCGCGGCACCCACAGCCCGCACGGACTCCCACCCGGACGGCCGCAGCCGCCCGGTCGAGCCCGACGACTGGACCGTCTTCGGCTGGGACAGCTTCTTCAACGCCCTCGAACTCGCGACCGTGTCCGGCGAACTCGCCTGGGCCACGTTGCTGGCCGGCGTTCGGACCCGCTACCCGAACGGCTGCGTCCCCAACTGGCGAAGCCGTCACGGCGGCACGCCCGACCGCTCGCAGCCACCCGTCGGCTCCTGGGCCGCACTCAGGCTGCACCGGACGCACCCCGACCGCGACGCGCTCGCCGCGGCCTTCCCGGACCTCCTTGCCTGGTGCGACTGGTGGGTCGCGGATAAGGGAGGCAGACCGCGCCGACAGGGCCTGACCCCCGGGCTGCTCGCATGGGGCTCCGATACCGAACTCGTCCCCGGCCCCGGGCTCGTGCCGCCGTGGGAGGAGGGCGCGAGCGGGCACCAGCGCGCGGCCTGGGAATCGGGCCAGGACGATCTGCCCCTCTGGGACGAGGCCGTGTGGGACCCGAAATGGCAGGTCCTCGCGATGTCTGCGGTCGACCTGTGCAGCTACCGCGCCCTCGACCTCGAGTGCCTGTCACGGATCGCGCGGATCCTTGGAGACGATGCCACCGCGGAGCGTCTCGCCTCCGGCTACCGCCGCCTTGCCGCACTCATGAACCGCGTCCTCTGGTACGAGGAAGCCGGTCTGTACCTGGACGAGCTGCCCTCGGGGCCGTCCACACGGGTTGCCGCATCCAGTTTTCTCCCGCTCATCGCAGGCGTCCCTTCACGGCGGCGCGCCCGGCGCATGGTCGACGTCATGCGCGATCCCACCCGCTTCTGGGGCGACCGGGTACTGCCCACGATCTCGCGCGACGACCCGGCCTTCGGCGACCAGCAGTACTGGCGCGGCTCGATCTGGCCGCCCATGAACTACCTGGTCCTGCACGGCCTCCGCCGATATGGCTTCGGCGACCTTGCCAGCGACCTCGCGTGGAAGGGCGCCCGCATGTTCCTGGACGACCGGCGGCGCACGGGGTTTTGCCGCGAGAATTTCGATTCCCGCAGCGGGGAGGGACGAGGTCAGCGCTTCCAGAGCTGGGCGCCGCTCCTTGCGCTGGGGGCCCTGGAGCAGTTGGGCGAGTGAGGCGGGTCAGGCTCCGCCGCAGGCTGAACTCTCCGGGTGCGCGGTCCAGCTCGCGAAGCTCTCGCCGTCGACCCGCAGCGTGACGGCGACGGACTCGCCCGCAGCGAGATCCTGGCGCTCCGTGGGTCCCAGTTCGGGGCCGCCGCCAAGGTGAACCTCCACGCGGACGGCGCAGATCGTCGTCTCGGTCGTGTTGTGCACGGTTCCCGTGAAGGCATCGCGCGCGGCATCGTACGAGAGTGTCAGCCGCATTCCCCGCCGGGTGGTGTCCCAGTTCGCGTCGCGGCCGATGTAGTCGCCCGATTCCTCACCCTCTTCGCCGTGCTCGCCGCGTTGCGAATGCTCGCCGTCCGTGCGGCCCTCGCCGTGTTCGCCGCCTCCGTCGTGCTCTACTCCCTCCCGGTGCTCCTCGCCCTCGTGCTCCTCGCCATGTTCTGCGCCCTGCGCCGCGTCGGCTTCCGATTCCATGGCGTTCCCGGCTTCCGCCGCCGAGGCTCCCCCGGCAGCTTCGCCGTCTTCGACCGCCTCCGGCGGGGGTTGGTCCGCGCAGCCAACCGCAAACAGCCCAAACAGCAGCGCGGTCGTTGCGATTGATGTCGTGGGAGTCCGCCTGACTTTTCTCATGTCTACCCCGCTTTTCAACTCAGCACCCGCACCAGCGTGTCCACCACCTCGTCGACCTGCTCTTCGGTGATCACCAGCGGGGGCAGTATCCGTATCACGGTCGTGCCCGCCGGAAGCGCGAGCACACCGTGTTCCATCAGTGCCTTGAGATAAGGTACGCAGCGCTCGCGCAGCTCGACACCGATCATCAGGCCGACCTGACGAAGCGCGCGCACGCGAGTCGGCAAGTCGCGCTCGAACAGGTTGCGGAAGCGGGCACCGAGGCGTTCCGCGCGCTCCGCCAGCCGCTCGTCCTCCATGAACCGGATCGCGGCAAGGGCTGCGGCGCTGGCGAGCGGGTTCCCGCCGAACGTGGTGCCGTGCTTGCCGACAGGCGGGTTGACCAGGTCGGCCGCGAGGACCGCACCGATGGGCACCCCGCCCCCCATCGCCTTGGCGAGGCACAGGATATCGGGAGTAACCTCGTAGTGCTCGCACGCGAACATCCTGCCCGTGCGGCAGAACCCCGTCTGGATCTCGTCGAAGATGAGGAGGGCGCCGGTATCGTCGCAGACCTTGCGCGCCGCACGCAGGAACCCGGCACTGGCGGGACGGATCCCACCCTCTCCCTGGACGGGCTCGATCACCACCGCCGCCGTTTCCTGGCTCACCGCCGCGCGCAGCCTGTCCACATTGTTGAACGGCACGAACGAGAAGCCCGGGACGAGAGGCTTGAAGAGTTCCCGGTATTCCTTTCTGTAGGTCGCGCTGAGGGCCCCGAGCGTACGACCGTGGAATCCCCGCATGGTCGAGACGATTCCGACTCGACCCGTTTGGACGCGCGCGAACTTGAACGCCGCCTCGATCGCTTCGGTGCCCGAATTGCAAAGGAACGCGCGCGCGAGCCCCCGGGGGGCCACCTCGGCCAGCTTCTCCAGCAACCTTGCCCGCGCGTCGTTGTAGAAGATCCCGGGACAGGTCACAAGCGTGCGCGCCTGCTCGGCGACCGCTTCGGCGACGGCGGGGTTGGCGTGCCCGACGCTCGCCACTCCGATGCCTGCGACACAGTCGATGTAGCGGCGGCCCCTGTCGTCCCACACCTCCGCCCCCCTCCCCCTCACCACCGTGATGTCGCGCTTGGGATAGACTTCGAGCCCGTGGGCGCGCTCGATCGCGCGGGCGTCCCGGGGCTCGGGAAGGTCGCCGCCAGGCCGGTCCGCGTGGGCGCTCACAGGATCACCGTCCCCTTGCCCGCGAGCGCATCCGTCAGCGGATGCTCACTGCGTCCGTCCGCCACCACGACCCGCGTGGATGCTGCTTCCGCGAGCCGCCCCAGTGCCAGGAGCTTGCGTTTCATGCGGCCTCTTACCCGCTTCTCCCTGTCGCCCAATTCTGCGCGTGTCATGCAGCGGATCAGCGACCCGGGGTCGTCCCGGTCCTCCAGGATACCGGGCGCCTCGATCAGCTGCACCACCACGTTCGCCTCCAGCACCATGTTCAACTCGGCGACGATGTCGTCGTTTTCGGAATTGATTGCACAGCCTGTTTCGTCGATGATCGGCACGGTCACGACCGGCGTGAAGCCGTTGTCCAGCAAGAGCCGGAGCAACGTCCGGTTCACCCCGACCGGCTTGCCCGACAGGTCGCGCCTGATCAGCGTCTTCCCGCCCTGCCGCACTCGGATGCCCTTGTTGCGCGCGCCGCGCACGAGACCTCCGTCCAGGCCGGTTAGTCCTATGGCGTTCACCCCTTTCCTCTGCAACAGCTCCACCAGGCGTTTGTTGCGGAGCCCCGAGTACGCCATGAGCATCACATCCATGAGTTGCTCGTCCGTGTACACGCTGGTGTATCCGGAAACGGACGTCAGAACCTGCTTGTTCACCTCCAGCCGCCGGGCCAGGTCGTCACGCAGCGCGTTCGCCCCGTGTACGATGCAGACGGAGTCATCGAAATCGGCCAGGTCGTTCGCGATGCCTGCCAGGTTGATCGATTCACCGCCCCCGATCTTCAGCAGCAACACCTTGTCTCTCCATTCATCTATTCTGATCGTCCACCCTCAAAAGTCAGCACCTGACCCTTGGGCAAGGGAACCCAGGCCATCGTTGTGCCCGCATGCGCCTCGGGCATGCGGGGCCCGGGCGACTCGCCGGATGTCCCGGACGGGCCATTCCCGGCCGACTCGGGATACGGATCGGAACAGATAATCCGGACACGGTCCGACTCCGTCGTGTGCATCTGAAAGTACTCGGGATCCTCCCGGAAGTTCATCGCGACGTGAACCCGTGCCGACCGGTCGGCCACGATCAGGTTCATGGCACGGATGCGGCGGGTGCGCTTTTCGATCACGCCGAGTCCTCTATCCAGCGCCAAACGGAAATCGCCGCGATCGAAGCGCTTGACGAAGTTGAACACCTTCTCGGCGCCGATCCGGCCCCGCTCCCTGATCCTCACCCCGTAGAGTTCGCCGTTGAAGACGAAGACGCGTTCTCCGTCGGTAAAGGGCATGTTGTTCTCCACCCGGATCCCCTCGTCGCGAAACGCGCTTCTTGCGTGGGCCACGAGCAGCTTCGCCCGGCCCGGTGGCCTCCAGGGGTCCTCCCAGATCGGCGCGATGTCGTGGTAGAGCCGCCACCTGCCATCTTCCAGCCACGCGCATCCCCAGCCGTGGCCCTGATACTCACGGCTTTCCCGTGCGACGACGGCGAAGGCATCGAGGTGGCCCGCCATCTCGAAGTCCCCGCGGCCCTGGACACACAGCAGGCGACACATGTCAGGCCGGGTGAAGGCCCGGGAACTCCAGACCGCGGGTCTCGGGAAGACCGTGCATCACGTTGAAGGCCTGCACCGCCTGCCCGGCCGCACCCTTCATGAGGTTGTCGATCGCACAGAGCACCACGACGCGGTTGGCCGACGGGTCACGCTCGAAACCGACATCGCAGTAGTTCGAGCCCGCGAGAAGGCTGGGATCCGGGTATCGGTGGATACCGGAGCGTTCCTTGACGATGCGGACAAACGGCTCGGCGGCGTAGGCCCCGCGATAGATCCGCCACAGAGCCTTGTCGTCGAGGTCGCGATTCACGAAGACGTGACAGGTGGCGAGAACGCCCCGCACCATTTCGACCGCAGTGGCCGAAAAGTGAACGTCGCCCCCGAGCGCGGCGCGGATTTCGGCAAGATGGCGATGCCCGGTGGGCTTGTACGAACGCAGGGCGCCGCTCCGCTCGGGATGATGGCTCCCGGGCGTCGCGCGGTTGCCGGCTTCGCTCGAGCCCACCTTGACCTCGACTACGACCGAATCCGCCACCCCTTCCTGGTATAGCGGACGCAGGCCAAGGATCGCAGCCGTCGCGTTGCACCCCGCGCACGCCACCAGATCGGCCTCGGCGAGCGCGTCCCGGTTGAGTTCAGCGATCCCGTACACGAAGCGCCCCAGCAGGTCGGGACGCGGGTGCGGCCGTCCGTAGAACCGTTCGTACTCTGCGGCGTCGTCCAGGCGGAAGTCGGCGCCGAGGTCGACGACGCGCGGGGCAACGCGGCGGAGGTCGTCGATGCGACGGGCGGACTCGCCGTGCGGCAGACAGGAGAAGAGCACGTCGCACTCCTCCAGTTCGCCGAGGGTGCGGAAGCGCAGCCGCGTGGCGCCGCGCAGATTGGGGTGGGCGCGATGCGCCAGCTTGCCCGCCAGCCGCTGCGACGTGATCTGGACGACATCGGCATCCGGGTGCGCCGTGAGCAGCCGCAACAGCTCACCGCCCGCGTAGCCGGAACCTCCCGCGATGGCGACACGGATCATGGGCGGGCCGCTTCCGCGACGTAGGACACGACACGCTCCGGGATGTTCACCCCGGTAACGTCGACGCTGTTGCGGAACTCCATCGTGTAGTTCACCTCGTTGACGAGCAGGCCGTCCGCGGTCTCGAAGAGGTCGACCGCGAGGACCCCGCCGCCAACCGCGTCCGCTGCGCGCAGCGCCATCTCGGCGAGCGGGACGGTCACCGGACAGTTGGTGGCACGAGCTCCCCGCGCGGTGTTGGTGATCCAGTGCTCGGACGAACGGTAGATCGCCGCGACGCACTCGTCTCCGACCACGAATGCGCGGATGTCGCGACCGTTTTTTTCCACATACTGCTGCACGAAGAAGATCGAATGGTGGTAGCTGCCCAGGATGGACTTGTGCTCGAGTACGGTCTCCGCCGCGTCGCGGTCGTTGATCTTCGACAGCAGACGGCCCCACGATCCAACCGCTGGCTTGAGCACGGCCGGATAGCCCAGCTCCTCGATCGCCAGCAGCGCCGATTCCGGCGTGAACGCGACGCGCACTTGCGGCTGCGGCACCCCGCATTCCTGCAGTGACGCGGCGGTGAGGATCTTGTCCCCGCACCGCCGCGCAACTTCATAGGTATTGACGCAAGGTGTGCCCGCGCCCTCGAAGAGCCGCAACGCGTGCATGGCGCGCGAATGGTTGATCGATCGTTCCAGCACGATGTCGACATCGGGGGAATACCCAAGGTCCAGAACCAGTTTGCGGTCGTCCAGGAAGACCAGTTCCATATCGTCCCGCTTGCGGAGTTCCGCGATCAGGAGCTTCTCGTCTTTCCGGATAAGCGAGTGAAGGAATCCGACCTTCATTCACCCCAGTCCTCTTCCGCCTCGGGAGCCTCTCCCAGCGTGAGAGGATCCAGCGTCAGGATTTCCAGTTCGACGCCGCACTCCTCGCATTCCAGCAGCTCCCCCTCCACGGGATCCGGAGAGATCTCGACCTCTCCGGCACACACGGGACACTCTGACATCGTTGGGCTTCTCCTCGTGGCCTGTGGGAAAACCGAAATCTACTACTTCTCCGCCAGCGAAGATGTCGGAATCTCCCTGGCCTCCACCCTGCGCCCCTCTCGCAACGTCACGTAGGCCTCCATGGCACGATACGCGGGCAGCCCCAGTGACTGCAGCAGGTCGGCCGTCCCCCGGTTGCGATCGACCACGCGCTGCCAGAACTCGCGGTCGTCCGGACCGGGGAAGGGGGCCGAGTCCTTCTGCGACTCGTGGCGGAAGATCGCCTGCACCTTGGCGCGCATCTCACCGTCCGACAGCGGTACGAGCACGGTGGCCTCGTTGACGCTCCACTCCTGCCACGCGCCGCGATAGAGCCAGAGCCAGGGCGGGTCGCCGCTGTAGCGTCCGAGCGCACGCTCGACCGCCTCCAGGCACATGCGGTGCGTACCGTGCGGGTCGGACAGGTCGCCCGCGGCGAATACCATGGTCGGACGCACTTCCTCCAGCAGGTCGACAACGATCCTTACGTCGGCCTCCGAGATCGGATCTTTCCTGACCTCTCCCGTCTGATAGAAAGGCATGTTGAGGAAGCGCGCGTGATCCGCAGACAGGCCCAGTTCCGCGATACCCGCCGACGCCTCGCTCTCGCGGATGATCCGCTTCAGGTCCTGCACGACCGCGGAATCGACATCTCCGGGCTCCTTCTCCGCCAGATCCTCCTCCACGGATCTCAGGACCGTTTCCAGGGCTTCCCGCTCTCCGAGATCGATGACCCTGGCCGTCCTGCGCATGAAGTCGAGGTAGCGACGCACCTCGTGGTCGAAGACGGCGATGTTCCCCGACGTCTGGTAGGCCACCGTAACGTCGTTCCCGTTCTCGGTCAGCTTCCGCAGCAGCCCGCCCATCGAAATCACGTCGTCGTCGGGGTGTGGTGAGAACACCAGCATGCGGTGGCCGCGGGGCAACCGACTCTTGCCGCGAATCTTGGCGATCAGGGCATTGAACACCTCTCCATTGAGCGGCTCGGCCGACCCGTATCGCGACACCAGCGACCCCAGGTGGTGTTCCCGATAGTCGTCGGTGGCGAGGTGCAGGATCGGCTTGCCGGTGCGCCGGCTCAGCCAGATGACGGCCTCGGTCTCCCAGTGGGGTGTCCATTCAACGTCCCCGACCAGCCAGGGGGTGCGGATCCGTGTGAGATCCGCGGCCGCCGCAGGGTCCAGATAGACCGTAGCCGCGGGATGCTGCTGCAGGAAGGTGGCGGCCACATCGGCATGAACCTCGCCCTCCACTGCACGACGCACGATCGCGGCCTTGTGCTCACCGGTGGCCAGCAGGACCACTTCGCGCGCCTCCAATATCGTCGCGACCCCCATGGTGATCGCCTGCGGGGGCACGTTCTCCTCGCCGAAGAAATCGGACGCGGCATCGGTCCTGGTTACCGTGTCGAGGTAGAGTTGCCGGGTGCGCGAACGGCGAGCCGACCCGGGCTCGTTGAAGCCGATGTGTCCGGTGCGTCCGATCCCGAGGATCTGCAGGTCGATGCCGCCGACAGCCAGAATGCGGCGTTCGAAGTCCCGACAGTGTGACTCCACCTCGGTCCCGGCCAGGTCGCCACGCGGTATGTGACAGCAATCAGGCCGGATGTTGACGTGTTCGAAGAGATTCTCCCGCATGTAGCGATGGTAGCTGTGGATGCTCCCGGGCTGCATCGGGTAGTATTCGTCGAGGTTGAAGGTGACGACGTTGGCGAAGTCCAGTCCCTCTTCGAGATGCAGCCGTATCAGCTCGCGGTAGACCCCGACGGGCGTCGAACCGGTCGCAAGACCCAGTACCGCGTCTCGCCCCTCGGCGGCGCGTCGTCGGATGAGCGCCGCGATTCGCCCGGCCACCTCGGCCGCGATGGCGTCATGGTCCTTCATGACGCGAACGGGGATGTGTTCCCGCCGCGCCGCGTTGGTCCCGTTCACTGCGCCCTCCGGATCGATCATTGTCGGAAGCCTTCAAGGTCCCCGCAGACAGCCCCGCCCCGCAAGCGACGAGAAGGTGCCTCCCGCCACGATAATGTGGTCCAGGACCGGGATGCCCAACTGGTCTCCCGCCACGCTCAACTGCCGCGTCACCTTGAGATCCTCCGCGGAAGGCTCCGGGTTCCCCGACGGATGGTTGTGCACCAGGATAAGCCCCGCCGCCCTGAGAACGATCGCGTCGCGAAAGACCTCGCGGGGGTGGATGAGGGACGCGTCGAGAATGCCACGCGTCACCTGTCGTTGGCAGATCGGGATGTTCTGGGCGTTGAGCAGCAAGACATGGAATTCCTCGTGAGCGAGGTGGGCCAGGGCGGGCGCGAAGATGTCGTGGACGTCTCCGGGCCCCGATACGGGATCCTCGTGGCGCGAGCGCGCGGACCCTACGCGCTTGCCGAGCTCGATGGCCGCGACGATCCTCGCGGCCATGGCGGGGCCGATTCCCGGAACACCGACCAGAATGCCCGGGTCGATCCGCGCGAGGTCGCGCAGCCGCCCCCCCGACAGGTCCAGAACGCGCTCCGCCAAACGGTGCGCGGGCATCGCCGTGCTTCCCGACCCGATCACCAGCGCCAGCAACTCCTGCTCGGAGAGGGGTCCCGGCCCGTGGCGCTGCAGCCGCTCCCGGGGCCTCGCCTCAGGAGGAGGAGCCGCGGCTATCCCGCTCGACCGTGGCACTTCTTGTACTTCCGCCCGCTCCCACACGGACAGGGTTCGTTGCGCCCCGGGGCCTTGGTCGCCGTCACAGGCACCTTCGCCCTCGCTTCGCCGCGGTTGGTGGCCAGCCTGCCGACATCGGGACCCCCCGCCTGGGGCGAGGAGATGCTCTCGCGGTGCGCGCTCGCCGCCATCCCCATCGAATCCACCGCCGCCTGGCCGGGTCTTTCCGCCTCCGCGGACCGCGCCGCCGGAGCCATCCGTCCCGCACCGGTGCGGCCGGGCGCGCGCAACCCGGAGCCGGGAGAGTCCGTTGGACCCGAGTAGGACAGTCGGCGCTGTCGCTGGAAGCGCATCGGCGGGCTCCTCTCCAGGCGAACGCGAAAGAACTGCTGGGTGACGGTGCGCCGTACGTCGTCCATGAGCCCCACGAACATCTCGTAGGCTTCCTTCTTGTACTCGACGAGGGGATCCTTCTGACCCCAGCCGCGGAAACCGATCGACGCCTTCAGGTGATCGAGATCGTAGAGGTGGTCCTTCCACTTGCCGTCGATCGTGGACAGCATGACAAAGCTCATCACACGCTCGCCGTGTTCCCCGAACGCCTCGATCTTTCTCTCGAACGCCTCGCGGACGGACGACTCGGCCAGCGCAATCATTTCTTCGCGGTCGACCTCTTCGGGGTCGTCCTCGTTGTCCACCTGCGGCAGCACCGTGTGGAGATCGAGCAGCATCCGCTGCCTCAGCCCGCCCACTTCGATCCCCTGTTCCAGCTCGGAATCGGGCAGGTGATCGTCGAACACCCCTTCCATGGTGTGGTGCACCATGTCCCAGATCTCGGCCTTCAGATCCTCGCCGCCCTCGAGTGCAAAGAGCCTCAGATCGTAGATGACCTCGCGCTGCTGGTTCATGACGTCGTCGTAGTCGAGCAGCCGCTTGCGCGCCTCGAAGTTGTTGCCCTCGACGCGCTTCTGCGCCCTGCCGATCGAACGTGTGACCAGTCGATGGGTAATCACCTCCCCCTCTTCCGCGCCCATCCTGTCCATGGCGGCGGCGATTCGCTCCATGCCTCCGAACAGGCGCATGAGGTCGTCTTCCAGCGACAGAAAGAACTGCGAGGCGCCCGGATCACCCTGACGCCCGGCCCGGCCGCGCAACTGACGGTCGATCCGGCGGGCTTCATGGCGCTCCGAGCCGAGGATATGGAGCCCTCCCTCTTCGATCACGTGGTCGGGGGGCGCGTCGTCGAGCTCCTCCCAGCGCGTCGGGTCGGTCGGTGCGACCGAGTCCAGTTCGAGTCCGCGCTGCGTCGCCCACTCGACGGTCCGGGGATCCGTGACGCCGGGTCCCAGCTTGATGTCGGTGCCGCGGCCCGCCATGTTCGTCGCGATCGTAACCGCACCCGGCTGCCCGGCCTCGGCCACGATCTCCGACTCGCGCTTGTGTTGCTTTGCGTTGAGGACGTTGTGGGTGATTCGGCGCCGGCGCAGCATGCGCGACAGCGTCTCCGACACCTCGACGTTGGTCGTCCCCACCAGGACCGGAAGCTCCAGCCGGTTCAGGCGCTCGATCTCGTCCATGATGGCCGTGTACTTCTCGCGCTTTGTGCGGAACATCAGGTCCTCGCGGTCGTCGCGCGCGACCGGCCGATTCGTCGGAATGACCGAAACATCGAGATTGTAGATCTGATGGAACTCGGTCTCCTCGGTCTCCGCGGTACCCGTCATCCCCGCGAGCTTCTCGTACATGCGGAAGTAGTTCTGAATCGTGATCGTGGCGAGCGTCTGTGTCTCGCCGCGGATTTCAACACCCTCCTTCGCTTCCACCGCCTGGTGGAGCCCGTCGCTCCAGCGTCGCCCGGGCATCTGTCGCCCGGTGAATTCGTCGACGATTACGATCGAGCCGTTGTCGCCGATGATGTAGCGCTCGTCCTTGTGGAAGAGGGTGTACGCCTTGAGCAGCTGGTGGATGACATGGATTCGCTGCGACTTTTCCGCGTACTCGGCCTCCAGCCCCTCGATCTTCTCGCGTTTGGCCTCGACGGTCAGGCTCTCGTCCTCCTGGATATTGCCGATGACCTCGGAGAGATCGGGCACCACGAAGGCGTCCGGATCACCGGGAGAGAGCGCGTCCAGACCGGTGTCCGACAGGTGCACGTTGTGGCCCTTCTCGTCCATGGCGAAGAGGAGCATCTCGTCCACCTCGTGGAGGCGCTTCTCCCGCATGTAGTCGCCCTCGACCTTCTCCACGAGCTTCACTACCGCCGGCTGGTCGGCGAACAGCTTCATGAGGCGCTTGTTCTTGGGCCCTCCCCGCTTCGCCGCGAGCAGCTTCTCGCCCGCTACGTATTCGTCCTCCTCCGCATTCAGCATCCGCACCGCGTCGCCGACCAGGCGGTTCACCGTGCGGTTCTGTTTCCGGTGCAGCGCCCCCACCGCCGGCGCCATCTGCTTGAAGGGCGTCGACGTGTCGCGGCTTACCGGCCCGGAGATGATCAGCGGGGTCCTGGCCTCGTCGATCAGGATCGAGTCCACCTCGTCGATGATTGCGAAGTGATGTGCCCGCTGGACCCGCTGTTCGAGCGAGTGTACCATGTTGTCGCGCAGGTAGTCGAAGCCGAACTCGTTGTTGGTGCCGTAGGTGATGTCGGCGTTGTACGCGGCCCTGCGTTCCGGCGTTCCCGGGTCGTGCAGGTCGATACAGTCCACGGTCAGGCCCAGGGACTTGTAGATTGCCCCCATCCACTCGGCGTCGCGCTGAGCCAGATAGGAGTTGACCGTAACCAGGTGCGCGCCCAGTCCCGCGAGCGCGTTCAGGTACAGCGGCATCGTCGCGACGAGCGTCTTGCCCTCGCCCGTGGCCATCTCGCACGCGCGGCCCCGGTGAAGCTGTGCGGCCCCGATCAGCTGTACGTCGTAGGGGATCATGTCCCAGACGAGCTGCTGCCCCGTGACCTTCACCTCCGTGCCCATCAGACGCCGGCAGGCCTCCTTCACGACGGCAAACGCCTCCGGGAGGAGCTCCTCCAGGACCTCCGCCAGCTGGTCGTGGTATTCCTCCTCCAGCTTGCCGATCCTGAGTCCCAGCGTCTCACGCTCGTCGGGGTCCGTCGAGGTGCGTTTGCGTTCCCGGGCGGACTCGGTCCGCTCCTGTGTGTCGGCCGTGTATTCGGCGATACGGTCCCTGAACTCGTCCGTCTTGGCCATCAGCTCGGCCCTGGACAGGTCCGCCAGCCCTTCGTAGTGCCCATTGATCTCGTCGACCAGCGGGCTCAGCCGTCGGACTTCGCGGCCGTGCCGGGAACCGACGATCTTCTTGATGATGCCTTTGATCATTCAGCTTGTCCGGGGTCACCCTCGGCGGACGACACCCGTTCCTCCTGGATTCGCTGCCCGTCTGCGCCCACCTTCGCGCGTTCGGGCTGTCTGTACAAACCTTCGCTCTCAATAATGGACAAGATGTGGGTCCCCACCATGTCTCTAACGGCCCTTCGTCCCCTGACGCGCTTCCGGACCCGTGAAGAGGAGACATCGACCCGCGTTACCGGAACGACCCTCCCCCGGCAGTCCGACCCGGGCGCCTGTCCGCCTCTGGACATCACCACCAGCTCCGCCAGCTCCGCGACCGCGCCCGGTTCCTTCCACGCCGGCATCCCCGCCACCAGATCCGCTCCCACGATCAGCACCAGAGACCACTCCGGGTGTGCGGCCTTGAGACTCCGCAACGTATCCACCGTGTAGGACACACCCCCACGCGCCAGCTCGAGGTCACAAAGCTCGAACCGCGGATCACGGCCGATTGCCGCTTCCACCATTCGCCGCCGCACGGTGGCCCGTGTCGGACTTCGGTGCCTCTTATGTGGAGGAATCGCCGCGGGCACCCAGAGAACGCGTTCGAGATCCACTGCATCCGCAACCTCCCGGGCCGCCACAACGTGGCCGAGGTGGGGCGGGTCGAACGTACCGCCGAAGATCCCTACCCGCGGTCGTCGGGCCATCTCGTCAGGAGACGCGGACCGGGAGGCGCCCGGCTCCTGACCGTTGAAACGGTATCGCTGGCGACGGGTGCGTCGAGCTCCCTGGCCTCGGGCGAGTCCGGATAGCTCTCGCGCAGCCTGACCCTGAATTCTTCCTGTTGCTCACCCCATCCCCAAGCCTCGTATATGTCGATGAGGCGCGCCACGGCCCGCGGCGCCGCTTCGGTATCCGGGAAGGCTTCCAACAGGTCAAGAAAAACCAGCTCCGCCGACGGGAGAATGTCACGCTGAAAGTAAAAATAGCCCTCCTGGTAGGCCTTGTCGCCCAACTTGGCGTGCATGTCCCCCGCAACCATCGCCGCCGAGTCGCCCACCGCCGTGCCCTGAAAGTCGTTGGCTACGTTCTGGCACGTCGTGCGAGCCTGTATCGTGTACTGCTGGTCCCGCTGAGGGTGCGGAGACATGGCCGCATAGGAACGGCACAGTCCCATGTAGGCCTCGGTGGTGCGTTCGTGGTCCGGGTAGACCTGCACGATGCGCGTATACTCCGACACCGCGCTCACGAATTCCCCGTCCGAGAAAAAGGTCCTCGCCAGGTAGTGGCGCGCCTCCACCGCCTGATCGAAGCCGGGGAAGGTCAGCACCAGGCGTTCGAACGCCCGCCGCGCTTCGTCCCAGTCCCCCTGGTCGAAGGCCCTTTGGCCGTGCTCGTAGAGCTGTTCCGGCGTCCACCCCGAAAACGGCGGTGCCGAGGAACATGCCATTCCCAGCAATCCGACCAGGGCCCCGGCGGCCACCGAACGGGTCAGCACGGCGCGTCCCCCCGCTCGCCGAAGCGGATCTCGTCCACGCGCGCTCTCGCCTGACCCACGAGCGGCCCGGACCCGGAAGGGTCCGCATCGCCAACGGCCCGGAAGGCCGCCACCGCGGACAGGCAGTCACCGAGTTGCGCGAGCAATTCGCCCTTGTCCATGTACGCCTGGGCCAGCAGCGGCCTGGGCTCCGCCAGATCGATCATCGCATCCAGATACAACAGCGCCTCGTCGAGCGCCCCTTCTTCCGCCAACTCCCTGGATACCTGGAAGGAACAGGAGCCCACATGCCAGCTGACCTCCGCGGTACGCCGCGGCGCCAGTTCCCGAAACTGGTCGAAGTACACCAGAGCCCGCTCGCAGTCGCCGATCTCCTCGTGCGCCAGCGCGGTCTCGAACACGATGTCCGCATCGTCGCGGTTCTGGCCCAGCGCCCTCAGGTAGAGTGGCCGCGCGCGCGCGTACTCGCCGCTGTTGCTGTAGTGTCGTGCCATCGGCAGCGCCAGCCCCTCCACGACGATGCCCGGGCGGAAGTGCAACGCCGCCTCCATCGCCGAGGCCATCCCGTAGCTGTCGCCCGCTTCGTGCTCGCGCCTTGCCAGGGCGACGAAGTCCGACACCGCCTGATTGGCGTAGGAGTCGTCGGCCGCGACGGCCTGCTCGTACAGCGAGCGCGCCTCGTCGACCCGTCCGAGCATTACGTAGGCGTGCGCGGCCCGCACGACGCCGTCCTCGCCCGGATTCTCCCTGAGCAGCGCCAGGCGATACTCGGCGAGCGCTTCCTCGTACTCGCCGCGCGCGAATGCACGGTCGCCGCGCAGGAGTGCGGCCGCATCACCCGGATCCGCTCCACATGCCGGGATCAGGAGCACGAGCGCGCCCAGGCAGAGGGCTGTGCGGCAGGATCCGGCGCCGGTCACGAGGCCACCTCCCGCATTGCCCGGGACCGCAGTTTCGCGCCCGCGGCCAGGCCGGCGAAGTAGCGTACGGTCCGCCGCAAGCCCTCGCGCAGGCCGACGCGCGGCGACCAGCCGAGGCACCTCCGCGCCGCCGCGATGTCCGGACACCTCACACCGGGGTCGTCGGAGGGCAGCGGAAGAAACACGGGCGCCTGCGACGATCCGGTCTCTTGCATCACCATGCGAGCGAGCTCAAGCACGGTGACTTCCTCCGGGTTGCCGATGTTCACGGGATCGACGCGCGTCGACTCGAAGAGTCTGAAGATCCCGTCCACGCTATCGTCCACGTAGCAGAACGAACGGGTCTGCGAACCGTCGCCGTACACGGTCATCGGCTCCCTGCGCAGCCCCTGCACGATGAAGTTGGACACTACGCGGCCATCGTGGGGACGCATGCGCGTCCCGTAGGTGTTGAAGATCCGCACGATTCTCGTGTCGAGCCCATGCGCCCGGTGGTAGGCCATGGTCATCGCTTCGGCAAACCGCTTCGCCTCGTCGTAGACGCTCCTCGGACCGACCGGATTGACATGGCCCCAGTAGTCCTCCGTCTGGGGATGCACCTGAGGATCTCCGTACACCTCGGAGGTCGAGGCCAGCAGATACCGGGCGTGGTGGCGGAGCGCAAGATCAAGCGTGTGGCGGGCCCCCAACCCTCCGGCGTCAAGCGTCTGAATCGGCAGATCGAGATAGTCGGGTGGGCTGGCCGGCGACGCGAAGTGCAGGACGCCGTCCAACGCCTCATCGACGGACAGCGGCGTCGAGATGTCGTGTTCGATGAGCCGGAAGCGCCGGTCCCGTTCGAGGTGCGCGAGGTTTCGGGAGGAACCAGTGACGAAGTTGTCCGCGCCGACGACGCGGTACCCCTCGGACAGGAAACGATCCGCGAGGTGCGAGCCGAGGAAGCCCGCCACGCCGGTAATCAGCACGCGCACCGCTCAGCCCCCCGCCGGCCGTCCCACCGAGTGATACTCGAAGCCCAGTTCCCGCATGACTTCCGGGCTATAGAGATTGCGCCCGTCGAAGACCACCGCGCCGGCCAGTGCCGTCCGCATCCGCGCGAAGTCCGGGTGCCGATACGGGTGCCACTCGGTGTGGATGAGCAGCGCGTCGGCCCCGGCCAGCGCATCGTAGTTGCGGTCGCAGTACTCGATATCGGATCCCAGGATGCTGCGCGCCGCCTCCAGCGCGGCCGGGTCGTGCGCAACAACCCTGGCGCCCCGCGCCAGCAGGCCACGGATCGTCACCAGGCTGGGTGCTTCGCGCATGTCGTCGGTATCCGGCTTGAACGCGAGTCCCCACACGGCGAATGCCCGCCCCCGCAGGTCTTCGCCGAAACGCTCGACCACCATCTCGAGAAGAAGGCGCTTCTGCTTTTCGTTGACGCGCTCGACCGCCTCGAGGATCGACGCATCGACTTCCATCGCGTTGAGCGTTCGCGCGAGTGCGGTGACGTCCTTGGGAAAGCAGGAGCCCCCGTACCCCAAACCGGGAAACAGGTAGGTCGGGCCGATCCGGGCATCCGAACCCACGCCCAGGCGCACCATGTCCACATCGGCGCCCGAGCGTTCGCAGAGACGGGCGATCATGTTCATGAAGCTGATGCGGGTGGCCAGCATCGCGTTTGCCGCGTACTTCGTGACTTCGGCCGAAGCCGTGTCCATGACGAGCACCTCCCGCCCCGTCCGCACGAAGGGCGCGTAGAGGTCCCGGAGCACGTCCGCCGCTCCGAGGTCGTCGACGCCCAGCACCACGCGGTCCGGCCGCTTGAAATCGCTGATCGCCGCGCCCTCCTTCAGGAATTCCGGGTTGCAGCAGACATGCACCGGATGATCCGTCTCGGCCTTGATGGCCTCACGGACCATCCGCGTGGTTCCCACGGGGACCGTGCTCTTGGTGACCACGATCCGCTCACCGTCCATGGCGCGGCCGACATCCCGCGCCGCCGCGAGAACATGCTGCAGATCCGCGGAGCCGTCGTCGCCCTGGGGCGTCCCGACGGTGATGAAGACGATGTACGATTCGCGCACGGCCATCGCGTTGTCGGTGGTGAAGGTGAGGCGCCCGGCTGCCACGTTCTCCTCCAGCAGGGTGGCCAGACCGGGTTCGAAGAAGGGGACTTCCCCCCGGTTGAGGGCGTCCACCTTCTCCTGTACGACGTCCGCGCACACGACATCGTTGCCCGTTTCCGCCAGGCACGCCCCGGTCGTCAGTCCTACATACCCGCTTCCCAGCACCGCGATCCTCATCCCTTCACAATCCAGCGCTGCGGACGGGACGTGCTCCGGGACTCGGGAACCGCGGCCGTGGCGTTGCGCGCGTCGACGAGGATCGGCGACAGCCGATAGATCTCCCGCGCGTCAAAGGCGGAGTGATCCGTCACGATCACCACCGCGTCCGCTCCCTGCAGCAGACCATCGGCGAAGGGCTGCGAGCGGAGCACGCGGCCGTCCCGCGTCGGCCATTCGGGCACGTGGGGATCGTGGTACAGCACCTCCGCCCCGTCGCGCTCCAGCAGTTCCAGGATGTCCATCGCGGGGGATTCGCGCACGTCGGCCACATTCTTCTTGAAGGCCACGCCGAGCAGTACGATCCGGGACCCGTTCACGGGCTTGCGCGCCCCGTTGAGCGCGTCTCGTACCTTGCCGACAACGAACGTCGGCATCTCCGCGTTGATCTCGGAGGCCGTCTCGATGAACCGCGTGCGGTAGTCCATTGCCCGCATCTTCCACGACAGGTAGTGCGGGTCGACCGGCAGACAATGGCCGCCGAGACCCGGTCCCGGCGTGAACTTCATGAATCCGAACGGCTTGGTGGCCGCGGCCTCGATCACCTCCCATATGTCGAGCCCCAGCCGGTCCGCAATCAGCGCCATCTCGTTGACCAGCCCGATGTTCACCGCGCGAAACGCGTTTTCGAGAATCTTCGCCAGTTCGGCGGCCTCGGCCGAGGATACCGTCACCACGTCGTCCACGAAGCGCGAGTAGAACGCCGTGCCGACCTCGGTGCATCGCGGTGTGACGCCACCGATGATACGCGGCGTGTTCCCGGTCTTCCAGGTCACGTTGCCCGGGTCCACGCGTTCGGGCGAGAAGCACAGGTGGAAGTCGGCCCCGGCCTCGAGTCCGCTGCGGCGCAGGATCGGCAACACGACTTCGCGGGTCGTACCCGGATAGGTGGTCGACTCCAGCACGACGAGCTGGCCCTCCCGGAGGACCGCGGCCACGGCTTCAGCGGCGGCCAGAACGTGCGAGATATCGGGATCCCGCGTCTTCGACAGAGGGGTGGGCACGCAAATGGATACCGCGTCGCACCGGCCCAGGCGCCCCATGTCCGTAGTCGCCTCGAGCAACCCGCGTTCCCGCGCACCGGACACCGCCGACGCGGGCAGATCGGCAATGTGGCTCATGCCCCCGTTGACGCTGTCCACAACCCCGCGGTCCACGTCGAAACCGATGACCTGTATGCCGTGCCGGGCGGCCTCGACGGCCAGCGGCAAGCCGACGTACCCGAGGCCCACGACCCCGAGCACGGCGTCACCCGATTCCAGTCGCGACCGCTTCGACCTCGGTGTGTCCTGCCGTTCGGCGTCCGCCATTTCCCACTGTCCGGCTTCGGCCCGCGCCTCCCTCATTCCCACCGATGCCGGTGCGGAGACCGTCAGGAGGAAGGCTCGGAAGCCTCGCCGGCCTCGGAGGAGTCGTCACCCGCCCCGTCGCCGCCGAGCACGGTGACCTCGATAAAGGTCTCCGCGAACTCGGCCGTGAGGCGATCGATGTCGTTCGGGAAGGCTCCGGCGGCTTCCCAGGCGTCAAGAATGGAGTCGGACATCTGCGTGACCGTGCCCGTGACGTCCACGATCATCCCCAGGTCCACCGACACCGAGTCGGCCAGGAGCGCGTCGGAGAGATGCAGCAAATAGGCCGTCTGCTGCTGGTCCGCCAGATTCGTCCAGAAGGCGTGGGGCCGCAACAGGCTGGTCACCGCGACGCTCCGCAGGGTGAGTTCCTGTCCCACGTAGGCCGGCGGCCCACTGGAGAAATCCGCGAAGGCGACCTCGTTCACCATGACATCGTCTTCCGGCTCGTCGATCACCACCTCGGTCGGCTCGGCCGTGACGGAGAGCCAGTACAGGAAACCCCCAACCACGAGGAAGCTCAGCAGCATGAGCAGCGTCCCCGGTCGAACCGCCCCCGAGCGGGAATTCAGCAACGTTACCATCTGGCCTGTCCTTTGCGCGTTCCAAGTTCGCCTGTCGAGGTTCGGCGGAACCTCCCCGTGCCGCCCGATTCTATCACACTAACTCGATCAGCGCCATTTCGGCGGCGTCACCCTTGCGGTTGCCCAGCTTGAGAATGCGGGTGTAGCCTCCCGGGCGCTCGGCGTAGCGCGGGGCGATGTCATCGAAGAGCTTGCCGAGCACATCGCGGTCGGCGATCCGGCGGGCCGCCAGCCGGCGTGCGTGCAGGTCTCCCCGCTTCGCCAGCGTGATGAGGCGCTCCACATAGGGCCGCAACTCCTTGGCGCGCGCCGTGGTCGTGGTGATCCGCTCGTGTTGGAAGAGCGACATCGCCATGTTCCTGAGCAGCGCCTTGCGGTGGCTCGGCGAGCGCGAGAGGCTCCTACCCTTCTTTCGGTGACGCATGACCTATTCCCCCGTCGGCTCGACGGCCCCTTCCTGAACGAGGAAGAGCCTCCCGTCGTCTCCCTCCTCGATTCTCATCCCGAACCGCAGGCCGTGTACCTGCAGGAGCTTGCGCATTTCATTCAGCGACTTCTTCCCGAAGTTGTCGATGTCCAGCATCTCCTCTTCGGTGCGGCTGATCAGGTCACCAAGCGTATTGATCGATACCACTTTCAGCGACTTGCGCGAGCGAACGCTGATCTCGGCCACGTCGCCAATCGGAGTGTGAAACAGTTCAATCATCTTCTCCGGGATCGGCGCGAGCCCGCTCGGCTCATCCTCGGGAAGCCCGCCGATCGAAAAGTAGAGCATGTACTCCAGGTGCTTTCGGACCAGTTCCGCCGAGTATCGAATGGCGCTCTCCGGATCGACCGACCCGTCTGTCTCCACGTGGATCGAGAGCTTGTCGAAGTCGGTCCTCTGCCCGACACGCGTCTCCTCGACGGTGAAGTTCGCGCGCAACACCGGATTATAGATCGCGTCGATGCGAACGAGGTCCACCGGGGAGTCCTTCGACACCGGGCCCTGATCCGCAAGCACGAAGCCGCGACCCTTGTTGACGCGCAGTTCGATGTTGAGTTCCCGGTCGTCCTGCAGCGTGAGGATGTGATGGTCGGGATCGTGGATGGTGACCGACCCGGGCGCCTTGATCTGGCGCGCGCTGATCGGACCCGCCCTGGCCGCCCGAATCGTAAGCACCGCTTCGTCGATGTCGTCGTCGAGGCTGACCACGAGCGACTTGAGGTTCTGGATGATCTGGTGCACGTCCTCCACGACGGAAGCGATGGTCTGATGCTCATGGACCACCCCGTCGATCCGGAAAGCCCAAACCGCCGATCCCTTGAGCGAGGAAAGCAGTACGCGGCGAACCGAGTTGCCCAGCGTATGCCCGAAGCCCCTTTCGAGCGGCTCGAGGACGAAGACCGCAGAACGGCCGTCCTCCGACATCTCCGCAATCTCGATGCGCTCGGGAAGAACGAGACCTGAAAGATCAAGCTCCAAAGTCACCGTAGGTATCCCCCTGGCTGGTTTGTGCCCGTTTGAATCCCCGTGAACCGTCGACGGCGCAGCTCTCCGCGGGGTCACTTGGAATAGAGTTCGACGATCAATTGTTCCTGCGCGGCGAGAGGAATGTCTCCCCGCGTGGGCGCCCGCACGACCCTGCCGACCCGCTTCTTCTCGTCAAGCGACAGCCAGTCCAGCAGCGGCGGCCGGGTGCGGGCCTGGAGGCTCGCCGCAACCAGATCCAGATCACGGGACTTCGAGCGCAAAGCGACTTCGTCGCCGGCGGAGAGCCGATAGCTCGGGATGTCCACCGTGGATCCGTTGACGGCGACGTGGCGATGCCGGACCAGTTGGCGAGCCTGGCGGCGGCTGGCAGCCATGCCCATCCGGAAGACGACGTTGTCCAGACGGCTCTCCAGCGCGATGATGAGATTCTCGCCCGTGACGCCCGGCCGCCCGGCCGCGTACTCGAACAGGTTGCGGAACTGCTTCTCGTGCAGTCCGTAGATGCGCTTGACTTTCTGCTTCTCGCGCAGCTGCATCGCGTAATCCGACTGCTTGCGGCGCCTCACCGCCGCCGGTCCGTGGTGGCCCGGCGGATACTGGCGTCGCTCGACGGGACATTTTTCGGTGTAGCACTTGGCGCCCTTCAGGAAGAGCTTCTGCCCCTCCCGGCGGCATCGCTTGCAAACCGGACCTGTGTATCGTGCCATGGTTATGGAGTCTCTTTATTCCGTCACACGCGGCGTTTCTTGGGTGGCCGACAGCCGTTGTGCGGCAGGGGCGTCACATCGTGAATCGAGACGATGTTGAGCCCGGCCGCCGCCAGCGCCTGGATTGCGGATTCCCGGCCCGAGCCGGGTCCCTGCACGCGGACGACGATCTGCCGCACGCCCATGGCGACGGCATCGCGGCCGGCCTGTTCGGCGGCCATGGTTGCGGCGAAGGGCGTGGACTTCTTGGACCCCTTGAAGCCGGCCGTCCCCGCCGTCGCCCAGACCAGGACGTTCCCGGCCTGGTCCGCGATCGTGATGATGGTGTTGTTGAAGGTCGCCTTGATGTGCGCGACACCTTCGGCCGCGACGACCTTCTTCGATTTCTTCGTCCGCGTCGATCTGGGGTTTGCCAACCGGCACCTTCCTGCGGGGCACTACCCCGCGCCTGTAATAGTCCGCCCGTTACGGTATCCGATCCGCTACTTCTTGGGAGCCTTCTTCTTGCCCGCGATCGCGCGCCTGGGCCCCTTCTTGGTGCGCGCGTTCGTGTGGGTCCGCTGTCCCCGCACGGGCAGGCCCCGGCGATGACGCAGACCCCGGTAGCAGCCGATGTCCATGAGACGCTTGATGTTCATGGACACCTCGGTGCGCAGCGCACCTTCGACCTTGTAGTTCTGCTCGATCTCGCGCCGCAGACGACTCGCGTCCTGGTCCGTCAGCTCGTGCGTGCGAAGATCGGGATTGATGCCCGCGGCCTCGAGTATCTGCTTCGATGAAGTGCGCCCCACGCCGTACACGTAGGTGAGCGCGACCTCGATTCGCTTGCCCCTGGGAAGATCCACCCCCGCGATGCGTGCCATGGTCGCCGCCCTCAGCCCTGACGCTGCTTGTGCCGGGGGTTCCGGCTGCAGATGATGCGGACGACGCCCTTCCTGCGGACGACGCGGCAGTACTCACACATGGGTTTCACGCTGGTGCGGACCTTCACGTTGACGGACTCCCCTGGTTGGCATTGATCCAATCGTTCAAAGCACAGCTTTTAAAGATAGTTGGTATCGTTTTCCTTCGGTAGCCCCAGTCCTGTCCCAGATCCCGCCTCCGGTCAGGACCTGCGGGCCCTCGTCCGTGATCGCGACCGTGTGTTCGTAGTGGGCGGACAGCGTGCCGTCGAGGGTCGTGACCGTCCACTTGTCCTCGAGGGTCCGGATCTCGTCGGTGCCGACCGCGAGCATTGGTTCGATGGCCAGCACCATTCCGGGCCTGAGCGGCACGCCGTAGCCGGCACGGCCGATGTTCGATACCTGCGGCTCCTCGTGGATATCGCGCCCCACGCCGTGCCCCACGAGGTCGCGAATGATCCGGTAGCCGCTCTCGCCCACGGTTTCCACGACCGCGGCTCCGATGTCGCCGACGTGGCCACCCGGCCGCGCGGCGGCCACGGCCGCCACCAGGGACGCGTAGGTCATCGCCGCCAGGTCGGCCGCCTCGGGTCCGATTTCCCCCACGGCAAAGGTGTATGCCGAGTCGGCGCACCAGCCCTTCCGCCTCACGCCCACGTCGATCGAGACGATATCGCCGTCCCGCAGCGTGCGCTGCGACGGTATCCCGTGCACCACCTCCTCGTTGATGCTGATGCAGGCGCTGCCGGGGAAGCCGTACAGCCCCTTGAACGCCGGGACCGCACCTTCGTGAGCGCGCACGAAATCGTCCACGAAGCGGTCGAGAGCTTCCGTGGCCACGCCGGGGCGCACGAGCGGCTCGATCTCGTCGAAGAGGCCGGCGATGATGTCGCCGCAACGGGACATCGCCTGGATCTCCGCGGGAGACTTCAGGTGGATCGCCTTGCCGGCGCGCCTGGCCATCACACCCCCGTCGCGGCAGAGCCGTGCGCAACCCCAACCGCTTCCCGCAGCGCTGCCTGTACCTCGCCGATGTCGCCCTCCCCATCGACCCTCACGAGGACTCCCCTCGCGTCGTAGTAGCCGACAAGCGGTGCCGTGGCTTCGCGGTAGACCGTGAGCCGAGTGCGCACCGTCTCCGGCTGATCGTCGGCGCGGTGGATCAGGGGCTCCCCGGTATCGTCGCAGAAGCCGCTCCGGCGGGGCGGATCGAAATGGACGTTGTACACTCGCCCGCTCGGAGACGACCGGCGCCCCGAGATGCGCTTCACCAGCACTTCCTCGTCGGCCTCCAGAAGCACGACCTGGTCGACGCGGCGCCCTTCCTCGGCCAGGACGGCGCTCAGCGCCTCCGCCTGCGGCACCGTCCGCGGGAATCCGTCGAAGACGACGCCCCGGCCGGGACCCATCGCCACGAGGTGTTCGCGCACCAGGTCGACCATCACCTCGTCGGGCACGAGCTCACCGGCGTCCATGAACCTGCGGGCCTGGAGACCGAGCGCCGTCCCGGCCTTCAGCGCCGCGCGCAACAGATCGCCCGTCGACACGTGGGCCCAGCCCATCGCCCGGCTCAGGCGGATCCCCTGGGTGCCTTTACCGACCCCTGGCGACCCAAGGAGGACGATGACCCGGCCCGCGGATTGCGCTCCACTCATGTGGTGGAGACCGCTACACGTACCGCTGACGGCCGCGCATCTTCACGCGCCCCTTCTTCATGAAGCCGTCGTAGTGCCGGAGCAACAGGTGCTGCTGCGCCTGCTGGACGGTGTCGAGGCCCACGCCCACGACGATGAGCAGGCTGGTGCCGCCGAAGAAGAAATTCTGGATCGCGAAGATATCGAATATCCAGAACGGGACCAGAGCGATCAGTGCGAGGTAGATCGATCCGGGAAGGGTGACACGGGTGAGGATCCGGTCGATGTACTCGGCCGTGCGCGTGCCCGGCTTCACACCCGGGATGAAGGCGCCCTGTTTCTTGAGGTTCTCCGCCAGGTCGACCGGGTTGAAGATGATGGCCGTGTAGAAGTAGGTGAAGAAGACGATGAGCGCCGCATACGTGAGGTAGTACGCCCAGTTCCCGGGCTGGAAGATGTCCGCCAGGTCCGCGATGAACGGAACGGAGCTGAAGGCGGCGAGCGTGCCGGGGACGACGATGAAGGACTGGGCGAAGATGATGGGCATCACTCCGGCCGAGTTGATGCGCAGGGGAATGAAGCTCTTCTGCCCTTCGCGGATGCGTCCGCGTCCCACGACCTTCCGTGGGATCTGCACGGGTATTTTTCGAGCCGCCATCGTCATCGCCACGACGCCCGCCGTGATGCCCACGACCACCGCGAGCAGCGCCACGATTTCGAACAGGCCGATCTCGCCGATCATCAGCGATTCCCAGGTTCGTACGATTGCCTGGGGGAAGCCCTGGATGATCGAGAAGAAGATCATCAGCGACATCCCGTTGCCGATGCCCCGCTCCGTGATCTGCTCACCCATCCACATGATGAAGATGCCGCCGACGGTGAGCGTGATCACCGTCGAAAAGACGAAGCCCATGCCGGGCACGCGAACGGCCTCGCCCAGGCTCTGCAGGAACGAGGCGTACGCATACGACTGGATTAGGCAGAGCAGGACCGTGGTGTAACGGGTCCACTGGGTCAGCTTCTTCCGCCCCTGTTCGCCCTCCTTCTGCAGCTTCTCCACGGTCGGGAAGACGGCGGCAAGCAGCTGGAACATGATGCTCGCCGAGATGTACGGCATGATCCCCAGCGCGAAGACCGTGGCCCGGCTCAGGCCCCCGCCGACGAACATGTCGTACACGCCGAGGAAGGTGCCGGAAAACTGGCCGGAAAGCGCCTGGAGCGCGCCGACATCGACACCGGGCACCGTGATGTGCGACCCGATCCGATACACGAACATGATCAGGAGCGTGAAGAGGATCTTCTTCTTCAGCTCCGGGGCACGGAAGAGATTCGGAATCGGATTAGCCATTGTCGGGACCCCTCCCCATGTCCTCGGCGGGACGCACTATTGGTCTTCCCCGTGGTCTTCCCCGCCGTGCAGGGTGTCTTCCCCGCCGTGCAGGGAGATCATCGTCACCGAGCCGCCGGCGGCCTCGATCTTCTTGCGGGCACTGGCGGACACGGCATGCACCGAGCAGGCGACCGCAGCGGCAATTTCACCGTTTCCGAGAATCTTCACCGGACGGCGAAGGGAACGGACCAGTCCCGCCGCCTTCAGCCCCTCGGGCGTCGCGTCTCCATCCACGATGTGCAGGTCACCTACGTTGACGACCTGGTATTCGATTCGGTTGCGGTTCTTGAAACCCCGCTTCGGGATCCGCCGTTGCAGGGGCATCTGACCGCCCTCGAACCAGGCCGGCACGCCACCGCCCGAGCGCGAGTTCTGTCCCTTTTCTCCTCTGCCCGACGTCTTGCCCTTGCCGGAGCCGGGTCCGCGCCCCACGCGCTTGCGCGATCGGTGGGATCCCTTCGGGGACCGCAGGTTGTGAAGCTCGATCATCGGTCAGTCCACCTCCGTCACCTCTACCAGATAGTCCACTTTCGCGATCATTCCGCGGATCGCAGGCGTGTCGTCGTGGACCACCGCCTGCTGGTGGCGGCGGATTCCGAGCGCCTGGAGGGTGCGTCGCTGCACCTTCTGACGCCCCACGGCGCTCCGTACCTGCGTAATCCTGATGCGCCTAGCCACGATTCACCACCCCGAGTTCTTCAACCGAGATGCCCCGCTCGGCGGCGACATCATACGCGGTGACCAGGTTCTCGAGCCCGTGAACCGTCGCGCGCACCACGTTGATCGGGTTGTTCGTGCCCAGGCTCTTGGTCAGCACGTCGGTGATGCCCGCCGCCTCGAGCACGGCGCGCACCGGGCCGCCGGCGATTACCCCCGTCCCCGGCGCCGCGGGACGCATGAGCACACGGCCCGCGCCCCAGCGCCCGATGATCTCGTGGGGAATCGTTCCCTGCGTGACCGGTACGTCGATCATGGCCCGGCGGGCCTGCTCGAAGGCCTTGCGGATCGCCTCCGCCACCTCGTTGGCCTTGGCGTGGGCGATCCCCACCCGGCCGGCCTGGTTGCCGACCGCGACCAGTGCCGTGAAGGAGAAGCGGCGCCCCCCCTTCACGACCTTTGCCACGCGGTTGATATGGATCAGGTTCTCGACCTGCTCGGCCCCCTCGCGGGGTGGACGCTTGTCTCTGGCCATCAGAACGACAGACCTCCTGCGCGCGCGCCTTCCGCGAACGCCCTGACACGGCCGTGATACCGGAAGCCGCCCCGGTCGAACACGACCCGGGTGACCCCCTGCTCGCATGCCCGCTCGGCGAGCAATCTGCCCGCGGCGCGAGCCGCCTCCACCTTGCGGCTTCCTTCGTCCGGGGCCGCTTCCCTCAGTTCGGGGGCGAGCGTGGAGAGACCCATCAGGGTCCGGCCCGAGTCGTCGTCGATCAGCTGGCCCTGTATGTTGCGGATCGACCGGTGCACGGCCAGTCGGGGCCGATCCCCCGTCCCGTGCACGCGTTTCCGGATGCGCGCGTGGCGCCGCTGAAGCTGCAGCCGGCGGCTCTTTCTCAACTTGCTGGGTTTGATCATCGTCATGCTCCGGCCGTCTTGCCGGCCTTACGCCGGACGTGTTCGTCCCTGTATCTCACACCCTTCCCCTTGTAAGGCTCCGGGGGGCGAAAGGCCCGGATCACGGCAGCCGTATGACCCACCTGCTGCTTGTCCGCGCCCTTGACCACGATCGTCGTCTGGTTCGGGGTCTCGAAGCTAATGCCGTCCGGAGCCGGAAAGTCGATCGGATGCGAGAACCCCAGGCTCAGCCGGAGACCCTTGCCCTGAGGCTGGACCCGGTAGCCCACCCCCACGATCTCCAGGGTCTTGCTGAACCCCTGGCTGACTCCTTCGACGATATTCGCAATCAGGGAACGGGTCAGTCCGTGCAGCGCCCGGTTCTGCTTCTGGTCGTCCGGTCGGGTAACCAGGAGCGTCTTGCCCTCCTGACCATCCCAACCTACGCGGATCGGAGCCCGCACCTGCAGTTCCAGCTCTCCGTTGGGACCTCTGGCGGCAACCCGCTGTCCGTCCAGGGTGACTTTCACGCCGTCGGGGATCGTCACCGGCTTCTTGCCAATTCTTGACATCGAAACCTCCTACCAGATCACCGCGAGAAGCTCGCCGCCCACGCCGGCCTCGCGGGCGGCACGGTCGGAGAGCAGGCCCCGGGAGGTGGATAGCATGGCCATTCCCAGTCCGTTGCGGACTCGCGGAATCTCTTCGACACCCACGTAGCGCCGCCGGCCCGGCCGGGATACACGGGCGATGCGCCGGATGACGTGCGCGCCCTCGTGGTACTTGAGATAGACGCGAACGAGACCATGCCGGCCATCGTTCAGCACCTTGAAGTCGTGAACGAACGCGTTCTCCTTCAGGAGCCGCGCCACTTCCACCTTGAGCTTGGACAGCGGCACATCGGCCCAGCGGTGCCCCGCGCTCCCGGCGTTCCGGATTCGCGTCAGCATGTCCGCGATGGGATCGGTCATCATGGCTGGTTCCGTCTCTCCTCGTTCAGGCCTGGGCCCCGATAATCAGCGGGACTTCGCCACGGAACGGGAATCCCAGCTGCCGCAGAAGCGCGTACGCCTGGTCGTCCTTGGCGGTCGAAGTCACGATCGTAACGTCCATGCCGTGGATGCTCTTTACCTTGTCGTAGTCGACCTCGGGGAAGATGATCTGCTCCCTGATTCCGACCGTGTAGTTGCCGCGGCCGTCGAAGGAGCGCGTGTTTAGACCCCTGAAGTCACGGATGCGGGGTACAGCGACCGAGACGAAGCGGTCGATAAACTCCCACATGCCGCGCCGTCTCAGCGTCACGGAGGCGCCGACCGGCATGCCCTCGCGGAGCCGGAAGTTGGAGATCGACCGACGGGCCCGCGTGATCACGGCCTTCTGTCCCGAGATCACGGCCAACTCCCCGGCAACCGAATCCACCAGCTTGCGGTCCCGGCTGCCCTCTCCAACGCCGACGTTGAGGGTAACCTTCACGACGCGGGGAATCTGGTGAGGGTTGGCAAAGCCGAACTGCTCCTGCAGCGCCGGCCTGGCAACGTCCTTGTAGTGGGTCAACAGCCGTGGTTCCATCTTCCTCTCGTATCCTCGCTTCGATGCCGCGGGATCAGGCTCCCTTCGGCACGGGGTTTCCGCTCCTGACAGCAATCCGTTCCTTCAGTCCATCGGGCTCCACGCGTATCCGGACCCGGCTGGCCTCGCCGGTCGCCGGTTCGATCAGCATCACGTTCGAGATGTGGATCGGGCCCTCGAAGGTGATGATGCCCCCCTCGGGGTTCTCCTGTGACGGCCGCGTGTGCCGCTTCCGCATGTTCACGCCCTGCACGACGACCTGGCGGGTGTTGCGGATCACGCGGAGCACCGTTCCTTCCGCGTCCCGGTGGTTGCCCCGGATCACCCTGACCCGGTCGCCCTTGACGATCTTCGTCCAGCCCATGATCAAAGCACCTCCGGTGCCAGGGAAACGATCCGCATGTAGCGCTTCTCGCGCAGCTCGCGCCCGACGGGCCCGAAGATCCGGGTGCCGCGCGGTTCCTGCTGGGCGTTGATGAGCACGGCCGCGTTGTCGTCGAACCGGATGTAGCTTCCGTCGCGCCTGCGCATTTCCTTGGCGGTGCGCACGACGACCGCCTCCATGACCTCGCCCTTCTTGATCGGCGCGTTGGGCACCGCGTCCTTGATCGTAACGATGACCCTGTCGCCAATCCGGGCATAGCGCCGCCCCGATCCGCCGAGGACACGGATGCAAAGCGCACGCTTGGCACCGGTGTTGTCGGCGATCTTGAGCATCGATTCCTGTTGGATCATCGGATCTCTCCGGTCCTCTACCCGCGGACGTCAGGCGGGCCGTTCGATGAGTTCAACCACGCGCCACCTCTTGGTCTTCGAGAGCGGGCGCGTTTCCATGATCGAGACCGTGTCACCGACCCGGTACTCGTTGGTTTCGTCGTGTGCATGGTACTTCTTCGTGCGCTTCACCTGCTTGCCGTACAGCGGGTGGGCGAAGCGGCGCTCCACGATCACCGTCACCGTTTTCTCGGCGCGGTCGGAGACCACCACGCCGGTACGCACCTTGCGCCGGCTGCGCTCGTCGTTCGTGTTCATTGCTGCTCCGCCTCCGCCGCCGCGCGGCGCTCGTGCAGAATCGTCCTGATGCGCGCGATGTCCCGCCGGATCTCGCGCCGCAAGCTCGGGTTTTCGAGCTGCATGATCGCGCTGCGGAAACGGAGCCGGAACTGCTCCAGCCGCAGCTCGCCCAGTCGGTGATTCAACTCGGCGTCGTCAAGCTCGCGAATCTCTTCCGCCTTCACGTGTCCGCTCCCCCTGGTCCTAGAGTTGAGATTCCCGAACGACGAACCGGGTCTTCACGGGAAGCTTGAAGGACGCCAGCTGCATCGCTCTGCGCGCCACATCGACGGGCACGCCTTCCAGTTCAAACATGATCCGCCCCGGTTTTACCACGGCGACCCACTCCTCCGGGTTTCCCTTCCCCTTCCCCATGCGGGTCTCGGCAGGCTTCTTGGTGATGGGCTTGTCGGGGAAGATCCGGATCCACACCTTCCCGCCCCTCTTGACATGTCTGGTGATCGCCACACGGGCGGACTCGATCTGGCGGTTCGTGATCCAGCTCGCCTCGAGCGCCTGGAGGCCGTATTCCCCGAACGAAACCCTGCTTCCCCGGTAGGCCTTCCCGCGCATCTTCCCCTTGTGGGTCTTCCTGCGCTTTACCCGCTTCGGTGCCAGCATAGCTCTATCTCCTCACGGTCCCCTAGGCGTTCGGTCCGGCCGAATACGTCCGGCCGAAGCGGTCTTCGATCATTTCGCCCTTGAAGATCCAGCACTTGACGCCGACGGTCCCGTAGGTGGTGCGCGCCTCGACGTGTGCGTAGTCGATCTCCGCACGCAGCGTGTGCAGGGGAACCCGGCCTTCGTTGTAGCCCTCGGTGCGCGCGATCTCGGCGCCGCCGAGCCTGCCGGCGCACTGGATGCGAATCCCCTCGGCTCCGGCGCGCATGGCTGACTGGACCGCCCGCTTCATCGCTCTCCGGAAGGAGATGCGCTGCCGGATCTGGTGGGCCACGTTGTCGGCGACCAGGCGCGCGTTCAGCTCAGGGCGCTTGATCTCTTCGACGTTGACGGAGACCTCGCTGTTGGTCAGCACCGCCAGCTCGTCCCGCAGCTTGTCCACCTCGGCCCCCCTCTTGCCGATCACGACGCCCGGGCGCGCCGTGTGCACCGTAACGACGAGCTTGGACGGCTTGCGCGCGATCTCCACCGTCGCCACCGCGGCGTGGTGAAGCCGCCGGTGGAGGTATTCGCGAATCGTCTGATCCTCCTTGAGGAGCGCGGGGAAGTCCCGCTCGGCGTACCAGCGGGAACGCCAGTCCGAAACGATCCCGAGCCGGAATCCGTGGGGGTGGGTTTTCTGGCCCATCCGCTTAGTTCTCCTTCGCTGTCACGACGACCGTGATGTGGCTCGTCCTGCGGCGGCGGGGTGTCGCGCGTCCCATCGCAGCCGCCCTCCATCGCTTGAGTGTGGGGCCCGGGTCGACGAAGGCGCGGCTCACCACGAGATCGTCCACATCCAGGGAATCCCCGTCCCGATCCGCCTTCTCCCGCGCGTTGGCCACGGCCGACAGCAGGGTCTTCTCCACGGGAACCGCAGCCGCCTTCTTCGAGAAGCGAAGCACCGAAGTGGCCTCGCTGACGGGCCGGCCCCGAATCTGGTCCACGACGAGCCGCACCTTGCGAGGGCTCATCCTGATGTCCTTGGCGATCGCCTGCGCCTCCATCATTTCAAATCCTCGACCGCTTGTCGGCCAGCTTGCCGCCGTGACCCCGGAAGAGGCGTGTGGGGGCGAACTCGCCGAGCTTGTGACCGACCATGTTCTCGGTGATGTACACCGGAATGAACTTGTTGCCGTTGTGAACCGCGACGGTGTGTCCCACGAAGTCCGGAGAGATCGTCGACGCGCGGGACCAGGTCCGGATCACGGACCTCTCGTTGCGCGCGTTCATCTGCTCCACCCTTCGCAGCAGCTTTTCGTCGATGAACGGGCCCTTCTTGACGCTTCGCGGCATTGGCTCCTACCCGGTCTTCTCGCAGCCCATGGTCAGCGCGTCGCCTTGCCGCGCTTGCGCCCACGGACAATGAACTTGTTCGACTGCTTCCTCTTCCTGCGTGTCTTAGTACCCTCGGGCTTGCCCCACGGAGTGACCGGCGGCCGCCCCCCGGACGCCTTGCCCTCGCCGCCACCCAGCGGATGGTCCACGGGATTCATGGCGACGCCGCGCACCTTGGGACGGCGGCCCCGCCAGCGGTTGGCGCCCGCCTTGCCCAGCGACCGCAGGTTGTGGTCCGCGTTGCCGACCTGGCCCACGGTGGCCAGACAGCGCCTGTGGATGCGCCGTACCTCCGTGGACGGAAGGCGCAGCGTGACGTAGTCGCCCTCCTTGGCCACCACCTGCACTCCCGACCCGGCCGAACGCGCCATCTGCCCGCCCTTGCCCGGCTTCATCTCCACGTTGTGCACCGTGGTGCCGAGCGGAATCCGCTCGAGGGGAAGCGCGTTGCCCGGCCGAATGTCGACATCGGGGCCGGACACCACCACATCTCCGACGCCCATGCCCCGCACGTAGAGGATATAGCGCTTTTCGCCGTCCTCGTAGTGCACCAGCGCAATGAACGCGGACCGGTTCGGATCGTACTCGATCTCGGCGATCCGGCCGGAAACGCCGTGCTTGTTGCGCTTGAAGTCCACCTTGCGGTACCTGCGCTTGTTGCCCCCGCCGCGGCGCCTGATCGTGATGCGGCCGTGGTGGTTGCGGCCGCCCGACCTCTTCAGGGGCTCGGTGAGGGCCTTCTCGGGTTCCTTGCGGGTGACCACATCCTTGGCCGTGACCGAACGGAACCGGGTCCCCGGCGTCACAGGTTTGAATTTCTTCAGCGCCATGGATCAACCCATCTCGTAGAATTCGATCTGATCGCCCTCGACCAGCTGCACCACCGCCTTCTTGTAGGACGGCCGCCGACCGAGATCCCAATTCTTGACCATCCGTCCCAGGAGGGCCCGCTTGGCCTTGCCGGGATACCGCATGGTGCGCACGCCGGTGACCTTGACGTCCCACAACGCCTCGACCGCTCTCGCGATCTCGTGCTTGTTGGAGCGCTTGTTCACCACGAAGGTGTACCGGCTCGATTCCATCTGCTCGGTGGTCTTTTCGGTGACCACCGGCGCAACGATGACGTCGTAGGCTTCCCGCATCATGCCTCCTCTCCCCCGATGGGACGCCGGCGCGGACGGTCGTCGCCGGCCGCCGCGTCGCCGACTGTGGCGAGCGCGGCCTCCTCGATGATGACCGTGCCCGACCAGACGACGTCATAGGTCGATTCCAGGCCGAACGGCATGACCCGCACGCCGGGAAGGTTGCGCCCCGACAGGTACAGCTCGCGGTTCAGCCCGTTGGTGAGGAAGAGGATCTTGCCGGGCTGGTCGATCTTCCCGAGCAGCTGCGTCAGCTGGCGGGTCTTCGGCGCCTCGAAGTCGAACCCCTCGATGACCGCCACGCGCCCCGCCTCGGCCCGGCTGTTGTAGGCGGAACTGCGGGCGAGGGCGCGCAGCCGTCTCGGAATCTTCTGACTCCAGGAATGGGCCTGGGGCGGAAACGCCATCCCGCCGCCTCTCCATTGAGCTGCCCGGATCGTACCCTGACGTGCCCGGCCCGTGCCCTTCTGCCTCCACGGCTTGCGGCTCCCGCCTCTGACGGCGCTCCGGTTCTTCCTGGATGCCGTGCCCTGGCGACGATTGGCCATATGGGCCTTGATCACCTGGTGGAGCGCCGATTCGTGAATCACGCCGTCGAAGAGAGCGCTCGGGAGCGTGACCTCCGAACCCGCCGAGCCGTCCGTCTTGAAGTAGGTGGCTTGATACATGTCACTGTTTCCGGATCAGGACGTAGCTGTTCCTGCTGCCGGGAATCCCACCCTTGACGAACAGCAGGTTGCGCTCCGAATCGACCCGCACGATTTCCAGGTTGCGGATCGTCTTTCTGTTCCCGCCCATGCGCCCGGGCAGCTTCTTTCCCTTGATGACCCGCGAGGGGTCGGTACCCGGTCCCATGGAGCCGGGGTTGCGGGACATGGGATGTCCGTGGCTGGCCGGCCGGCCGGCGAAGCCGTGACGCTTGACGACTCCCTGAAACCCGCGCCCCTTCGTGACGCCGGTCACTCGGACGCGCTGGCCTTCGGCGAACAGGTCGACCGTGAGCTCCTGGCCGGGTTCGTAGCTGTCGCCGTCAGCGGGCGGGAATTCGCGGATCAGGCGGGGAGCCGCATCGAGTCCAGCCTTTGCCGCGTGACCGAGGCGGGCCTTGCTGGTCCTCTTGTGTTTCATCGCGCCAAAACCGACCTGGACCGCTGCGTACCCGTCGGACGTGCCGGTCTTCACCTGCAACACCGAACAGGGTCCGGCCTCCAGCACGGTTACGGGCACGGCACGGCCCTCGTCCGTGAAGACGCGAGTCATTCCTATCTTCCTGCCGATAAGTCCTGGCATCTGTCAGTCCACCTTGATCTCGACGTCCACGCCGGCGGGGAGATCCAGCTTGGTCAGCGCGTCGATGGTCTGGGGGCGGCTCTCGACGATGTCGATCAGGCGCTTGTGCGTCCTGAGCTCGAACTGCTCCCTGCTCTTCTTGTCGATGTGGGGCGACCGCAGCACCGTCCACCGCTGGCGGCGCGTCGGAAGGGGGATCGGCCCGCGGATCCGGGCGCCGGTCTTCTGCGCCGTGCGCACGATGTCGGCGGCGGTCTGGTCCACCACCCAGTGATCGAACGCCTTCAGGCGAATCCGTATCCTGTTCGTCATCCCCTTCTGCCCTTCCGCCGTGCCGCGGTTCACTGCCATGATGTCTACTCGATGATTTCGGTAACGACGCCGGCACCGACGGTGCGGCCGCCTTCACGGATGGCGAAGCGGAGCTCCTCGTCCATTGCGATCGGTGTGATCAGCTCCACTTCCATCTGCAC
>CAZRQE010000040.1:0-4926 GCA_964602175.1 uncultured Gemmatimonadaceae bacterium | reverse complement strand
GGCGTGGAGCGCACCGAGCACGCGTACTTCAACGCCACCATGGAGCACATCGCGCACCCGGATGGCGCGCCCGGCAACTACGACGCGGTGACCAGCATACGGTCGCAGCGCTTCTTCGACAGTCCGCGCAAGGCCGACGGGCTCACGCCGCCGGACATGAACTGGGGCATGGTGCCCGACATCATCGAATCCGGGGTGGCGATCTACAACTTCGCGGGGTGGTGGGACGCCTTCGCGCGGAGTTCGTTCGAGGTCTACGCGACGCTTGCCGAGACGAGCCCCTCGCGGATCGCGGCGTGGCCGATGTATCACCAGGGGATTTCCCCGGCGGCCTCATTGGCGATCGGAGCGGACCCGACCCGGGAGAACGTCTACACCCCGGCCTACCTGGGCGAAGCGCTGCGGTGGTATGACCGTTGGTTGAAAGGGGTCAGGAACGGCATCGACACGGAGCCCCCGGTGCACATCTTCCTGCACAACGAGGGGTGGCGGGCGGAAGAGTCGTGGCCGCTGGCACGGGAAGTGCCCACGCGCTTCTACCTGAGCGCCACAGCGACGCTCGCCCGGCAGCCCGGCGATCCCGGCAGCGACGACTACACGGCGGACTTCACCCACGACGCCTCGTTCGGCCCGCCGCTCGACGCCTCGCAGATCTCGGTCGCCAACGCCATGAAGGGGCGGCAGCCCTTCAACGCGCCCTCCTTCGGCCATTCACGCCAACAGATGTTCGGCGTTCCCGGCGACCTGCCGTACCGGACCGACAAGGCCGAACAGGTCCTCACCTACACCAGTGCGCCGCTGGAGACGGACACCGAGGTCACCGGGCACCCGATCGTCAGCGTGGCGGTATCCTCCACCGCCGACTACGGCGACCTCTACTTCTACCTCGAAGATGTCGACCCTGACGGCAATGCGATCCTGGTGACCGAATACCAGCATCGTGCCGGCTTCAACCGTCTCGTCGACAACGACCTCCTGATCCCGGGCAACACCGGAATCGACGTCAAACCCGACCTTCCGTGGCACGGCTTCCGCGAGGCCGACTACACCGACCGGGTCTTTGCGGACGGAGCGATGGTTCGCGTGACCACATCGCTCTATCCCACCTCGTGGCTCTTCAGGGCGGGGCACAGCATTCGGCTGTCGGTGGCGGCCGCGGACTGGCCCGTCTTCGACCTGCACCCGGAGCTGTCACCGCAGAATCGGCCGGACGCCGACGACAACGTGGTGCCGACGATCACGATTCACCGGGGTGGCGAGGAGGGGTCGTTTGTGGAGCTGCCGGTGATTCCGCGGTAGCGAGCGGGTGCCGCGCTCCTCAGGCGGCGTAGTCCTGTCCCTGGGCGTCGAGGGCCGCCTTCATGCCCTCCAGATAGCCGATCTCCCCGAAGCCGTCGGGCGCGGTGGCGGCCACGGCCTCCGCGACCTCGACCGGCACCCGCTTCATGCGGCCGCCGGCGGCCCGGACCATCCACTCGGTCATGCAGGCGCGTTCGAGCGACACCAGGTGGAGCATGGCCACCTCGATCGAGGCGGCTGCGACGAGCGCGCCGTGGTTGGCCATGATCAGGGTGCTCTTGCCGCCGAGCGCCGCGGCCATGTGCTCGCCCTCCTCGTCTTCCGTCACGATGCCCTCGTATTCGAAATAGGCGACGTTGCCGTGAAACACGCCGGCGAGTTGGCCGCCGCGGGTGTCGAGCCGCCAGCCCTCGGTCGAGGCGAGGGCGGTCAGGTACGGCGAATGAACGTGAAGGGCGCAGGCCAGGTCCGGGCGAGCGCGGTACAGGGGTGCGTGGATGGCCCAGGCGCTGATGTTGGGGACGCCCGTGCCCTCGACGACCTTGCCATCCGGGTCGGTCATGAGCAGGCTGGATGCCGTGACACGCGAAAAATGGGTGTGGCCGGGCGAAAGCAGCAGGTAGCCGGGGCGGCCCGGAACCGACGCGCTGAAGTGGTTCCACGTGCCCTCGTGAAGCCCTTCGAGTACCGTGATCCGGTGCGCGGCCGCCAGATCGACGCGGGTCTGCCGGAGCAGTTCGGAAGAGTGCATGACCGAGAATGCCGTTGGCGGCGGCGGCGGCGCAAGCGAGCTGGAAGCGGTAACATCCAGTCGGAGTGGATCCCTCACGTGGAGATCAGATGTCGAGACATCTTCGCCGTTTGTTGCCGGTCGTCATGATTCTTCTGGCCCTGCCAATCGAAATCGCCTCGGCGCAGGCTGCGTTCGGGGTGATTGGCGGCTTCAACCGGGCCCGATTCACGGGCAGCGGTGCCGTGGACGTCGCCAGCCGCAGCGCTTTCCTCGTGGGAGCGGTGGGCGACTTTCCGATCACGGAGACGTTCTCGATCCGGCCCGAACTCCATTTTTCCACCAAGGGGGCCGAGGTCAGAACGGTGTTGGGCTCGGGCGCCGACGGATCCGTGAAGACGTTCGCGCTGTCGTACCTCCAGTTGCCGCTGCTGGCCCAGTTGCGGCCGCAGGCCGGAGGCTCGGTTCGCCCGCATCTCTTTGCGGGGATTTCGGTCGGGGCGGTTCTCGGCTGCAAGCTGGGCACCGTGGATTGCGACGACATCCCGGAGATCAACCAGCACGGCATGGACGCGAGCGTGCTCATGGGAGGCGAACTCGGGTTGAATCGTATCGCGTTCGGCGTGCGTTACGAAGCCGGAATACGTGCCGTGGATGCGACCGTGCCCGGCAACGAGATCTACAATGGGGTCATATCGTTCACACTCAGATACATGCCGTGAAAATGAACAGATCAGCGCAACACGCCCGCCTGCCTGGCACCGTCATCCTTCTCCTCCTTACGGCCTTTGGGGTACCGGCGACCGCAGCCGTCCCCGCCGTGGCTCAGGACCTCGTTCTCACCAACGCGCGAGTCGTGGATGTGACCACCGGCACGGTTTCGGAGCCGGCCACCGTCGTCGTCGAAGACGGCAGGATCGTCCGGATCGTCGAGGACGGTGCGGCGGAGGGCCCGGCAGGCGCGGCTACCGTCGACTTGATGGGACGATACCTCGCGCCCGGGCTGATGGATGCCCACGTCCACGTTGGCTCCGCGGCGAACGCGCGGCGGGCACTTCACACCGGGGTCACCACGATGCGCAGCATGGGCACGTCCCACTACGTCGACGTGGGACTGCGGGAACTTCAGGCCGGCGGGCACATCGAGGCGCCCGCGTACCTGGCCGCGGGCTACCATGTCCGGCCACCGGCGGCGGAGGCGTTCTTCCAGGACCATCCCGAGCTGGGGCACATGTACGGCGAGGAGGTGCGGGGCGAGGACGCCGTGCGGGCGATGACGGCGGCGATCGTGTCGCGCGGCGTCGACTTCGTGAAGACGAACGCCACGGAGCGCGCGGGGCTGCCGGAGACGGATCCGCGACGGCAGTTCTATTCGGAGGCCGAGTTGCGGGCGATCGTGAGCGAAGCGGGGGCGGCGGGCATTCCGGTCGCGGCGCACGCCCACGGGGACGCCGGCGCGAGGGCGGCGGTGGAGGCGGGGGTGCGGAGCATCGAGCACGGCACCTATATCAGCCCGGAGACGCTCGCGCGCATGATCGAAATGGGCACTTTCCTCGTGCCCACGATCGCGATCGTCAGCGATCTTACCATCCCGGGCGGCGACTACGACAACGCCCTCCTCAACATACGGGGCCGCCACATGCTGCCCCGCGTCCGGGAGATGGCCCGGCGGGCCCACGAGATGGGCGTGAAGATCGTCGCCGCGACCGACACGGGGTACGGGCCCGAGAGCACCACCACCCTCGCCCACGAGCTCCTGGAGCTGGTCGGAGTCGGCATGACCCCGCTCGAAGCGCTGCGCGCGGCCACGACCACCGCGGCCGAACTGTTCGGGCTCACCGGTCAGGTCGGCGTGATCGCACCCGGACTCGAAGCCGACCTGATCGTGCTGGAGAGGAACCCGCTCGAGGACATCGGGGTCGTGCAGGACGTGCTCATGGTGGTGAGCGACGGCAAGATCGCGGTGCAGCGCGGCGACTGGCCCGGTCAGCGGCCGGTGTCGTAGTGGCTCTCGGACGTTTCAGCTGAAACCCGATGTCCCGCATCAAGTCCCTCATCCGCACGGTGCCCGACTTTCCCATACCGGGGATCCGCTTCCGCGATGTGATGGGGCTGGTGGAAGATCCCGACGGCCTTCGGGCGGCGACGGCGGGACTGGCGGATCGTTTTCGGGACTCCGCGCCCGAGGTCGTGGTGGGGATCGAGGCGCGGGGCTTCATCTTCGGGGTGCCGGTGGCGCAGGAACTCGGCGTACGCTTTGTCGCCGTCCGAAAGGCGGGCAAGCTGCCGGGCGAGGTGACCGGCGCCGACTACGACCTGGAGTACGGAAGCGCGCGTCTGGAGATGCAGGCGGTTGCCCCGATCTCGACCGGTACGCGCGTACTGCTCATCGACGACCTGCTCGCGACCGGCGGCAGTGCGGCGGCTGCGATCAGGCTGATTCGGGGGATGGGCGGAGAGGTGGTCGGGGCGGGCTTCGTTGTGGACCTGCCGGACCTGCCGGGTGCGGCGCGGCTGCGCGAACTGGGGGTGGAGATGTTCGCGCTGTGTGAGTTTTTGGAGGATGAGGATTAGTCAACTTTGGTTGACATAATGTCATGTTTAGTTGTCATTTGGACGAACGGGGCTCTGGGATTGGCAGGCCGTCCCTCTCGAGTTCTTCGACGTAAAGTCGGATTGCCTCGCGAATCAGGGTAGTGACCTCCTCGCGGGTTTCCGCGGCGGCAACGCAGCCGGGGAGTTCCGGGACATAGGCTCCGTAGCTGGTGGACCCCTTTTCGATAAACGGACGGAATTGCATTACCGTTCCGGCTCAGTGCGGGCGTTCGGTGGAGCGGGGCGCTCGGTCGGCTCAGTGAGCGGCTGGGTGGCTCGGGATAGTATGGACGGATGTTTCG
>CAZRQE010000039.1:0-7826 GCA_964602175.1 uncultured Gemmatimonadaceae bacterium | reverse complement strand
ACCGGGTTCATGTCCGCCAGACGGGTGCCGGCCAACTCGGCCAGGTAACGGGCCATCCCCCACATGGTGAGGTCGCCGATGTGCCTGCGGAAGCGGGACAGCAGACCCTTGGCGACGAGTTGCAACAGAACGGGGTTGGCGCCTTCGAAGGTGACGAAGACGTCCGTGTCGGCCATGAGGCGCCCGAACTGGTTTTCGGCCAGGTACCCCTGACCTCCGCACGCTTCTCTGCAGACCTGCAGCGTATCGAGCGCATGGCGGGACGCCACCGCCTTCAGGGCCGCGGCCGTGACCTCGAGCTCGCGGGGATCCGTACCGGGGTCGCCGTAGCGACGCGTCAGGTCACGAATCGCGAAGCTCAGGGCGTAGGTGGTTGCGAGGCGCGGCAGCAGTTCGCGCTGGAGGGCAAGGTGGTCCAGGATCGGCACCTCCGGACCTCCCGCGGGGCCGAATTGGCGGCGCCCGGCCGCGTAGCGGATCGCGATGGTCAGCGCCTTCTTCGTCACCGCGTGCGAGGCCGCGGCGATGCTGATCCGGCCCGACACCAGCGTGCCCAGCATCGTGAAGAAGCGCCGCCCCGGACTCGGGATGGGGCTGTGGTAGTCGCCGTCGGCGCTCACCAGGGCGAAGCGGTCCAGGAGGGCTTCCCTGGGCACGCGCACGCCGTCGAACCGGATGCGCCCGTTGTCCACGCCGTTCAGCCCCTCCTTGGCGCCGCAGTCCTCCGTGCGGACCCCGGGCAGGGTCGCGCCATCGGGGTCGCGAATCGGAACCAGGAAGGCGTGGACGCCATGGTCCTGCGTGGACGATCCTCCGCTGGCGGCCGCGTCGCCACGGTTGGGCATGCACAGCCGCGCGAAGACGGTCGCCATCCGTCCGTGCAGCGCGGCGTTGCCGATGTAGTCCTTCTGCGCGTCCGCGTCCGGGGTGTGGATCACGAACTCCCGTGCGGCGGGGTCGTAGGTGGCGGTTGTGCGGATGTCGCGGACGTTGGACCCGTGGCCGCGCTCGGTCATGGCGAAACACCCCGGCAGCTCCAGCGAGGCGACGCGCGGCAGGTACCGGCGGTGGTGCCTTTCCGTCCCCAACTGCGCGATGCTGCCGCCGAACAGCCCGAACTGTACCCCATATTTCACGAGGACGCTGAGGTCTCCCAGCGCGAGTTCCTCGAAGACGGCGACCGCGCCGCAGACATCGCCCTGACCGCCGAACTCCCGGGGATAGGCGATCGCGCCCAAACCCTCTTCCGCCAGCACGCGCACCGCGGCGAGCGTGCGTTCGCGGTACTCTTTGCGGGGGATTTCGTCCGGCATGGCAAGCTCCGGCCGAAGGAGGACCGCCCTCACGCGCCGCCGGAGTTCGGCGTGGTCGCCGGCAATGAGGACCGCGACTCCGTCGGCCGGCCGGGGTACTCGGACCTCCGTCGCGAGCACCTGGGAGCCGGCCCCGGTGATCTCCCGGAGGGCCTCGGCTCCGGCCAGACCCAGTTCCAGTTCCACGCGCTCGAGCGTCGCAAGCGCATCCCCACGCCAGGGCGCCTGACGGCCCGGCCCACCCTGCACGTCACTCTCGGCGGCGGCCAGGCCGGCTCGCGTCAGCGTCAGGGTATCCGTGCCGGCGGCCTCGCGAACCAGCGCAGTCGCTTCTCCGAAGACGGTGGGCGCCGGCGGCACGGACGGATCAAGCCAGTCCCGCACCCGCTCTCTGCCCTCGGGCGTCATCCAGTCCGCCCCCTGCAGCGCGCGAGTGATGGCGCTCAGTTCGTCTTCTTCCATCAGTCCGTCCGCCCACACCGCGCACAGCATGGGCAGGAATGCGAGGAAGGTCGGGTCGGTCGAGAGAATCGGCGGCTGCGAAGCCGGCATGGCGTGGAGACTCCTGAAGGGATTCTGCTACCGAAAGATACCGCGCAGGGCGCCGCCCGGGTGGACGGGAGTCCCTCGCCCGCTCGCCCCGCCCGCCACCCTCCTGTCCGTCACGCGCGCGGCCCTCCGGCCCGGCTGCCCCTTGAAATCCGGCACGCGCCACGGCAGAATCGACTCTTTCCCGAGCCAACCATCCCTTCAAGCCGAACCAACGCCGATGAGCCGACCTCTGGTGGGCGTGATCATGGGATCCCGCAGCGACTGGGACACGATGAAACACGCGTGCGACGCCCTCGACGACCTGGGCGTGCCGCACGAGGCAAGGGTGGTGTCTGCGCACCGGACGCCGGACCTTCTTTACGAATACGCGTCCAGCGCCGAGGAAAGGGGCCTCAAGGTGATCATCGCCGGGGCGGGCGGCGCGGCGCATCTGCCCGGAATGGTAGCCTCGAAGACGGTGCTCCCCGTGCTGGGCGTGCCGGTCCAGTCGCGTGCGCTGCAGGGGCTCGACTCGCTCCTTTCGATCGCGCAGATGCCTGGAGGCGTTCCTGTGGGAACGATGGCCATAGGCGTCGCCGGTGCGACCAACGCGGGGCTGCTCGCGGCGCGGATTCTGGGTTGCGACGACACCGCCATACGGGACGCGGTCCGTGCCTGGGCGAGCGCCCGCACCGAGGCGGTCATGGCGGACCCGGATCCACGCCAGCCTCCCCCTCGGTGAGGGTCGGCGTTCTCGGCGGCGGGCAGCTGGCCCGCATGCTGGCGCTGGAAGGCATCCCGCTGGGGCACCGTTTCACCTTTCTGGAACCGGCCCCCGACCCGCCCGCCGGATCGCTCGGCAAGGTTGTGGACACGGCGTACGACGATCCGGCGGGCCTCGCGCGCATCGCGGCGGCCACGGATGTCGTCACCTACGAGTTCGAGAACGTCCCCGCCTCCAGCGCCGCCTACCTGGCCGCCCGGCTGCCCGTGCTGCCCCCCCCGGCGGCGCTGCAGGCCACGCAGGACCGCCTGGCCGAGAAACGGATGTTTCGGGAGTTGGACATTCCGACCGCCCCCTTCCACCGGCTCGACACGCCCGACCAACTCGACGCCGCGCTCGCCGTCGCCGGTCTCCCCGCCGTCCTCAAGACCCGGCGGTTCGGCTACGACGGCAAGGGGCAGGCGGTCGTCCATTCGGCGGAAGAGGCCGCGGTCGCGCTGGCCTCACTGGGACCCGGGCTCATTGTGGAGGGCTTCGTGGATTTCGCCAGGGAACTCAGCATCCTGGGCGTCGGCGGCCGCGATGGCAGCCGGGTCTTCTACCCGCTGACCGAGAACCACCACCGCGACGGCATTCTGCGGGTCAGCCTGGCGCCGGCGCCGGGGGTGACCACGGAACTCCAGACCCGCGCGGAAGGACTCGCCGCGCGCGTCATGGACCGGCTCGGCTACGTCGGCGTCCTGGCCATCGAACTGTTTCGGGTAGGCGACCGGCTGCTGGCCAACGAGATGGCCCCGCGCGTGCACAATTCCGGGCACTGGACCCTGGACGGTGCGGGCGTCAGCCAGTTCGAGAACCACATCAGGGCGGTTACCGGACTTCCCCTGGCGGAGCCGCGCGTACCGGGCCCCGCGGCCATGGTCAACATCATCGGCGAACTCCCCGATCCGGAGGCCGTCGCCGCACTACCGTTCGCGCACCTTCACCTCTATGACAAGGCGCCTCGCCCGGGGCGCAAACTGGGCCACGTGAACATCACCGCCCTGGGCGAATACGAGGTCGCGGAAGGCGTCCAGCGGGTCAGCGAATTGCTGCCCGGGTAGCGACCCGGCGCCCACGCGTCCGCACGCCAAACGTCCCCGCAAATACGTGTTTGACATTTCGACCCCCTTCCCCTACCTTTTTCAGGCTGTCCAGGAAACGTGCCTGGAGGGTTCCGCTTCCAGGCGACACGGCGCGCTTGATCGAACAGGCGCGCTTTTGTTCGCCTGGTAGCTGGACAAGACGACATGAACTCGCGGACCCGGGTCCCAATGCCCACACTGAACCAACTGGTGCGGAAGGGGCGCGCGCGGCTGGCGAAGAAGAACAAGTCGCCCGCGCTCCAGAAGAACCCCCAGAAACGGGGGGTCTGCACCCGTGTGTACACGACCACGCCCAAGAAGCCGAATTCGGCGCTGCGGAAGGTCGCCCGCGTCCGCCTCACAAATGGCTACGAAGTGACGGCCTACATCGGCGGCGAGGGTCACAACCTTCAGGAGCACTCGATCGTGCTGATTCGCGGCGGCCGGGTGCGGGACCTTCCGGGAGTGCGCTACCACATCGTTCGCGGCACGCTCGACACCTCGGGTGTCACCGAGCGCCGGCAGGGGCGGTCCAAATACGGAGCGAAGCGGCCCAAGTAGCGCCGCATTCGATGGAGTAGCCGCATGAGCCGACGTACCCGGGCGATCCGCCGACAGATTCCCGACGACCCGCGCTACGGGTCGGCCGTCGTTCAGAAGTTCATCAACGGGCTGATGCTGGACGGCAAGAAGTCGCTCGCCGAGCGGATCTTCTACGAGGCCATGGGGATCGTGGAAACGAAGTCGGGCCAACCGGCCGTCAACGTGTTTCAGCAGGCGCTGAACAACGCGAAGCCGGCCCTGGAGGTGAAGAGCCGCCGCGTCGGGGGAGCCACGTACCAGGTCCCGATCGAAGTACGGCCGGAACGCCGGCAGGCGCTTGCAATCAAGTGGCTGATCGGCTTCGCGCGGTCTCGCGGGGAACGGACCATGGCCCAGCGGCTGGCGGGCGAACTGCTCTCCGCCAGCCGGGGCGAAGGTGCCACTGTGAAGAAAAAGGACGACACCCATCGGATGGCCGAAGCCAACAAAGCCTTCGCGCACTACCGCTGGTAGTCTTCCGCCCCGCCGTCGCCGGCCCGCCGGGCTGGCGGCGAATGGGAGGGATCCCGGCGGGGATGCTGTTTGACAGGTGAAACAACCAGAGTTGCGAAATAGATAATGCCCAGAATGACACCACTGCCGAGGCTCCGGAACATCGGCATCATGGCGCACATCGACGCCGGCAAGACGACGACGACGGAGCGCATTCTGTTCTATACCGGTCGTCTGCACCGGATGGGCGAAGTGCATGAGGGCGCCGCGGCCATGGACTGGATGGAGCAGGAGCAGGAGCGCGGAATCACGATCACGTCCGCGGCGACCACCGCATTCTGGCAGCGCGACGATTCGGAATACCGGATCAATATCATCGACACGCCCGGTCACGTGGACTTCACGGCCGAGGTCGAGCGGTCGCTCCGAGTGCTGGACGGGGCGGTCGCTGTTTTTTGTGCCGTAGGCGGGGTGGAGCCCCAGTCCGAGACCGTGTGGCGCCAGGCCGACCGTTACGGCGTGCCGCGGATCGCGTTCGTCAACAAGATGGACCGCACCGGTGCCGACTTCGACCACGTCGTCGGCATGATGCGGGAGCGGCTCGGCGCGAATGCGTTCGCGGTGCAGTATCCCCTTGGCGAGGCGGACCTCTTCACCGGCGTGATCGATATCGTCGCCATGAAGGCGTACGTCTGGGACGACGAACTCGGCGCGACGATCACCGAGGTCGGAATCCCGGACTCGCTGCGGGACAAGGTGGAAGCGCTCCGGCACGAGCTGGTCGAGGCCGCGGTCGAACACCACGACGAGCTCCTCGAGAAGTACCTCCTGGGCGAGGAGCTGACCGAGGCCGAGGTACGCACGGCGATCCGCGCGGCGACCGCTTCCGGAACGCTCTTTCCGGTATTCTGCGGCTCCGCGTTCAAGAACAAGGGCATCCAGCGCCTTCTCGACGGCGTCATCGACTACCTGCCGTCGCCGCTGGAGGTGAAGGCGATCGTCGGCCGTCCGCCCCACGGCGATTCGGCCGGCCAGACCCGTGCGGCCTCGGACGACGCGCCCCTCTCGGCCCTGGCCTTCAAGATCATGACCGACCCGTTCGTCGGAAAGCTGACCTACGTGCGGGTCTATTCGGGCTTGCTGGCCCGGGGCAGCCGGGTGCTCAACGCCACGCAGGGCCGCAAGGAGCGGGCCGGCCGCCTGCTGCAGATGCACGCGAACAAGCGTGAAGAGCGCGAAGAGGTGTTCGCTGGCGACATCGCGGCCGTGATCGGTCTGAAGGGGGTGCGCACGGGAGACACGATCTGTGCGCCCGAGCACCCCATCATCCTGGAAGCGATGGACTTCCCGGAGCCGGTGATCGCCGTCGCGATCGAACCGCGGACCAAGGCCGACCAGGACAAGCTCTCCAGCGGGCTGACCAAGCTGGCCGAGGAGGATCCCACCTTCCGCGTGCACACGGACGGTGAGACCGGGCAGACGATCATCAGCGGGATGGGCGAGCTCCATCTCGAGATCATCGTGGACCGGCTGCGCCGCGAGTTCTCCGTTTCGGCCAACATCGGCAGGCCGCAGGTGGCGTTCCGCGAGACCATCCGCCAGGCGGTCGACGGCGTGCACGGCAGGTTCGTGCGCCAGACGGGCGGGCGGGGCCAGTACGGTCACGTCGTGATCGACGTCGAACCGCGTCCGGCGGGGGCGGGCTTCCTGTTCGAGGACCGGGTCAAGGGCGGCACGGTGCCGCGCGAGTTCATCCGCGCGGTCGAGCACGGCGTTCGCGATGCGCTGCAGTCCGGGGTCGTCGCGGGATATCCGGTGGTCGACGTGAAGGTGGCCCTGGTGGACGGTTCGTCCCACGACGTCGACTCGAGCGAGATGGCCTTCCGTGTCGCGGGTTCCCTGGCGCTCAAGGAGGGGCTCCGCCGCGCGCGTTCGGTGATGCTGGAGCCCGTCATGGATGTCGAGGTGGTCACGCCGCACGAATACATGGGCGACATCATCGGCGACCTTTCGGCCCGCCGCGGCAAGGTCGGGGGCATGACCGACCGCGGCGACGCCCAGGTCATCGGCGCGAGCGTACCGCTGGGAGAGATGTTCGGATACTCGACACGGCTTCGGTCCCTGAGTCAGGGCCGGGCCGTTTTCACGATGCAGTTTTCGCACTACGACGAAGTCGCCCGGGTCAAGTCCGGGAAGAGAGCCGTGGCGGGCGTGTGATGCCGCCGCATACACCACAATCTGAGCGGGGGTAGAATGGCGAAGGAGACCTTCGAGCGAACGAAGCCACATGTGAACGTGGGGACGATCGGCCACGTGGATCACGGGAAGACGACGCTGACGGCGGCGATCACGCTTGCGCAGGCGAAGAAATACGGTGGGGACGCGATAGCGTTCGACGAGATCGACAAGGCGCCGGAGGAGCGGGAGCGGGGGATCACGATTGCGACGGCGCACGTGGAGTACGAGACGGCGAACCGTCACTACGCGCACGTGGACTGTCCGGGACACGCGGACTACGTGAAGAACATGATCACGGGTGCGGCGCAGATGGACGGGGCGATTCTGGTGGTGAGCGCTGCGGACGGACCGATGCCGCAGACGCGGGAGCACGTGTTGCTGGCGCGGCAGGTGAACGTGCCTCACATCGTGGTGTTCCTGAACAAGGTGGACATGGTGGACGACGAGGAGTTGCTGGAGCTGGTGGAGCTGGAGGTACGGGAGTTGCTGAGCGAGCAGGGGTTTCCGGGGGATGATCTGCCGGTGGTACACGGGAGTGCGCTGGAGGCGCTGGAGGCAGGTGGCGAGGGGGAAGCGGCGGCGTGCATCGAGGAGCTGATGGACGCGATCGACAGCTACATTCCGGAGCCGGAGCGGGACATCGACAAGCCGTTCCTGATGCCGGTGGAGGACGTGTTCTCGATCACGGGGCGGGGGACGGTGGCGACGGGCCGGATCGAGCGCGGGGTGATCCACAAGGGGGACGCGGTGGAGATCGTGGGGATGGGCGCGGACCGCAAGACGGTGGTGACGGGGGTGGAGATGTTCCGCAAGCTTCTGGAGCAGGGCCAGGCGGGGGACAACGCGGGGCTGCTGCTGCGG
>CAZRQE010000038.1:0-9444 GCA_964602175.1 uncultured Gemmatimonadaceae bacterium | reverse complement strand
GGGGTCCGCGTTGCGGGTCAGGTTGTCCATGGTGCCGCCGGCGGTGGCGCCACCCGCGTCCGCGCCGCCCGTGCCCCGCGTCCACAGGTGGCTGTCCGGGAACGTGTTCTTCCCCTCGCGGCTGACGATCATGCGCTGCAGATCCGGGTCGAGCGGTACCAGGGGCCGGTCGAAGGTGTCGCGCGAGCCCTCGAACACCCGCTCGGTCGTGCCGTCGGCGATCGAAAGACGATCCACGAATGGCTGCGGCCGGAAGTCCTCCTTCCAGCCGTCGCCGCGCAGATACGCACTCTCGCCGTCCGACGACATCCAGGCGTGCTCGATCCCGTTGCCGGTGCGGGCGGTCAGCAGGTCCCCGGGCAGCGCCGGGGCGTCGCCCGGGTCATGGAACGGCACCAGCGTGCGGCCGTCGGCCGGGGTGGCGGCCGGGTCGAGTGCGAAGTGCACGATGGCGTCGTCCCCCTCGCGGCTGACTGACGCGAAAGCGTGACGCCCATTGCGCGAGTAGGTGACCGCAGTGATGCGGTGCTCGCTGCGTGCCACCTCGATTGCGTCCCCGTCTCCGAAGGGTGGGGGCAGGAGCATGATGCGGTCCCCGCGGGGCCCATCCGCGCCCTCGGCCTCGTCATCGCCGGCGGCGCGGTGAAGGTAGGAGATTCCGCCGCCGTCGGGACGCCAGCGCCAGTCGCGCGGGCCATCCTGCGGCCCTCCGCCCCGGCCTTCACGCAATTCGCGCTCTTCGAGGGTGGCCATGACCTCGCCCGTCGCGACATCCAGCACTTCGGTCACGCGCGGGAACCCGGTATGGCTGTTGATGAAGGTGAAGGGACGGTCGACGCGCGTGGTGATCAGGTGGCGCCCGTCCGGGCTCAGCGAGATGGTCTCGTACATCCCCGCCTCGCCGATCGGACGGGCGGGCCGGCCCGGAGCCAGCTCCATGACCTGGCTGCGCGTGTAGTATTCGAACAGGTCCGCGTCGTGGTCGCCCTGCAGCAGGAAGGGCATGGTCCGATTGGGGGTGGCCTCTGCACGGGTGTGCCGGATGGCCGGGCCGGACGGCAGGGCCGGCGGCGGGGGAGGGGACCCGCGGTCGGTCGGTGCGGCCAGCGTGATGATCGAGCCCGAGGGCGTCCACTGCAGCATGCGCGAGGGGTCGGTGCCCTGGCCGCGCGAGGAGGTGCCGATCGTCGTAATGACGTGGGTGTTGCCGGCCGGGCGAACCGAACCGTCGCCGGGCGAGGCGATCCAGACCTGCGTGGCGTCGTCGAGGTGCGCCAGGAAGGCGAGCTGCGACCCATCCGGCGACCACATGAGGTCGCTGATGTAGACGCCGTCGGGAAGATCGACGTCGGTGTAGGAGCGCGTCGAGAGCGAGTAGAAGCGGAGGCCGTACAGGCCGTGGAGGTCCAGGTGCCACGGCCGGTCGGTGCGGGGACGGATCTCGAGCATCGCCAAACGGAGGGTCTCCTCGCCAACCTCCTCCAGGGTGGAGAGCTCGGTCGAGAGCGGGATCACGAAGTGGTCGCCGTCCGGGCTGATATGATTCAGAGTGGCGAAATTGGGGTCCGTCGCGAACAGGTCGGCGACAGGGTCGGCCGGCAGGATGTAGCCGGGTTCGGGATCGAGGCGCTCGCCCGGCGGGTTCGGGTCTTGCGCGGACAGCGCGGACGCGACGAAGAGCGGTATCGTGACGGGGAACAGGCGTGCGGAAACGCGAAAGCCTTGGAGCGTGGTCATGCTGGCAGTCCTGACAAAGAGGGTTCGGCGAGCCTGGCAGATCGTGGTATGACCGCAAACTACGACATCGCCGTCATCGGTGCCGGGTTCGCCGGGCTCGCGTGCGCCCGCCGGGCGGCCCAGCGCGGCCTTTCCGTGGTGGTTCTGGAGCGCAAGACGGAGCCCGGCGAGCGGATCCACACGACCGGGATCCTCGTCAGGGAAGCGTGGGAGGAGTGGGCGGCTCCCAGGGCCCTGGTGCGCCGGATCAACCGTGTCCGGGTGTACACGCCCAGCCACCGCTTCGTGGAACTCAACGGCGACCGTTACTTCTTCATGGCCACGGACACGGCGCGGTTGATGCGTCACCTGGTCGAAGAGACCCGGCGCTCCGGTGCCGAGGTGCGCTTCGGGGAGAGGTTCCGGGGCGTGGCGCCGCCGGAGGACGGGGCGCCGGGGCACAGGCCGTCGGAGAACGGGCCGCCGGAGGACCGGCTGACGCTCAGGGAATCCGGCGTGAACTGCCGTTTCCTGGTCGGGGCGGATGGCGCCCGCTCCCGGGTGGCCGAGAGCTTCGGGCTCGACAGCAACCGGCGGCTGCTCAAGGGAGTGGAGTGGGAGTTCGAGCCGTTGAGCAGCGCGGGTGACTGCCTGCACTGCTTCATCGATTCGGAGTATGCGCCCGGATACATCGGATGGGTGGTGCCCGGGGTGGCCGCGACCCAGGTGGGCCTGGCCGTCCATCGCCACCGCCGCGCCGACATGCCGGGCTTCATCCGCAGAATCGACTCCCTGTTCGGGTTGTCGGGGAAGCGTGTGCTGGAAAAGCGCGGCGGCGTGATCCCGATCGGTGGACTGTTGCGCAACTTTCATGGGGATCGCGTGGTCCTCATCGGAGATTCGGCCGGGATGGTGTCCCCGCTGACCGCCGGGGGCATACACAACGCGTACAGGTTCGGCAGGCTCGCCGGGGACGCGGTCACGGACCATCTGGAGAATGCCGGGCCGCATCCGGGCCATGTCATACGCAGGGCCTTCACCAGGCCGAGGTGGAAGCACGCGGCCCGCTGGGGCTACGATCGCCTGCCCGTGGCCAGGGCCCTGGACGCCGGGCTGCTGACCTGGGGGATGTTTCGGAGACTTGCCGGCGCGGTTTTTTTCGACCGGATACGGTAGACGACCAAGGAGACGCCACTTGCAACACCTCATGAATGTTCGCTCAGTGACCCCCGGCCTTCCGCGGCTCCTGGTCGCGTGCACGGCCGCCGCAATGATCGGCCTGGCAGCCCCGGCGGCACCGGGTGCCGACGCGGCCGCGTTCGCGCAGTCGGTCCCGCTGTCCGGGGCCACGATCGCGGACCTCAACGCCGCCTTCGCGTCAGGATCGCTCAGCTCCGAGCAGCTGGTCTCTCTCTTCCTGGCACGCGTGGGGGCGTACGACGACCAGGGGCCTCGCCTCAACGCGATGCTCGCCCTCAATCCAAATGCACTGGAAACCGCTCGCGCCCTCGACGCCGAGCGTCTGAGCAGCGGGCCGCGCTCGGCGCTGCACGGAATTCCGGTCATCCTCAAGGACAACGTCGACACGCACGACATGCCCACGACCGCGGGCTCGATCCTGCTCCGCGGCTCGGTCCCGCCCGACGACGCCTTCATCGTGCGGAAGCTGCGCGAAGCGGGTGCGATCATCCTGGGCAAGGCGAACATGAGCGAGCTCGCCTCGGGCGTGCAGATGAGTTCGATTGATGGCCCGATGCTCAATCCGCACAATCTCGGCCGTACTCCGTCGGGATCCTCCGGGGGCACCGGGGTCGCCATCGCGGCCGTGTACGCGCAGGTCGGCATCGGCACCGACACCGGCGGCTCGGTGCGGGGGCCCTCGACTTCGAACGGCATCGCGGGGCTCAAGCCCACGCTGGGGCTGCTGAGCCGGGACGGAATCGTGCCCCTCGCGCTTTCGTTCGACACTGCCGGCCCGATGGCGCGGAATGTGTACGACCTGGCCGCGATGCTGAGCGCGATGGTGGGCGTCGATCCCGCCGACGAGGCGACCGCTGCCAGTGCCGGGCGCTACGAGACCGACTACACCCGGGCCCTCGATGACGGCGCCCTCACCGGTGCCCGGATCGGCATCGCGCGTGACTTCCTCGGTTACGACACCGAGGTCGACTGGATCATCGAGGCCGCGCTCGACGCCATGCGCGAGGCCGGAGCGACGGTGGTCGGCGTGCGCTACCCGCCGTGGCTTCTCGCCGCCAAGGCCGAGTTCTACCAGACCATCCGCTTCCGCGAGTTCCCGGTGCAGATGGAGGCATACCTGGCCACGCTGTCGCCGGGCTATCCGCGCACCCTGGAGGAGATGGTCGAGCGCGCGAAGAAGATCCTCGCGCCGCTGCCCGACGGCGGCCGCCCCAATCCCACCCGCTGGAGCTTCTTCGAGCAGGAACTGGACGGCGGATCCCTCGACGACTCCGAGTACGCTGCCATGCGCGACCACGGTCTGCCGCTGGTGCGCGACCTTCTGGTCGGTGTGCTGGACGACAACGACCTCGACGCGATCGTCTACCCCACGTCGCCCACGCGGCCCGGTCCCGCGGGCGTCTACCGGGGTTCGTCGGCGCCCAACCCGGCGCCGTCCGCGACCAACCTGGCCAACCTGAGCGGCCTCCCCGACCTGATCGTGCCGGCCGGCTACACGGGCGACCGCCTCCCGGTGGGAATCTCGTTCCTGGGGCGCGAGTTCAGCGAGGCGCGGCTGCTCGCGCTGGGGTATGCGTTCGAGCAGGCGACCCGCGTGAGGCGCGACCCGGTGCATGCCCCCGCGCTGCCGGGGGATACGATCAGGCGCTGAGGCCAAGTTATTGCGCAATAAAGTTGCGTAAGTCATGACAATGTACCATCGTGTTGCACAACACCCCACAAACCCACTTGGCATCCCATGGCCAGAATTCACTTCGTAGTCAGCGAAACCGCCAAGACCTCGTACCGGAGCCAGGCCCGCCGCGAGGGCAAGTCCCTCGGGCAGTGGCTCCGTGAGGCGGCCGACGAAAAGCTTGCCGCAGCCCGTCCCGCCAAGTTCACCCTGGAAGAGCTGCGCGAGTTCAACGCGGCCTGCGATGCGCGGCGATCCGACGCTCCCGAGCCCGATTGGGAAGAGGCCAAGCGCATCATCGCGGCTTCGAAGATCGCGGGGCTGGGGGAGTGACGGTCTTCCTCGATGCGAACGTCCTGATTCATCATGTCGGCCGCGCACATCCTCTGCGCGACCAGGCACGTGCCTTCGTGGCCGATGCGCTCCGTCGTCACGACCGCCTCGTCACTTCGGCGGAGGTCTTGCAGGAGCTGCTCCACTACTACTTGCGGACCCGGCGGTTTTCCGTTCTCGATGACGCCTGGGCGCTGGTTGACCGGTGTGTGGACGAGGTCTGGTCCATGGACCGGGCCGATGTCGAAATGGCGCGAACCCTGATGGCGCGGCACCCCGGCCTCGAAGCCCGCGACCTGGTTCACCTCGCCTGCTGCCTCCGACGGAACGCGCACGACCTCATGACCTTCGACCGGGGCCTGGACGCGGCCTGGAGGGTTCGCATGAAATAGCCCGGTGGCGGCTTCGCGGCCACCCGATTATGCTGGCATCGCCCCCTCAACCCGGAGACGAAGCAATGATCAGATCGATTTGTGCGGCGAGCATTACAGTCATGGCCGCCGTGGCCACGCTTGTCCCACTCACCATTCACGCCCAGCACGACACCAGCAATCCGTTCCGCCCGATCTACGGCTGGGGCGAGCTGCCCGAAGGCCGCGAGTGGGGCTCGACCAGCGCCATCGAAATCGCACCGGATGGGAACATCTGGGTCGCGGAGCGCTGCGGTCGCAATTCGTGTGTCGGTTCGGACGTCGATCCGATCCTGCTCTTCGACAAGGAGGGGAACCTTCTGCGCAGCTTCGGCGGCGGCCTGATCGCCTGGCCGCACGGGATCGACATCGACCACGAGGGCAACGTCTGGGTGACCGACGCGTGGCGGACGGGTGCAACCACCACCGGTCACACGGTCCTCAAGTTCTCCCCCGAGGGCGAGCTGCTGATGACGATCGGCACCCCCGGGGAAGCCGGCGACCCGCCCACGCACCTCACCCAGCCCTCGGACGTACTGGTCGCTCCCAACGGGCAGATCTACGTGGCCGACTCGCACGACCGCACCCGGGGCCGGATCGTCCGGTACGCCCCCGACGGCACCTACATGGAGACCTGGGGCGAACTCGGCTACGGACCGAAGCAGTTCCGCGACCCCCACGCGCTCGCCATGGACTCGCAGGGGCGGATCTTCGTGGGCGACCGCTACAACAACCGCATCCAGATCTTCGACCAGGAAGGCGAGTTCCTCGCGATCTGGACGCAGTTCGGGCGCCCGAGCGGCCTCTACATCGACGCCGACGACAACATCTACGTGGCCGACTCGGAGTCGAGCCCGGCGCCCAACGAGTTCACCGGGCAGCGCAACGCCGGGTGGGAGAAGGGGATCCGCATCGGCGACGCGCGCATGGGGTGGGTGCACCACTTCCTGCCCGACGACCGCGCCAACGTGATGGGGTTCAGCGGTCCCGAAGGCGTCGCGGTCGACGACGAGGGCAACGTGTACGGCGCCGAGGTGTCCCAGCGGCGGATTACGAAGTGGGTGCGGTTCAGGCGGTGAGCGGCATTCGGCTCGCGGTGCCGGTCCTGCTGCTGGCCGCATCGGCGAGCGCGCAGGAGCCCGAATCCGGGTCGTCGAACCCGTTCGCGGGCTTTGAGACGCACTACTTGTCCAACGGGGTCAAGGTCTGGTTCAAGCAACTGCCGGGCGTCCCCAACGTTTCGGTGAGCGCCGGCGTACCGGTCGGGTCCGACGCCGACCCGCCCGGCAAGGAGCAGTTGGCGCATTTCACCGAACACATGCTCTTCTCCGACCACGACGGGCGCACGGAGCAGGAGATCAAGGACGCGGTCGAAGGCATCGGCGGGCGGCGCAACGGCGTGACCTACCGCGATCACACCTGGTACTACGTGACCATCGGCCGGGAGCACGGACTCTTCGCCATCGAATGGCTTGCCGGCATCCTGTCGCCGCACGCCATGGACCCTGCGGTGGTGGACCGGGGACGCCAGCCCGTGGAGAACGAGATCGGTGCCCGGCCCCGCGAACTGTTCGATCACCTGGGCGCGCTCCTGACGGCTTCCTGGCTGGTCCCTCCGGACTTCTGGGAGGCCGAGTTCGGCATTCCGCGGTTGCGCGCCCCGAATCACGACGTGTGGCGCAGCCTGCAGGGAATCACGCCGGACGACCTGCGGGGCTTCTACGACCGGCACTACGCACCGGGCCAGATCACCGTCACCATTGTCGGCGACCTCGACGCGGGTGACGCCCTTGCCACCGCCGAGAGCACCTTCGGCACCATTCCTGCCCGCCCATTCGAGCGCTGGACGATGCCGGTCTCGGATCCGGAACGCGCGAAGTCCACCTACGGCTGGGGCTTTCAGTCCACGGGCCGATACCAGTCGCGGCACAAGCTCTTCGACCCGACGGCCGACGACATGCTCACCGCCCTGTTCATCCGGGACCTCCTGAACCGGCGACTCAATCAGCGCCTGCGCTACGGCGAACGCAAGGCCGTGTACGGCGCGAGCGCGGGTCTGACGAGACGCGGCGCGGCTGCGTATCTGCAGATCAGCAGCCGCATCGACGAGGACGACTTCGAATTCGCGACGGGGGTGATCGAGGAGGAGATCGAGTTCCTGCGGAAGGGGTCCCTGGATCGCGCCGAGTTCGAGGCCGACCGGGCGGCCGTGGTGGCCCGGCTGCGCGGCTCCAACCAGACGGCGGAGTCGCTCAACTTCTGGACACGCACGACGTTCTACGATCCCGCGACCTTCACGGACTTCCCCGACGTGCTCTCCTTCTACGAGAACGTGACCCAGGGGGAGGTGGCGGCGTTCGCGGAGACGGCCTTCGACCCGTCGCGACAGGTACTCAACATCGACCGGCGGCAACCGGTGAGCCAGGGGACCATGGTCGTCGCGGTCGTGGTGCTGGTCGCGCTTACCCTGAAGGTGCTGAAGCGGCTCCTCACGAAGCCGGTTCGGATGAGGGAGATTCGCTACATCGCGCACTTCAGGCTGCCCGTCGCCCTGCGGACGGCGTACGTACTGGGGGTGGCGGGAGTGGCGGTGGCGGCAGTGGTGCTCGCGACGGTGGGGATCGACCGGGTGAGCGACGGGTGGATCGAGAGCGTCGACAGCTACGTCTTCCAGTACGCGTGCAACGCGGCCATCCTCGCGTTGGTCGTGGCGGCCCCGACGCTGATCGTCACGTCCTCGCCGCGCAAACTGCTCGTCTTCACGGACCATGTGCGGATCAAGCGGCGAGCCTGGCGCTCGCGGATACTCGAGCGCGAGGACATCGCCGACATTTCGATCCGCCGGTTTCCTGGGGTCTGGCTGTCAAGAGAACTGCTCCGAGGCGCCCCGTTGACCTTCGGCTTCCTCCGTCCCGGCATCTACCTGCGTCCCGAGAAAGGCCGGAGCTACTTCTTTCGCGGCCGCGACACCGAGGAGCTGGCGGAAGTGCTGCGCGAGTGGTGGGGAAGACCGGTCGCGGACGGACCGGACAACGCTCCCGCGCGTGGGGCGCCGGTTACGCCCCCCGCACCGCCCGCTTCACCAGGTTCCGGAGCAGCGGAACCTTGAAGTGGTTGTAGTCGAGGGGATCGGCGCCCCGGACCGCCAGTTCGCCGGCCATCTCCGCCGTCTCCTGGTTGCGGGGACGCCCGCGCACCAGGTCCTCGACCGCGGTCAGGCGGCGCGGGACGCACTGGACGGCTCCCGCGACGATGCGGGCGTCCTCGATGACGCCGCCGCCGCTTGCGCCGCCGCTCGTCCGCACCGCCGCGGCCACGCTCACCAGCGCGAAGTCCCAGGTCTTGCGGTCCGCCACCTTCTCGAAGTGGAAGTCCGCGCCCGCCCAGCGCCCCGGGATGCGGATCGCGGTGAGCAGGTCGCGCTGTCCCAGCACGGTCATGCGCGTGATGTCGACGCCGGGTGGCATGAAGAACTCCGCCGCGGCGACGACCCGCTCGCGGCGGGCGCTCCGCACCACCATTTCGGCGTCGAGCGCCACCAGCGCGGGCGCTACGTCGGACGGGGTGACGGCCACACAGCGGTCGGCGCCGAAGATCGCGTGTTCGCGGTTCATGGCGCCCGAGGCGCCCGCGTAGCAGGTGTTGCCGCCCGCCCGGTAGCAGGTCATGCCGTAGCGGTAGTACCAGCAACGCGTGTCCTGGCAGACGTTGCCGCCGATGGTGCCCGCGTTGCGGATCTGGGGACTCGCGACCTCTGCCGCGGCGTCGGCCAGGAGCGCGTAGCGTGAACGGATGAGGGGGTCAGCCTCCAGCGCGGCCAGCGTGGTCATCGCGCCGATCTCGATGCCACCGCCGCCGCCGGGGCCGACTCCGCTCTCCAACTCCCTTACCCCCTTCAGTTCGGCGATCCCCTCGAGGTCGATCACCACGGCGGGCTGCTTGCCGCGGTTCTTGAACCAGTCGAAGCTGTCGTAGCCGCCGGCCAGCGGCCACGCGTCGGCTCCGTGGCGGCTCAGCATGTCGAGCGCGCTGTCGAGGTCGGCCGGCTGGAGCAGGTCGAAACGGGTCATCATGTCGTTCATCATGGCCGCCTCCCGGGCCTGCTCACTGCGT
>CAZRQE010000037.1:0-27538 GCA_964602175.1 uncultured Gemmatimonadaceae bacterium | reverse complement strand
AACTCGCACCCTCCGGAGGCGCCGGCAGATCGATCGGCCAGGGATTCGGGTGCGCCACGAAGCGCTGGAAGTAGATGTATTCCCCATCGGGGGACCACTGGAAGTTGCTCGGGGCTTCCGTCTCGCGTGTGACCTGCGTGGGGGGGCCCTCCGCGTCCATCCAGCGCACCCAGATCTGCTGCCCCGAGGGATCGCCCGGCGCAAGGTACGCGATGCGGGTGCCATCCGGAGACCACCGCGGATTCGAACCCTTCAGCAGGAGGCGTTGGCGGCCCCCGTCCGCATCCATGATCCGGATCTCGGATTCGAAGCGGTCTTCCATCTTGTTGACCCACGACCTGGCAAAGACGATCCGGCTGCCGTCCGGCGAGATCTGCGGATCGCCCACGCGCTCCATGTCCAGGTAATGCCCCACCGTGAGCAGATCGTCGGCGTGGCTCTCCTGGGCGGTCGCCGGGAGCGGGATTGCAAGGATCGCGATGGCGATCACGCGAAGGTGTCGGAGGCTGGGCATGGCGGTCATCGGTTGGCTCCTTGTTGCGCTCGTTACGACGAGGGGCGACTGTGGGCGTCCTGCAGTTGTCAGCCTCAGCATTGTACGCGTCCAGCCCTTGAACATCCACCTCGTAGACGGCACCTACGAACTCTTCCGGCACCACTTCGGCGCACCTTCCGCGACGGACTCGGCGGGGCGTGAGGTGGGGGGCATGCGCGGCGTGCTCGCGTCGCTGCTCGGCATGCTGGAGCGGGGAGCCACCCACATGGCGGTCGCTACGGACCACGTGATCGAGTCGTTCCGCAACGACCTCTGGCCCGGCTACAAGACGGGCGCGGGAATCGATCCCGAGCTGCTGGCCCAGTTCCACCCCCTGGAGGAAGCGCTCACGGCCATGGGCGTGCCCGTCTGGGCGATGAAGGACCTGGAGGCGGACGACGGCCTCGCGTCGGGCGCGGCCCGGGCCCGCCGTGACCCGCGCGTGCAGCGGGTGTTCATCTGCACGCCCGACAAGGACCTGGCGCAGTGCGTGGTCGGCGACCGCGTGGTGCAACTGGACCGCCGGAAGAACGAAGTGCGCGACGAGCGGGGCGTGGTCGCCAGGTTCGGCGTAGCCCCTGCAAGCATCCCCGACTACCTGGCACTGGTGGGAGACAGCGCGGACGGGTTTCCGGGGGTGCCGGGCTGGGGGGCGAAGTCCACCGCGACGGTGCTGGCCCGCTACGGTCACCTGGAGAACATCCCGGGGCACCCCGTCCGCTGGGACGTCAGCGTGCGGGGCGCGAAGCGGCTGGCGGCGTCACTCAGGGCGAATCGGGCCGCGGCCTTCCTGTTCCGCGACCTCGCGACGCTGCGCGACAGCGCGGCCCTTTTCGAGGACGTGGATGAACTGGAGTGGCGCGGCGCCGCCGACGGTTTTCGAGACCTGGCGGACGCGCTGGGTGCACCCGGACTTTGGCAACGGGCGGAGCGGCTGCGCGCCTCCCGGTTCCGTGGCTAGCCGAATGCCGGCGGAATTCGGTTCCCCGGGCGGCTAGCCCTCCACCGTCTCCAGGATCCAGTCCGCGATGAGCTCCATGACCTCGACCGACCATGTCTCCTCGATCGCCTGGTACTCGGCCGGCGACCCGGTGTCGGAGTATTGGAACAGGTGGTTGAGGCCGGGCAGTGCGTGCATCTCGTATTCCGTGTTCCCGCCGCGCCGGAGCGCCGCCTCGATTTCGCGCAGGTTCTCCTCGTACGGCACCTGCAGGTCCCGCTCGCCGTTGATTGCCAGGACCGGGACCGTGACCCGTTCGATCGTCTCCGCCGGTTCGTAGGTCAGGAAGTAGCGGAACCAGGGCGTGTTCACGGACTGGACCTGGGCCGTCACCGCAGCGTCGAGGGTAGCGTCGTCGGTGATTCCGGCCTGCGCGCGCACCTCCTCACCTGCCTCTTCCAGGGCCGCGCGCACCAGGTCGGCAAGCAGTTCCCCGGCGCGCTCGACGTCGGGTTCCGCCTTGAGGACCGCGAACATGGCGCGCTGGAGCTCCCGGTTCTGGTCGACCGCTTGCCGGGAAGCGCCGTTCGCCCGCGCGATCAGCTCCCCCTGCGCGTAGAGGATTTGTTCCCCGTTCACGCCCGGCCCCGCCATCAGCACGATGTAGGCGACATCATCGGACTCGACGGCCACCATGGGTGCGATCAGGCCCCCCTCGGAGTGTCCGGCGAGTCCGATCGCACCCGCATCCACGTCGTCCCGCGTCTTCAGGTAGCCGACGCCGGCCAGCACGTCCGAGGCGAAGTCGCGTGAGGTGGCGGCGGCGAAGTTGCCCGTGGACTCGCCGACGCCGCGATCATCGAAGCGCAGGACCGCGACTCCGCGACGCGTAAGGTGGTCGGACAGTACCAGGAAGGGACGGTGTCCCAGCAGGGCCTCGTTCCGGTCCTGGGGACCCGAGCCCGAGATCAGGATCACGGCCGGAAAGGGGCCGCCGGATTCGGGCCTGGTAAAGGTACCCGCCAGCGTATGGCCACCGTCCGGGTTGGGGTAGCTGACATCTTCCGACAGGTAGGGGAACGGCTCGACCGGGTCCTGGGGACGACGCATCTCGGTCACTTCCTCGTCGGTTCGCTCCAGATTCAGGGTCAGCGTACTTCCCATTTGGGCAAAAGACCCCTCGATGCTGTTGCCGTCCGCCGACAGCGTGCCCTCGAACGTGGCCCCCGCCACCGGCATCGCGATGGTCACCGTGGCGCCCGTCAGGGTCACGGACTCGACCGGCACCTGGGCATTGCCCTGGTCCAGCGAGAACACCGTCGCGGTCAGCTCTCCCCCGCTCTCGCCGATTTCGAAACGCATGCGCAACTGCACCGTGCCCACGTTCAGCGATCCCACCCAATTGCCCACGAACGCGGACGGGTCGGCGGTCCCCTGCTCCGTCTCCTGTCCCTGCACCTGAGGTGGCGTACCGAGCGGCGCGAGCGCGATGATCGCGCAAATCAACAGACTTCTCATGCTTCGTCTCTCTTCCACGGACGTGCTGCGGGCCACATTACGGGTACCCCCATCTTAATCTCTACGAGTATCCGGTCCCCGGAATTCATACCCTCGCCAGGCCGACGCGTCCCTTGCCAAAGAGGCCCTCGAGGGCTCGGATGGTCTCACGGTCCGGCGAAACCCTCAGCGACCGCGACCTCAGGCGAGGCGCGCCCGATCCGTTCGACTCGGTGAGGACCACCTCGACGGGGGCGGCTCCGGGGTGTGCGTCGGCGACCGCGCGGGCGGACGCGAAGGTGTCGTCCGCCAGCGATTCGTGCCCGCCGAGGTCGATCCGCACCGCCAGACGGCCGCTGCCGCGCACCTGCCCGAGGGGTTCGGCGGAATCGAGGAAGACCGGGGGATCTCCTTCATCGCGGTCGCGGTCGCTCACCTTGCCGCGCAGCAGCACCACGGCGTCGGTCTCGACCGTGCCCTTGTAGCTCTGCCACACGTCCTTGAACGCGAGGACCGTCGCGGTGCCGTGAAAACCCTCGACGGTGATCTTCGCCCACTCCGAACCGTCACGGCGGGACACCTGGCGCGCGACGGCCGTGACCACGCAGGCCATCTCGACGGAGTCGCCCATTCTGTCCTTCATCGCGCCCACCTCATCGAACGCTTTCGCGATTTCCCGGTAGCGGTCGAGCGGGTGACCCGATATGAAGAAGCCGAGCGCCACCTTCTCGCGGGTCAGGCGCTCCCGGTCGCCCCATTCGGGCACCGTTGGCAGCGCGGGTACGGGACGCTCCAGGCCACCGCCGCCGAACAGCGATCCCTGGCCGAGCTCGGCTTCGTGCACAAGCGCCATGACCTCGCCGTATGCCGCGTCGAGACCTGCAAGCAACTGGGCGCGATGGCCACACGAGTCGAGCGCACCGGACGCGATCAGCGCCTCGCACGCCCGCTTGTTCACCGCCCTCAGGTCGATCCGCTTGAGGAAGTCGAAGAGGCTTTCGAACGGCCCGCCCTGCGAACGCGCGCCCAGGATCGACTGCACGGCGGCGGCGCCGACACCCCGCACGGCTCCGAGCCCGAACCGGATCGTGCCGGTTCCTACGGCCGTGAACTTCCAGCCGCTCTCGTTGACGTCGGGAGCCAGGACCACGAGACCGTCTTCGAGGGCGGGGTGGTACCGGCCCAGATCCCGGCACTCGCCGATGTACTTCACCACATCGTCGGTCTTGTCGAGGACGGACGACAGCAGTGCGGCCATGAACTCGGCCGGATAGTAGCGCTTCAGCCACGCCGTCTTGTACGAAAGAAGCGAGTACGCGACGGAATGGGACTTGTTGAAGCCGTACCGGCCGAAGGTCTCGATCTGCCCGGCGAGCCCGGTGGCGGTACCCCGCGGCAATCCGCGTTCCGTGACCCTGCCCTGGAAGCGATCCAGTTCCGCGCGGATCAGCTCCGCATCCTTCTTCCCCATCGCCTTGCGCAGCACGTCCGCTTCCGCGAGCGAGTAGCCCGCGAGGTCGCTCGCGATCAGCATCACCTGCTCCTGGTACACGATGATGCCGTACGTGGGCTCCAGGATGTGCTCCAGACCGGGCGCGGGGTACGACACCGGCTCGCGGCCGAGCTTGCGCTGGATGTACTTGTCGGTCATGCCCGAGTCGAGGGGCCCGGGGCGGATGAGCGCGTTGGTCGCCACCAGGTCGTCGAATCGGTCGCAGCGCATGGCGCGCAACTTGTCCAGGGCAAGGTTGGATTCGAACTGGAAGACTCCCGATGTGCCGCCGCTGGCGAGCATGCGATAGACCTCCACCTCGTTGAGCGGCACGTCGTCCATCGCGTCGGACTCGTACACGGTGCCCGTCTCCGGGTGGCGGAACCGGCCCAGGCGATCCTTTACCGCCTGCACGGCGTCATGGATCACGGTGAGCGTCTTGAGGCCCAGGAAGTCCATCTTGAGCATCCCGGCATCCTCGAGGCAGTTCATGTCGTACTGCGTGACGATGTCGGGGCCGTCCTCGGCTCCGGTTGCCTGCGCCCTGCCGCCACCCCCGTTGCGGCTCCCCTTGCCCTGCGTGCAGATGGGCACGTAGTCGCTGAGCGGACCGGGAGCGATCACTACGCCGGCGGCGTGCACCGACGCGTGGCGCGACAGGCCCTCCAGGGTGATCGAGTAGTCGAACAGCCTCCTGTGACGGTCGTCGGATTCGTACAGCGCCTTCACGTCCCGGATCTGCTTCACCGCCTCGGCCACCGTGTAGCTCTGGCCCGGCTGGTTCGGGATCTTCTTGGCGATCCGGTCGGTCTCGCCCACCTCGAAGCCGAGGACCCGGCCCACGTCCCGGATCACCGCCCGGCTCTTCATCGTTCCGAAGGTGATGATCTGCCCGACGGCGTCACGACCGTACTTCCGCCGCACGTACTCGATCACCTCGCCCCGGCGCTCGTAGCAGAAGTCGATGTCGATGTCGGGCATCGAGATCCGCTCGGGATTGAGGAAGCGTTCGAACAGGAGCCCGTATTCGATCGGGTCCAGATCGGTGATTCGCAGCGCATAGGACACCAGGGACCCCGCCGCGGAGCCCCGTCCCGGACCGACCGGGATGCCGTTCTCGCGCGCCCAGCGAATGAAGTCCCAGGTAATGAGGAAGTAGCCCGCATAGCCCGTCTTCAGAATGACCGCGAGCTCATAGTCGAGCCGTTCACGGACGTGCTCGGGAAGGGGGTCGTGCTCCGCCGGGGCTTCGGCACCCGACGCGGACGCATACCGCTCTCTCGCACCCGCCTCGGCCAGGTGCACCAGGTATTCGTTGTCGTCGCTGAAGGGCTCCGGCAGGGGGAATCGCGGCAGATGGTATTTCTTCTCCAGGGTCAGAGAGACCTCGTCCGCGATCTTCAGGGTGTTCTCGATCACATCCGGCCGGCCGGGGAAGGCCGCCGCCATCTCCTCGTGGCTCTTGAAGTAGAGGCCGTCGTCGTACGTCAGGCGGTCTTCGTCGTCGTGGTTCTTCGCGGTCCCGATGCACACCAGGATGTCGTGGGCCGCGTGATGGTCGTGCTGCAGGAAGTGGGCGTCGTTGGTTGCGACGACGGGGAGGCCCATGTCGTCGGCGAGGGCGAAGATCTTCTTGTTGATTTCCGCCTGGCCCGGCGTCCCGTGGGCCTGCACCTCCAGGTAGTAGCGGTCGGGGAAGGCATTGGCATACCAGTCCGCCACCTTGCGTGCGCCGTCGTCGTTGCCGGCGTTCAGGTGCCGCGCCAGTTCGCCGGCCATGCACGCCGAACTCACGATGAGCCCTTCGGAGTGGCGGGCCAGCGTGTCCCGGTCCAGGCGGGGGCGGTAGTAGAAGCCCTCGGTGTACCCGATCGACGAGAGCTTGATGAGGTTGCGGTAACCCTCCGCGTCGCGGGCCAGCAGCACCAGGTGATAGTGCGCCTTCCCGCCCTGCCCCGACCGGGCTCGCTCCCTCCGGTCGCCGGGCGCGACGTACGCCTCCATGCCGATGATCGGCTTGATCCCCGCCTTGCGCGCGAGCTTCTGGAACGTCCAGGCGCCGTACAGGCAGCCGTGGTCGGTCAGGGCCAGCGCCGGCATCTCGAACTCGCACGCCTTTTTGACCAGGTCCTTCAGGCGATTTGCGCCGTCGAGAAGCGAGTACTCCGAATGTGTGTGAAGGTGGACGAAGGACAACGCTACCGCCTCGACATCACGGTGTACCCCGACACCACGTCCCACCGCAGAATTGTCGCGTTGGCCTCGCCGCCCTCGAAGGTCAGGCGCGCGCCACCGTTGCCGAACGTCATGCCGCCGTGGTAGTCGAGCGTATCGGCCTCCTGGCCCTCCTCGGGAATATCCTGGTCGCCCATCATTACGGCGGTGGCGGTGAGGACGTCCCCGTCCGCGGCGATGCGGAGCGCGGCGTGGCCACCCCGGGCCGGGCCCGAGTAGGTCCCCTCGAACCAGGCGAGATCGCCGTCGAAGGCCATCGGCTCCGGAGTGGCGTCCCCGACCATCAGCTCGACGATCTGCTCCGCCAGCGCCGTCGGACCGGGCGGACCCGCGGTGTTCACCAGAACCACGACCGTGAGGTCCTCGTCGACCAGGTGCAGCGACTCGGTAAGGAAGCCGTTGATCCCGCCCCCGTGATGCAGTGCGCGGTGGCCCAGGAAGTCGCTGGTCGCCAGGCCGAGGGCGTAGCGGGTCTTCGTGCCGTCGTTGAGGTCGCCGGGCTCGGTGAGCTGGGCGTACGCATCGTCTTCGAGCACGTCGCCACCGTGCAGAGCGCCCAGCCACGTCGCCAGGTCGCGCGCACTGGAGCACAGCGAGCCGGCCGCGTACGGGATGTTGTGGACGATGAAGCCCTTGTTGCCCAGGCCGTTCTCGCCGACATCGTACCCGTCCACCTTGCCCTTCTGGATCTCGGTCTCGCTGCAGTAGTGCGAGCGGTCCATGCCCAGCTCGGCGAAGATCCGCTGTTCGACGTAGTCCTCGTAGGTGATGCCGGTCACCTCCTCGAGAATCATCCCGGCAAGGTAGTAGGCGGAGTTGTTGTAGATCTCGTGCTCGCCCGTGGGGAAGTCGAACGGATGCTCGCCGACGAGCGCCAGCAGCGTATCGCGCGGGACACGCCGCACGAAGTAGGGCCGGGCGGCCGCCATTTCGGTGTAGCCCCGAATCCCCGACGTGTGATCGAGCAGTTCCCGCACGGTGATGCTGTTCCCCTGGGTGGGGAAGTCCGGCAGATAGGTGCTCATGTCCGCGTCCAGGTCGACGAGCCCCTCCGCCTGTGCCTGGAGCAGGCCGACCGAGGTGAACTGCTTGGTGACCGAGCCGATCTCGTAGATCGCGTCTTCGGGCGTGGGGACGTCCAGTTGCAGGTTCGCCCAGCCGTATCCCCGGAACGCCACGGGCTCGCCCCCTTGGACGACCGCGACCGACGCGCCCGCGATGAGCCCTTCCCGGATGGGAGCCATGACGATCTCGTCGATGGCCGCCACATGGCCGGCGTGGTCAGGACTTGCGTAGCCCACACCCTCGGCGCCGAATTCGCCGGCCGAGGAGCCCGCGTCCGGCTGCGCGCCACAGGCTCCCAGGGCCAGCGCTGCCGCGGCAGCGAAGATGGCGCGGCGTTGCGTGAGAAGGACGGTCGGAAGCGATTTCGGCAGTTGCATCAGGTGTCTCCCTGGCACTCCTGGTGTCACGTGCACTGGAAAGACCCGAGGATCTGCTCCAGCTGGATCATGTATTCATATTTTTCGCGGTCGGGCGCGTAAAGCCACGCATCGATCAGATAGGTCCGATCCTGGTCGGCGCAGGTCACCGACCGCGTAATGAACGGGCCCGCCGCGGGATACTCGTCCGGAGGGTTCTCCCACACGGCCTGCACGCTCAGGACCGGGTTTCCGCGGAACAATCCGCGGGACTCGATCGTCCTTCTCAGATTCAGGAACTGCGGATAGTTGTAGTACTGGTCCACGATGCGCGCCCGCCACTCGAGGAGGGCGTCGGCGTCGAGTTCGACCGCCGGACTCTGCCACGTTACCGCAAACTGACGGATCAGCTCCGATGGATCCGGATTGTCGTTGCGGAACATGTGTATCCCGTCGAGCGTCCGGTACTGGTACACCGAGGGCACGACGAGGTTGAAGCGGTGGTCCTCCCTCAGCGTTCGGGCCAGCGCCGTATCGGGTCCGGTCGTGAACATCCTGGCCAGCACCCAGTCCCGGTACTGGCTGTCAAACTGCTCCGCCAGCTCCGGGAGCAGCGCCTCCACGGTCTCGGCGGCATCCGTTTCGTCGGGCAGCACGACCACCGTCACCAGCTGTTCCCGCGCCCAGACGTCCGCCACCTGGAGTATCGTGGGCGGACTGACCGGCTCGTCCAACCTGGCCAGTGCCGGCGCAATCCACGGGTCATCCGGCGTCCCGATCACGAGCTGCTGCTTCAGCAGGCGAAGCCGGTACCAGACGTCCTCCTCGGCGGTCTGGTAGGTGACCTTGAAGGTCCTCTCGTCACGAACCGTGAAAACGCGCCTTTCCAGCGCGGGAAGCAGCGTGGGCTCGACCTGGGCCCACAATTCCGGAGAAGCGGTGACGATGATGCTGTTGACGTCCCCGACGGCCAGCGGCAAGCTGTCCCGGTCGTTGCACGCGGTCGTCGACAGGACCGTGACGGCCAAAGCGGTCACGGCGGAAAGGCAATGGCGGTACGCGGGGCTTCGGCTCTCCATGATTCGGTTCCCTATATTCAGAAATGAGTCCGGTGTGGGATGCACCGGAGTGATACACTACATCCTGGGAGGCGGTCCGGTCCATGCCACGCTGTCACGCCCGGGGCGCGTACGCGCTCTGTCTAGCAATCACCCTGTCAATGGCGGGCTGTGCTTCCGGCGGCCCGGCCGAGGCACCCTCCGGAACGGCTCCTCCCGGGAATCCTCCTGCGACGCCCCCTCCCGCCGAAGCTGCGGTGCAGGCGAACACCCCCGCGGAGCCACCCGCAGCACCCATCGAAGGGATCTTCAGCGACATCCAGGCGGACCGCGGCGAGACGACGTTCGACGAGACCTGCTCCGAGTGCCACACCACGAGCGAATTCCGGGGCCGCACCTTCCAGTCCAATTGGGGAAGGCGGACCGTATACTCCCTTTTCAGGACCGTGCGCTCCACAATGCCCGATGACAACCCGGGAGGGCTGGACGAGCAGGTCTACCTGGATGTGGTGGCCTATATCCTCAGCATCAACGGACACGACGCCGGATCGTCGGAGTTGGCCCCCGACTCGCCGATGCGCGAGGTACGAATCGCTCCCCCCGGCCCGGATCCGCAATGAGTGGAACCGGGAGGCCGATGGGTGGAGCGGGCTCGGGCAGGCTGGATCGCCGCACCTTCGTACGGACAGCCACCGCCGGCACCGGCGCGGTGCTCGCCGGGATCGGCTCCCTTGAGGGCGAGGAAAACACCGCCGATTCGCCGTTGCCGCCCACGGGGAGCGGTGCCCCGGCGATCCACACGCGGCAGACGCCGGATGTCGCCGTGGTCGGCGCCGGAGCCTTCGGCGCCTGGACCGCCCTGAACCTGCAACGGGCCGGCGCGCAAGTGGCCCTCATCGATCAGTACGGGCCCGCCAACTCCCGGGCCACATCGGGCGGCGAGACGCGCGGCGTGCGCACCGGGTACGGCGACCGGGGTCACGGCCTGCTGTGGACCCGGTGGGCCAAACGCGCCATCGAGAAGTGGAAGGAGTGGGACGAACAGGGACGGGAACTGCTCCTGCCGCGCGTGTTCTTCGCCACGTCGGACCTGATCATGAGGGACGAGTGGACCGAGTTCATGGAAGACACCAGGAGCAACTGGGACGAAGCGGGTGTCAGGTACGAGGTCCTGGACGCGGACGAGATCGGACGGCGGTGGCCGGTGATCGACCTCACGGACATCACGGTCGCCCTCTGGGAGCCGGATGCCGGGGTTGTCCGCGCCCGCCGGGCGATCGAATCGGTGGCACGCGTCTTCGAACAGGCGGGGGGCACGATCAGGATCGCCAGGGCGACGATGGGGCCCGCCACCGCATCGCGGCTCGATGCGCTCGCGCTGGAACCCGGCGAACCGGTGTCGGCGGGGACCTACGTCTTCGCGCTGGGTCCCTGGTTCCCCAAGGCGTTCCCGGAACTGATGGGCAACCGGTTGCGCATCCCCATGGGGAACGTCCTGTATCTTCGTACGCCTCCCGGCGACAACCGCTACAGCTACCCCAATCTGCCCAGCTACAACTTCCCCGGCGTGACCGGCTGGCCCGCGCTGGGCCCCGACAACCGCGGATTCCGGGTTCGGCGGGGTGGGCGGGGGCCGGACGATCCCGACACCAGCCGCCGCTGGCTCCGCGAGGAAGAATACGAGAGCCCCCTGGCTTTCGTGCGTGAGCGTTTCCCGGGGCTTGCCGACGCTCCGGTGAGCGAGACGCGGTCGTGCCACTACGAGATTTCGCGGACGTCCAACTTCTTTTTCGATCATCACCCCGACTTCGACAATGTCTGGCTGGCGGGAGGCGGATCGGCTGAAGGCTTCAAGTTCGGACCCGTGATCGGGGAGTATCTGGCCGGCCGGATCCTGGGCACGGAGACCGACCCCGAATTGATCGAGGCCTACCGGCTCTCCGAGGAGGAGTTCGAGCCGCGGTAGCGACGTTCCCGGGAGCCACGGTGTTTCCGGGTCACCACCACGGACATCCCCGGACTTCGAAGACGTTACCCGATGCTCCGGTCCGTGATATTTTGGACACGGGTGGGCCGATGGGGCGACAGCGGCATGAGCGAAGGGGGGATATGCCGGGCAGTATCGGGTGGGGTGCGTTGCGCGGTTGGCTGGACGGCCTTCTGCAGGACATCAGGCTCGGTTGGCGGCGAATGATCCGCGCGCCGGGCTTTACCGCCGTAGCCTTCATCACGATCACCCTGGGCGTCGCAGGCAACACCGCGTTCTTTGCACTTTTCGAGGCGCTCCTGCTTCGCACTCCCCCGTACGCGGATCCCGAAGAGCTGGTCGACATCCGCCTCGTCGCGGCGGACGAAGCCTTCGGCACGTTCTCGTACCCCACGTTCCGCGACATGGAAGCCGCCACCCGTTCCGTGTTCGCCGGAATGACCGGCGTGATGCCCAACATCGCGAGCTTCAGCGACGACTCCGGCCGGCGTGACGACCTGCTTCACGAACTCGTGGCCGGACCCTACTTCCAGGTGCTGGGCATTTCGGCTCAGGTGGGCAGGGTTTTCGCGCCCACCGAGGGCGCGGTAGCCGGTGCAGATCGGGTCGTGGTCCTCAGCGATGCGTACTGGCGGCGGTCCTTCAACGCCGATCCCGGCGTCGTCGGCCGCGCCGTGCGCCTGAACGGCTTTCCGTACACGATCGTCGGTGTCGCGCCCCGGGACTTTCACGGCGTCGTGCCAGTGCTGCGACCGCACTTCTGGGCACTTGCGTCGATGGCCGATCAGATCTCGCTGAATGGCCCGGGCAGCCTCGAGCGACGAGGTCAGGAGTCCTTCATGGTCAAGGCCCGCCTTGCCGCAGGTGTGACGCGCATGGAGGCCGAGGCCGCGCTGGGCGCGTTTGCCGCAGAGCTGATCACATCCCACGGCGATCGCTATGCGGACCGACGGATCGTGATGACGCCAACCCTGTCGTCGCCCATCCACCCCGCAGTCGATGGAGTGCTGATTCCCGTCGCCGGTCTGGTGATCGGTGTCACGGTGCTCGTGCTGCTCATCGCGTGCGTCAACCTCACCGGCTTTCTCCTGGCACGCGCCGCAGGGCGGCGACGCGAAATCGCGGTGCGCATGGCCCTCGGGGCGGGACGGGGCCGCCTGATCCGCAGCCTCCTGACCGAGAGCGTGATGCTGGCGGCAGCCGGAGGGACCGCCGGAGTGGTCCTTTCGCTCTTCCTGGTCGACTTCCTCCTGAACATCCGGCTGCCGCTTCCCGTGGACATCGTGGTGGACACGCGCCTCAATCCCACAGTGCTCGCATTCGCGCTCGGCGTGACCCTGGCGGCGGCCGTGGTGCTTGGTCTGGCCCCCGCGCTCCGGTCGACGCGGACCGATGCCTCGGGTGCCCTCAAGGACGAGAACGCCGCCGGTTCGCATCGCGCGGCCAGAGTCCGGGCGGTGCTGGCGATCAGTCAGATTGCGGGCGCGGTGGTCCTCCTCGTCGCGGCGGCGCTCTTCACACGCAGCCTGGCCACGGCCCAACGCGTCGATCCCGGGTTCGGCATGCATCCCGCTGCCATCGTCTGGCTCGAACCCGGGCGCGGCCGTTCTCCCGACGAACGCCGCGCGTTCCATGACGCGTATCTCGCTCGTGTAGCCGCGCTCCCCGAAGTCGTTTCGGCGGGGTTCATCACGATTGTTCCCCTGGACGGCACGGCGACCTCCACCGTGACGCTCAACGTTCCCGGGATCGAGCCGCCACCGGGACGGACCGGGCACGAAATCGACTGGGCCGGCGTGGACGGCGCCTATTTTGAAGCGGTGGGAATCCCCATCGTCGCAGGGCGGCTTTTCAACGCGGAAGACGACATGAAGTCCGCGCCGGTTGCGATCGTCAGCGAGGCGATGGCGGCGACCTACTGGCCCGGACGCAGCGCCGTGGGCGGGACGTACACCACGCGTGACGGAACGGAAGTCCGCGTCGTCGGCGTCGTCGGTGACATCAAGGTGCGCAGTCTGGGCGAAGATCTCCGTCCGCTCGTGTACGGGCCCGCGAGCCAGATGTCCTACGTGCATGGACGCGTCGTCGCCCGCACGGCCGCCGATCCCGCAACCCTCCTCCCCGTCATGCTGGAGATGGCGACCGAGCTCGATCCCGACGTCATTGCGATCGACGCGAAGACGATGGAACAGCACCTCGCGTTCAGGTTGCTCCCGGGGCGGATCACCGCGGTGACCGTGAGTCTCATGGGAGGGCTGGCGCTGCTTGTGGCCGCCATCGGGCTATACGGCATCGTATCCTACAGCGTTGCGGCACGAAGACGTGAACTGGGCATCCGCATCTCGGTCGGTGCCGAACCCGACCGACTCGTCGGCATGATGCTGAAAGCAGGTCTGTCGCTGCTCGCGGCCGGCATCGCGATCGGCGTCGCGCTGGCTGTGTTCCTCACCCGCATCGTGCGCAACCTGGTGCACGGCGTCGAAGCGTTCGATCCTCTGATTCTGGTGGGCGCCGTTCTGCTGATGACCGGCGTTGCGACGCTGGCCGCCTACGTCCCCGCCAGGCGCGCCAGCCGCGTGGATCCGGTGAGCATCCTCAACGAGGGCTGACGGCAAGCGGCAACGGGCGGTACATTCACTCGTACGGAGACGACCGCACGAGGAGGTGTGCATGCCTGGCCACAGCAAGCTGAGGATCATTCGGAGCGGGGCCCGGTCCAGGCTCGTTGCGATGCTGCTGGCGGTGCCGGTTGCGGCCTGGGCACCGTGCACGCTGACGGCGCAGGACACCCATTCCGTCGGATCCGCCCAAGCCGCCACCTCCCTGCGAACCCAGTCGGAAGACCCGTTTGCAGGATTCGAGGCCTTCGTGGCCGGCGTGATGGAGGACTGGATGATTCCGGGTGTCGCGGTGGGCGTGATCCGCGACGGCGAGGTGCTGATGGCCAGGGGATTCGGTTATCGGGACATCGAGGCGGAACTGCCGGTCACCGAACACACGACCATGGCCATCGGGTCGAACAGCAAGTCGTTCACCGTGACGCTGATGGGCATGCTGGTCGACCAGGGGAAGCTGGAATGGGACCGGCCCGTGCGCGACTACCTGCCCGACTTCCGGCTCCACGACGAATTCGCCACCGCCGAGATGACCCCCCGGGACCTCGTCACCCACCAGTCCGGACTCCCGCGCCACGACAATGTCTGGTACGGGCGGACGGGCAGCCGCGCGGAGATCTTCGCGAAGCTCCGGTACCTCGAGCCCAACGCGTCGTTCCGCAGCCGGTACCAGTACCAGAACCTCATGTTCATGACTGCCGGCTACCTCACGGAGAGGATCACCGGCGAGGGCTGGGATGACCTGATGGACCAGCGGATTTTCACGCCGCTGGGCATGGAGCGATCGAATACATCGGTGCGCGATTCGCCGGGATCGGGCGACTACGCGATTCCCTATCTGCTGAGGGACGGGACGCTGACGCGCGTGCCCTTCCGCAACATCGACGCGGTCGGGCCGGCCGGGTCCGTCAATTCCAACGTGACCGAGATGCTCGCCTACATCCAGGCCCACATGGACGGTGGCGTCTTCGAAGGACATCGTCTGCTGTCAGAAGAGACTTCGGCCGCCATGCAACAGCCGCAGTTCGCCATGCCCGGCGAGTCCGAGTTCCCGGAACTGGGCCAGGCCAGCTACGGTCTGGGGTTGCGCGTGAGCAGCTACCGGGGCCACAAGATGGTCGCCCACGGCGGCGGCATCGACGGCTTCATCTCGTCGATGTCGTGGCTGCCCCGCGAGAGAATCGGCGTCATGGTGCTCACGAACCGTTCCGGCGACATGAACCCGGTGCCGGTCATGATCGCCTACAACGTGTACGACCGACTCCTTGGCCTCGATCCGGTGGACTGGAACGCGCGCAACCTCGAACTGCGCGACGAACAGCGCGCGCGCGCCGAAAGGACAAGGCGCGAGCAGGAGGCGAAGCGCGTTTCCGGCACGCAGCCCAGCCATGCCCTGGCCGACTACGCGGGCACCTACGAGCACGCCGGGTACGGTGGGATGGCGATACACGTGCGCGACGGCGGACTGGTGATCGTCTACGAGGACTTCGAGCTCGACCTGGAGCACTTCCACTATGACATCTTCCGGATCACGTCGCCGCCCAACATCGTGCCGGTGACGGGCCTCGTGACCTTCACGACGAACGCCGACGGCGTGGTGGGAGCCGTGGCGATCCCGTTCGAGCCGAACGGCACCGACATCGTCTTCGAACGCGCGGGGTCTTGATGTAAAGGACCCTGGGGTGGGCGCGCAGGATCTTGGGCGCGCACCGTCTCTGCGAGAGAGATTCGTGAAAAACCGCAGTTGACTTGCGGATTTTCACGGATTAACGGTTTCGAGTGCAAGTTGATGTAACTCGCATTCCACGGCGAGCGTAGGGTTGGACATGAAGGAATTGATCTTGTGGAAGAGGCCGGTGTCCCGGAGCGCGGCGCGCCGGTCAGCGAGGACCGGCCACCGTCCCATGCGGGTGCGCCTGCGCGAGACCACGATCCTGTTGCCGGGTGCATTGCTGTTCCTGGCGGCTGCTCCGCCGCTTTCCGGACAGATTGGTGCCACGTTGCGGGGAGTCGTGCGCTCCGCCGTGACGGGTGAGCCGGTCGCAGGCGCGGTGGTGCGCGTGGTGGGCACCAGCGTCGTGAACGAGACCGATGTGGACGGACGGTACGCGCTGCTTTCGGTGCCGCTGGGCGTGTCCGTGCTGCGTGTCACGCACCCGGAGCATGTGGGAATCGCAGAGCGCCTGACCGTGGAAGCGCCCGCGGTCCTGCTCCGCGATTTCGAGCTGATGGCGCCCGCCTTCGTATTGGAAGAGATCGTGGCCCGCGCGATGCAGTCGGTGGAAATACCGGACGCGACGATCCGGCAGGAAGAACTCGAAGGCGGCCGGGGAGTCCGCGACGTACTGGACGGCGTTACGGGCGTGACCCTGGTTCGGACCAGCGGCGCGGTCGGAACGGGATACTATCTGCGGGTGCGCGGCGCCAAAAGCTTCAGCTTCAACCGGCACCCCGTCGTATTCATCGACGGCGTTCGCGTGGAACCGCTCGGATTCGGCGGCGGCATGGGCGCTCTCGAACTCATCGACCCGGGAACGATCGCGCGCATCGAGGTTCTCAAGGGCCCGGCCGCGGGCGCCGAGTACGGGCCCGACGCGGCGGACGGCGTCGTGCTGATCACGACGCGGCGGGGAGGCAGGGGCAAATAGAGCGGGGGCGGGTCCGATGGCCGGACCCGCCCCCGCCTTTGGTCAGCCGATATTCTCGTTTCCGTTGGTCTCGACCAGGGGCAGTTCCCAACACGTCACGGTACCGTACTCGGCACCGGTCTGATCCAGTCCATTCGGGTGAATCGATCCCGGCTCGCCCAGGAACGGGATCTGCTGGGCCGAACCGCGGTACTGCAGCATGTCGTTGAACCGCCACGCCTGCTCCACGAACAGCTCCCGCGAGCGCTCCGCCAGCACCGCGGCGATGACGTCCGCCTGTGATGCGGACGCCCCGCCCGCCCACTCCGGCAACCCCGACTTCGCGCGCAGCGTGTTGATCGCGCCGACGGCCATCGCCACATCGCCCATCTGGGCCGAAGCCTCGGCGATAATCAACTGAGCCGCCTCCCATGACGCCATCGGCGCCGGATCGGCGCGCGACGTGTACTTGTCCGTGAAGTAGTGGATCGTGGAGAAGTCGAAGGCCTGGTTGCCGATCGTCCGTACCGGAACCCTCGGATCCGGCATTCCGTCGTTCTGCGTCAGCTCGCCGGCGTCGCTCACCGTCAGATCCCTGAAGTGGTTCGCGACGGATCCGTGCTTGCTGACCCCGTCGTTGGTGTCGTTGAGCCGGCGCTGCAACTGGTTCATGCGCCTGTCGTTGTCCGCGGCACGGTCGGCGGCGAACATGAAGCCCTCCGGAACCTGCTGCGCGTCGGAAATCGCACCGGACCAATCTCCCATGTCCAGCTTGGCGCGGGCCCGGCCGGCGTACGCCGCAGCGACCCGGGTGGGGTCTCCGGCGCCGCTGATCGCCTCGGTGAACTTCTGCACCGCCTCGGCAAACACCTGGTCGGGCTGCATTTCCGCGCCACCGTCGAGCGCCATCGAGCAGAAGCCCTCACCCAGCGCGAGCAGAGACCAGCCTCCATACAGGCGCACGGTCCCCTGCATCCGTGCCTTGTCCGGCACGTCCCCGGCATCGAATTCGGCCAGCTTTGAGAAGACATCCTCGTTCTGGAACCTGGCGGTCTGAAGCGGCGTGTAGATGCCGTAGTTGCTTGCGCAGGAGCCCTGTGCCAGTTGGCTTCCGGATGAAGACTGCAAGCTCATCTTGCGCTGTCCCCACTCCCGCATGTTGAGATTCCCCGATGTCGGAATCCATTCGTCCGAGTGGTGCGATGCCGCGGCGGCAAAGTTGCTCCAGGCGCACTCGGCATCTCCTATCACCGAGTTCACCAGGACGGTGGCGAGCGCAGGATCGGTCAGCGAATTCGCGTCCACCTTGCCCGGGATATCCACCTCCAGGATCGCGTCCAGGTCGCATCCCGCCGTCAATAACACGGCCGGCATCAGAAGGCCGATCGCGGCCCGCCGCGCGGCGTTTCTGATTCTTGTAGTCATGGAACCGCTCCCGATCTGGTCGTTTACTTCGTTCAGGGCCCACATCAGAATGTGATCCTGAGGGTCGTCGTGAAGGTCCTGAGCTGGGGCCAGCCTTCCTGATTGTAGGCGCTGAGTCCAGCCGTGGAACCGCCGAGCTGGTTCGCTACTTCGGGATCCATCTGTTTCACACCGAATTTCTCGGCGTCGCCCACCCAGAGGGTCAACAGGTTGTTCACGGCAACATTGAGGTTCAACCGCGACGCGTTGAGACGGCTCGCCCATTCGGCCGGCAGCGTGTAACTGGCGGAGACCGTACGCAGCTTCGCGAAGTCCCCGCTGATGATCCCCGGCTGCCAGAGCCCGATCCCTCCGAGCGACTCGTAGCCGAGGAGGATCGGGTCGGTACGTTCCAGGATTGCTCTCGAATTGATGAAGAAGCGGTGCTGCGCGGCGATGTCGCCGCTGATCAGCGTACGTCCGCCAACATAGTCGACCAGTCCGTACAGCTGGAAGTTGCGGCCGATCGAGATGCTGGCGTAGGCACTACCTTCCTTGTCGGGAACCGGTTGTCCCCAATAGACGCTCGGAGCATCCGCACACGGCACCGGAGCACCGCCACCCAGCGAAAGATTCTGCGTCTCGGCGCTGGGAAGCACTTCCCCGCCCTCGCACATCACGTTGCTGGCACTGCCGTCCGCGATCGTCGCGCTGACCACGCGCTTGTGGTAGATGCCGGCGAGCGGTTGGCCCTGGACATGGTACTGGCCGCCCGAAGTCCACTGGATGATCGCAGGCTGCCCGCCAAGGTCCGATATCTCGTTCTCTGTCGTCGAGAAGGTGCCGCCGATGTCGACGCTGAGGTTCTCCGAGTTGAAGACGTTGGCGTTGATGCCGACTTCGATGCCCGTGTTCCTGACCTCCCCGATGTTCTGGAATTGCACTCCGGGGAATCCGTTCGAGGGCAGCGCCGGCACGGAGACAATAGCGTCGCTGGTCGTCTGGTCGTACCAGGTGAACTCCAGCCCCACGCGGTCGTCCAGGACGCTCGCGTCGAAGCCGATCTCCACTTCCGTACCCACCTCCGGCTTCAGATCCGCGTTGCCGATGTTCTCCGGCGTGACCGTGGAGGCTCCACCAGGACCCACCGAGGGCTCATACGTCCTCAGCGCGTCGAAGACATCGGGCTGGCGGCCCGCCTTCCCCCACGCGGCCCGCAGCTTGAGCTGCTGCACGAAGCCGACACTCTCGGCGAAAAAGTCCTCGTCGCTAATCACATACGAACCGGACAGCTTGGGATACACCACGAAGTCGAAGTTCTCTCCGAAGGCGGAGTTGTCGTCACCCCGCACGGCCCCGGTAATGAACAGCCTGTCCCCCAGACCGATCTGCTCCTGGAGGAAGACCCCGAACGTCTTGTTCTCGCGGTAGTCCTCGTTCGCACTCCGCGTCGAGCCTGACGGGATCGTCTCCAGGGACTTCACCGGGAACGTCGTGCCCCGGCCCCAGAGTATCTCGGACTTCTTCTGATAGTACTGAACGCCCCCGCCCGTATTGAACGTCACGTTGTCCATCGGCGACCACTGGCTGCTGACCTGATAGTCGGCCGAAACGTACGAGGTTCGCTCGTTGACGATCGTCTTCTGGCCCGTATTGAAGAAGTTGCCGAGGTTGCCGGTGGCCAGATACAGCTCGGAGTTCGTGCGATTGCCGAAGTCGCCGCCGAACACCAGGCGGTGGTTCATCCATTCGCTTGGCCGCCATTGCGCCTGAAGGCTGTATGTCGTTCTGTCGACATCGGTGATTCCCTCGATTTCATCCTCGTACGCCTCGGGCAGATAGGCGATGTAGCCCCGCGAGGGTCCGTCCAGTGCCTGCGGCGTACCGCTTCCGGGCTCACAGCCGGGTGCCGGGCAGGACCAGATCACCGCCGTCAGCAGCGGCTGCTGCGCCGAGGCGGACTCCAGCTTGGAGCGGTTTGCCCCGAGGCTGAAGTCGAATCTCAGTGCCTCGCTGGGAGCGTAGGTCAGGTTCGCCCTGCCGCGCAGGGAGTTCTGCCAGTTGTAGGGCACCGGCCCTTCCTGCCGATCGAACTCGCCGCTCACGTAGTAGGTCACGGTCTCGGTGCCCCCGCTCACGTCCGCTCCGTACGACTGGTTGTGGCCGGTCCGGAACCAGTCGCGGCCACCGTTCGCCTGACACCCGGTATAGATGCTGGAGTCGCAGTCCAGCAGACCAAAGGTGTTTTCCTTGTCGTGCTGGAGAACGTTGACCTCGACGATCTCGCCCGAGGAGCTCCTGTAGTAGGTGGGCGGCACCAGATCGATCGGGTTGGGCATCCAGGACGCGCCCTGCCGCATGCGGGCCGTCACCTGGGGCGCACCACGTGCTCCCCGCTTGGTGATGATCTGGATCACGCCGTTCGACGCTTCCGTCCCGTAAAGGGTGGCGGCGGCGGGTCCCTTGATCACCTCGATGCTCTCGATCTCGTCGGGGTCGAAGTCGTTGATCCGGGACGGTGAGTCACCGCAATCGGCACCCACTCCGCAGAGCAGGCCCGCGTCGCCATCGTCGCCGTTCACGCGAATGCCGTCCACCACGACGATGGGTGTCGCCGCCAGCGTCAGGGAGGCGACGCCTCGAATGCGTGTGACCCCGCCCTCTCCTATGGCGCCGCCCGTGTTCATGATCCGCACACCCGGGACGGTAGCCGAAAGGAGTTGCTGCACCTCCGCCACCGGAGCCCTTTCCTGGAGCACCGCCGCATCGACGCGCCCGATGGCGTTCCCGATGGATCGGGCCTGCTGCTCTCCCACCGTGCCGGTGACGACGATCTCGTCAAGGGAGATGGCGGTCTCCTGGAGCTCGATCGTCACCGCCTGGTCCGCGCTGGCCTGCGCCGTCGCTTCCCGGTAGCCGATCATGAGGACGCGGAGCGTGACGGTTCCCGATGGCACGTTCAGGATGAGAAAGCGTCCCCGGTTGTCGGTCAGACCACCGAGTTCGGTCCCGTCGATCACGACCTGCGCGCCGACAAGGGGTCGTTGGTTGCTCCCGTCCACCACCGCGCCGGTGATGGTGTTCTGAGCGGCCAGCGGCGCGATGGACAGCGCCAGGGCCAACACGCCGGCCATCCCGCCCACCACGCGCGGCAATCGACGGGAAGACAGCGGGCTTGAACGCGCTCTGGGTCTCATGTGGTTTCTCCTTTTTCTGGATGAGCGGTTGAATCTCTCTCGTCGCATAGTGAGAACGGGGCTGCCGCCCGGTCGCCGGACGGCAGCCCCGAAAACACCTCCTGCAGCCGATATCAGCTGCTGATGTTCTCGTTACCCTTGACCTCCACTTCGGGGAGCTGGAAGCATGTCAGGTTGCCGTACTCCGCTCCGGTCTGGTCGAGACCGTTCGGATGGATCGAACCGGGTTCTCCCAGGAACGGTATGTCGAAGCGCAGCATGTCGTGCAGGCGGTGCCCGCCCAGTACGAACAACTGGCGACGACGCTCCTCCTTGACCAAGTCCATGATCTGTCCGGCACCCACGTCCGCGGTGACCTCCGGAAGCCCCGCAGCCATGCGGAGACCGTTGATCTTGCCCAATGCGCCCGCGACATCGCCCTGCATGGCCAGCGCCTCGGCCTCGAACATGCGGGCCTCGTGCCAGTGCACCAGCGGGAGCGGGTCGCTGCGCGAATTGTACTTGTCGTGATAGTACAGGATCGTCGCAAAGTCCGCGGCCTCCGTGCCGTCGGTCTTGACGTTGACGCGTGTGTCCTTCACCCCGTCACCGCCGTCCATCGGCATTCCGTCCGCGCCAATGGTCAGATTCTGGTAGTTGTCGGCCACCGAACCATGGGCCCGGAATCCCGTTGGCGCGTTCAACCGCTCGAAGTAGTAGTTGTAGCGTCGCGACTCGGCAGCGTCACGGCTTACGTTGACGATGAACCCATCCGGGATCTGGGACGCGTCGGCGATCGCGCCGGCATAATTGCCCTGCGCAACACGAACCCGCGCACGCCCCAGAGTGCCCTGCATGGCCAGCGTCTCGTCACCGGCCGCCTGGGCCAGCGAGATCGCTGAAGTGAACCGCTGCTCGGCTTCGGCCTGCACCTCGGCCGGCTGCATCACGGAACCCCCGTCAATGGCCATGCGGCAGAACCCCTCGCCCATCGCCACCAGCGGAAATGCGCCCCAAACGGCCACTGAAGCTTGCAGGGACGCAACGTTCGGCACCTCGTCAGCGGGGAACCCCGCCAATCTCGTTGACACGTCCTCCGCCTGGAAACGCGCCGTGTGCAGCGGCGTAAACATCGGATAGCCCCAGCCGCCGCAGGTACCCTGCGCATACCCTGCATCGGACGCGTAGATCTTGCGCTGGCCCCAGTTCCTCATTGTGAGGTTGCCCGAGGTCGGCACGTATTCGTCGGAGTGGTGTGCTGCGCCGGCAACGTACTGGTTCCAGCTGCACTCGACCTCCGCGACCACACCCGTCGTCAGCACGTCGGCCAGCGACGAACTGTTCAAGGCCTCTTCCAGCACCTTCCCGGGCACATGCACCGCCAGAATGTCATCCAGGCTACACCCTGAGAACACAAGGGATGAAGCCGCGAACAGCACCGCACCCACCAGTCTGTTTCTTGCTTTCATTCTCATTTCTCCCTGTGATCTAGAAGGTGAACCGGACGGTGGACACGAACCGGGTCAGCTGTGGCCAACCCTCCTGCACGTAGCCGTTGAGCCCGAACTGACCGGGACTCTGGCGGGCGCGCTCGATGTCCATGATCGGGTGCCCGAAAGAGTCCTTCGACTTCTGCCAGATCGTCCACAGGTTGTCGACCGAAGCCGTGATCGCGACCCGGCTGGCCCACATCATCTCGGCAACGGCTTCCGGCAGTGTATAGGATGCCGACAGCGTCCGCAGCTTCATGAAGTCGCCTGCCACAACGCCCGACTGCGCGAGACCCCCGGCACCGAGTGCCTCATACCCCAGCAGAATGGGGTCCGTACGTTCGAGGATCGCCCTGGAATTGATGAAGAACCGATGCTGCGCGCTGACGTCTCCCAGGCTCAGATGGTGCCCCCCCACATAGTCGACCAGCGCATACAGCGACAGGTTCTGCCCGATGCGCAGGTTCGTGTAGATGCCGCCTTCGATGTTGGGAATCGGCTGACCCCAGTACACCTCTGGCGCGTCGGCACAGGGAACGGGCGAACCGCCTCCCCACGAGAAGTCGGAGTCGCCGGCCTTCTCGCCACCCTCGCACATGAGGTTGGTCGCGACGTTGCGCCCGCCAGAGCCGTCGAGCTGCGCGCTGACCACGCGCTTGTAGAACATGCTCCCCAGCGGGAAGCCCTCGACGTGGAACTGCCGGTTCAGGCTCGAGGAACTCTGTACGATCGGAGGCTGACCACCGAGGTCGGTGACCTCGTTGTCGAAGGTGGAGAACGTGGCCCCCATATCCACGCTGAAGGCGGAGGAGTTGTACACCTGCCCGTTGATCCCGATCTCGATGCCCTTGTTGCTGATCTGTCCGATGTTCCGGAACTGGACACCGGGGAATCCCTTCGAGGGAATGACGGGCACACGGACCAGGGCGTCGTTCGTCGTCTGGCTGTAGACCGTGAATTCAAGACCAATCAGGTCGTCCATCAGGCCGGCATCGAAACCCAGCTCGATCTCGGTTCCGACCTCGGGCTTGAGGTCCGGGTTGCCGATGTTCTCGGGAGTGAGGACCGAGGCACCCCCGGGACCCACCGTGGGCGTATAGGTCTGGATCGCGTCAAAGACATCCGGCTGCTTACCGGCTTTCCCCCAGGCCGCCCTCAGCTTCAGCGTGTTGACCCCGGGCAGCATGTCCTGGAAGGCCGGCTCGTCGCTGATCACGTATGACGCCGACAGCTTCGGATACACGACGAAGTCGAAGTTCGTGCCGAACGCGCTGTTGTCGTCTCCACGCACGGCACCGGTCAGGAAGAGACGGTCGCCCATGGCAACCTGTTCCTGCACGAACACGCCGAAGGTCTTGTTCTCGAGGAAATCCTCTTCGGCCTGCTTCGTCGCGCCCGACGAAACCGTCTCGAGCGCGTCGACCGGGAAAGTCTCTCCGTGGGCAAACGTCGACGACTCCTGCCGCTGGTAATACTGCAGGCCGCCTGAGGTGGTGAAGGTCATGCCTCCGAAATCGTAGATGCCGTTCGCCTGGTAGTCGATCGAGAAGTAGCTGGTGTTGAGGTTGATGATCGTCTTGCGTCCCCAGGGCGTGAACTGCCCGGCGGGTTGACGCCCGGTCGCACGATAGAGTTCGGAGTTCCTGACGCCGCTGAAGTCGCCGCCCACGATGGCCCGGTGCGTCAGCCACTCGAAGGGTTCGTGACGCGCTTCGAGCGAGAAAGTCGTGCGGTCCACGTGCTGGAAGCCCTCGATGTCTTCCTCGTAGGCCTCGGGCAGATAGGCGATGTAGCCCCGGAACCCGCCGGCGATGTCGCTGGGCTTCCCTGAACCCGCTTCACAGCCCGGCGAGGGGCAGGCCCAGATGATGGCCGTTGGCAGTGCCTGCTGGGCCGACGCCGACTGGGCCTTGCTGCGGATCGCGCCCAGACCGAAGTTCAGTTCCAGCTTCTCGGACGGGGTGTAGGTCAGATTGGCGCGCCCGCTCATGCGGTTTTTCCAGTTGTACGAGACGACGCCCTCGTCACGGTCCCAGTCCGCCGAGACAAAGTAGGTGATCTGCTGGGTGCCACCCGTGACGTCCGCCCCGTACGACTGCGAGTGGCCCGTTTGGAACCACTCGTTGCCGTAGACGTCACGGTCGATCTGCAGCACGTTGAAGGAAGTAACCTCTCCCGGGTTGCACCGCAGGCGATCGTCCACGTCGACCGTTTGGGACACGCCTTCGCACATGTACCACGATTCGGGGAACATGTTGTAGACGTTCGGATAGAAGTTGGCGCCCTGCTTCATGGTGACGTTGATCCTCGGCGCACCCGTCCGGCCCCTCTTGGTGATGATCTGGATCACGCCATTGGAGGCTTCCGTCCCATAGAGCGTCGCCGCCGCGGGGCCCTTGATGATCTCGATGCTCTCGATCTCATCCGGATTGAAGTCGGCCAGGCGCGAAGGCTGCGAGTTGCCGTTGAAGGCGTACCATCCGAAGGCGGCGTTGCTTTCCTGTCCATTCACGCGAACGCCGTCCACATACACGAGTGGCTGGGCACCCAGCGAGAGACTGGCGACGCCCCGGATCCGCGTGGAGCCGCCGGCACCGATCTCGCCGCCGGCCATGGAGACGCGCACGCCCGGGACGGTCGCGCTGATCATGCGCTGCACATCGGCGGCCGGAGCCAACGCCTCGAGCTCGGCTGCGTTGACCTGGCCGATCGAGTTGCCGACCGCCCGTGCCGTCTGCTCGCCGACCACACCGGTCACAACAATCTCGTCGAGCGAAATCGCGGTCTCCTGCAGCTCGATGGTGACCGCCTGCCCGCTGGACGCGCTGGCCGTGGCCTCGCGGTAGCCGATCATCACGACCCGCACGGTGACCGTGGCCGTCGGGACGTTCAGGATGAGGAACCGCCCCCGGTTGTCCGTGAGGACACCGAGATTGGTCCCTTCCACCTGCACCTGCGCACCGCCGAGCGGGCGCTGGGTGCCGCCGTCCACGACCGTGCCGGTGATGGTGTTCTGAGCGGCCAGCGGCGCAACGGCGAGCGCCAGGGCCACGAAGCCCGCCGCACCAGCCGCGGCGAGCCCCCACAACGGTCGTGTGGGCTGTTTCAAACGGAAGTTTGGTCTCATGGTTCTCTCCTGTGAGTGTGGGTGAGACTCTTGCTTCAACGGCGTCGCAAGATAGGCCACCGTCCGGCAAGCCCGCAATAGCTACGTACTCAATATTGTATACAACCGCAAGGCTCCGTTCCACACCACGACCCCACCCCCCCTCACGACGGCACCACCCGATAGTCTGCCGGCGGCTCCGCCCCCATCAAGTGTTCGACGAAATAGTCCCACCGTCGCCGGACGTAGTACGGGTCGCCGCCGGCTCCGTGATTCAGGTTCGGCAGGATCAGCATGTCGAACGTGCGGTTCGCCTTGATCAGCGCGTCCACCACCTGCATGGTGAGCGCCGGGCTCACGTTGTCGTCCATCTCCCCGTGGATCAGCAGGAGCTTGCCCGTCAGGTTGGCCGCGTGCGTCGTGTTGGCCTGCTGGATGTAATTGGCGCCGTCCGGGTCCATCAGGCCGTGGTACAGTTCGCCCCAGAGCGCGATGTACCCGCGCTGGTCGTGGTTGCCGGCCCCCGAGACCGCCACCGTGTAGAAGTCCGGCTGGGTCAGGATGGCGTGGGTGGACATGTATCCGCCCCCGGAGAAGCCGTAGACGCCGACGCGCTCCAGGTCCATCCAGGGCCTGGACGCCGCCAGCTGCTTTATCGACGACACGTGGTCCGCCAGTCCGCCGGCGTCCTGCAGATTGCCGTACGAGATATTGTGGAACGCCTTGGAGCGCAGGGGCTTGCCGAGCCCGTCCAGAACGACCACGACCGCGCCCAGTTCGGCCGTCGCCTGCGCGTCCCACAGCACCCGCGACAGCGGATCGGCGATGCTCTTGGGCACCCACGCCGTCTGGGGACCCGGGTAGACGTAGTCGATCACGGGATACACGGCCTCGGGGTCGAAGCCGGTGGGCTTGACGATCAGGCCGTAGAGGTCGGTCACGCCGTCCCGCGCCTTCGTCACGACCATCTCGGGCGCGCTCCATCCCAGCGCCTCGAGGCCTTCCAGCGACCCGGTCTCGAGCGTCATCACGGCCGAGCCGCTCCGGTCGCGCAGCACGGTCACCGGGGCCGTGTCGATGCGGCCGTGGGTGTCGACGAACCAGGCGCCGCCCGGGCTGGCTGCAACAAGGTGCTGGGAGTCCTCCGTTGTGAGGCGGCGCACCGCCCCGCCGTCAAGCCCCACGCTGTACAGCTGCATGTAGTAGGGGTCGCCGCCTTCGCGTCCGCTCGCGGTGAACCACAGCGTGCGCGCGGCCTCGTCCACATGCAGAATCTCCCGAACCAGCCATGCACCGCTCGTCACCTGGCGCTTCAACTCGCCGGTCCGCCCGTCGTAGAGATACAGGTGACCCCAACCGTCCCGCTCGGACCACCACAGGACCTCGTCGCCGCCGCCGAGTATCCGCACGTTGGGGCGCGACGCCAAGGACGGGGTGGCCTCGCAATAGGTCGCGCAGCTCTCCTCGATAATCGTGCGCACCTGGCCCGTCGCCGGGTCGGCCGCCTCCAGGCTCATGGCCTTCTGGCCTCTTGTGAAGCGAAGGGTGTAGAGGGCCGATCCGTCCGCCGCCCACCACACATTCTGGAAGGTGAAGGGCGACTGGAAGATGGAATTGAGCGGATCCGCGTCCAGCCGCGTCACCGCACCCCTGTCGCTGTCCGCGCCCGTCTCCGTGTCCACGCCCGCCTCGCTGTCCGCGCCCGTCTCCGTGTCCACGATGACCATGTGGGCCATGGGAATGATCGAATCGCCGGGAAGCGCGTACCGGTACGCGTAGTGCCGCGGCCGCTTCGATCCGTCCTCGGGAGCGCCCTGCACCAGGTGCATCTCCAGGACGCCGCGCTGGTCGAGCTGATGCGTGGCGACGTAGCGGCCATCCGGCGACCAGAGCGCGGCTGGCGGCACCGGGACGCCGAACCGGCGGATCGTCACTGCCGACGTGTTCCCCTCGGG